>JBJMGR010000058.1:0-18591 GCA_045807805.1 Pyrinomonadaceae bacterium | reverse complement strand
GACGCGGTCTTGAAGATCGGCCCGACGGCGATGTAGTCAACGGGCAGACGCGCCGCCGCAATCGCCTGCTCGACGCCGTGAGTGGAGAAGCCTACGACCGCGCCGCCGCCGAGTAGAGAGCGCGCGGCCTCCGGCGGCATGTCGTCCTGCCCGAGATGCACGCCGTCCGCGCCGAGCGCGAGCGCGATGTCCGCGCGGTCGTTGATTATCAACTTAACGCCGCGCGCACGCGCGACCCTCAAAGCCTCTTCAGCTTCGACGTAGAACTCACGCGGGCTCAGATGCTTCTCTCGGAGTTGGATGAAGGTCGCGCCTCCATCAATTAAACGCGCGACCTGTTCGGCGTGCGACAGCCCCGACAGCCGCCGGTCGGTGATGGGGTAGAGCTTCGGTAACTCGAAAGACATCCATGACAAGTGATGAGGCATAAGTTTCAAGTTCCAAGTTGCAAGTTCAAAGTTAAGAGCACGCGTATTCAAACTTTGAACTTGCAACTTGGAACTTGAAACTCTTCACTCATCACTTCCCTTTCATCTCGCGTCCGGCGGCGTGGCCGACATGTTGCCGTCGAGGTATCGCTCGAACCAGTAGAGCTGCCAGTTGAGGCTCTCGACGAGGTGCCTGGGCTCGCCCGTGCGTGTGAGGTTGTGGTTCTCGCGCGGGAAGATTACGAACTCGGCCGTCGCGCCGTAGTGCTTGAGCGCGCGGAACCACTGCTCGCCCTGCTCAAGCGGCACGCGGTAGTCGTTGTCCGAGTGGAGTATGAGTATGGGCGTCTTGACGTTCGCGGCATACTTCAAGGGCGAGCGCTCCCAGTACATGTCGAACTTCTCGAAGAGGTCGCCGTCGAAGTCCTCCTTGTGTCCGTAGGCTCCGTCGCGCGTGCCCTCGTCGCTGACGAAATTGACGACGCTGCGAAGGGTGACCGCGGCCTTGAAGATGTTCGTGTGGCCGACTATCCAGTTCGTCATGTAGCCGCCGTAGGAGCCGCCCGTCACGCCCAGACGCTCGCGGTCAATCCACGGATACTTAGCGAGCGCGGCCTCCACTCCGTTCATCACGTCCGTGTAGTCGTTGCGGCCCCACTCGCCCTCGATGCCGCGCTCGAACTTCTGCCCGTAGCCGGTCGAGCCGCGAGGGTTGCAGAAGAAGACGGCCCACCCGTGCGCGGCGTAGACCTGAAACTCCTGGTACCAGTCAACGCCGTACTGACCCGCGGGGCCTCCGTGGACGCTCAAGACCAACGGATACTTCTTCCCCTCCCGCCATCCCAGAGGCTTGACCATGAAGCCGTCAACGTCCCATCCGTCCGCGCCCTTGTACGTCATGCGCTCAACGTCCGCGAGTTGTAGCTGCGGCCAGAGCCGCGCGTTGAGGTTCGTCAACTTCCGCTCGTTCGAGCCGTCGAGGTCCGAGGTGTAGAGGTCGTCCATGTGCTTGAAGTCGTTCGAGGCGTAGACGAGACGGCGCACCGAGTCGTCCACGTCAACGAAGCGAATCGCGCGCGCCCCCTTCGTCACCTGCCTGAGCTTGCCGTCGCGCACGTCCGCGCGGAAGAGTTGATACTCGCCGCGTACGCCCGTCTCGAAGTAGAGTGCGCGGCCCCCTTCGGCCCAGGTCAAGTTCGAGGGGATGAGGTCTAGTTCGGGCGCGACGTTGCGCGAAGGCGCACCGCCCGTGGCGGGTGCGACGTAGATTTTCGGGTGGTCGCGCTCCTGCACGCGGCCCGTGAAGGCTATCTGCTTTCCATCGGGCGACCAGCGCGGGGAAGAGTCCTCTTCGTCGTGGTCGGAGATTTTCGTGAGCGCGCCGCCCCCGGCCGGGACGACCCACACGTCCGTGTTTCGGCTCTCGTCAAACGCCTTGCCGGTGCGGTCGGAGACGAAGGCGATGCGCGTCGAGTCGGGCGACCACTGCGGGTCTGAGTCGTTCCATTCGTCGCCCGAAGTTATCTGCCGCGCAGCACCCGTCTGAACTTCGACGACCCAGACGTGCGAACGCTTGTCGTCGAACCACCCCGTGTCGTTGAACTTGTAAGAGGTGTGCTTGTAGTGCCGCACGTCGCTCGAAGGAGCCTTCGCATCGCTCGGCCCCGTGCGCGTCGTGACGACGAGGCGCGTCGAGTCCGGCGACCAGTCGAAGTTGCCGACGCCGTTCTTGAGATTCGTGACGCGGCGAGCCTCTCCGCCTTCGAGCGAGAGCGCCCAGACCTGCGCGCGCGGCTGCGAGTCGGCCGCGGCGGTCTGCTGCGCGCTCGAAACGCCGGGAGTCGTCGCCGTGCCCGCCGTTGCGGGCGAAGACGCGGGCACGGGCGTGCCCGAAGCTTGCGGCGACGCTTGCGCGGGCTGAGACGTGCCCTGCGCGTTCGTCTGAGTCGGAGGCGACGACTGCGCGGGGCCTTGCGAAGGCGCGGGGTCGTTCGAGGGGCGCGACGAGAGAAATGCGAGCGTGCGCCCGTCGGGCGACCAGCGCGGCGAAGAGGATGACTGCGTGCTCGTCGTCAACTGTCGAGGCGGTCGGCTGCCGTCCGTGGCGGCGAGCCAGATCTGCGAGAGCCGACGATTCTGACGTTGGTCAACGGTCGTCACGACGTACGCGACCCAACGGCCGCCGGGCGACAGATGCGGGTCGCCGACGAACTCGAACGCGTAGTAATCCTCCGGCGTTATGCCGCGCCCCTTCGGCTGCTCCTGCGCGTCCGTCCTCGCGGCATGCGTGAAGAACGACAGCAGGGCGAGCACGGCGACCGCCCTCCGAGACACTCTCATCGGCTTCTCCTCATCTGTAAGAAAATTTTTCCCGGACTTCGCTTTGACGATTCGCTTTGACGACGGGACTCAACGATTCTGTTCGGGCAGCGGCCGCGTCATCGACTTGAGCCCCCGCTCGGGATTGTCCGCGTCGTACGCCACCTCGTGACGCAGATTCTCGCGCAGGTCGTCGTATCGGAGCGTCAGAAGTCTGCCCGCGACCTTCGGCCCTTCGTCCGAAGTTATGGGCGACCAGCAAGACTCGTAGCGCTCCGCCTTCGAGTCTTGCACGCGCCAGCGCTCGTCGAGCTTGAGCCAGACGAGGTTGCATTCTATCCCCGCCCCGCACTGCCTGTCGTCGGGCGGCATCTTCGACAGCCCGCAGACGGTGAGAAGCAGGTAGACGAACCCGTCCTTCCGCGTGAGGAAGAGGGCGGACGCGTCCTCTATGTGCACGGCGTCTATCTGCTTCGAGATGTTGAGCGCGTGCGCGCGCCCGCGCTCCGTGACGATGAGCGAGGTATGACCCTTCGCGCGCACCTTCACTCTACTCTGCGCCGACGCGCCCTGCGCTAACGTTGACGCGAGACACAGCGACACTGAGATTAAGACTTGTAACTTGAGATTTGAGATTCGAGACTTCAAGCTCTTCGCTGCCCTTCGCCTTCGCGCGTGCCTTCGCGTGAGCACCTTATATCTCACGGGGAGGCGCGCACGGCCTCTTCGTAGGCACGCGTTAGTCCCTCGCCGCCGCCGACGCGTATCCGCAGGTCGCGCAGAAGCCCGTCGCCGATTCCGTATACAAGGCCGTGGACGGAAAGCTCCTGCCCGCGCGCCCAGGCGCTCTGCATTATCGTCGTCCGGCTGACGTTCAAGACCTGCTCTATGACGTTCAACTCGCACAGCCTATCGAGGCGCGCCGCCTCGTCTTCGATTGAAGAGAGCTGCGCCGCGTGCGCGTGCATCACGTCCTGCACGTGGCGCAGCCAGTTGTCTATGAGGCCGAGCCGCAAGTTCTTCATCGCGGCCTGCACGCCGCCGCAGCCGTAGTGGCCGCAGACGATGATGTGCTCGACCTTGAGGAAGTCAACGGCGAACTGCAAGACCGAAAGGCAGTTGAAGTCCGTGTGGACGACGACGTTCGCGACGTTGCGGTGTACGAACATCTCGCCGGGCCGGAGCCCCGTCAGTTGATTCGCGGGGACGCGGCTGTCAGAGCACCCAATCCAGAGGTAGCGCGGCGACTGCTGCCGCGCCAGCTCATGAAAGAAGTCGGGCTCGCGCGCCTTTATGCCCTCGGCCCAAGCCCTGTTGCTATCCAGTAGTTCACTCAAGTCCTTCATGCCTTCACACGCCCCCCGCTTCCCGCTCGCCCATCCGTTCTCTCTCAGTATATAACTCTAACCCTGCCTCTTCATCCTTCGGGCCAACTCGGGCCGGGCCTCCCGAACCAGAGCCAGGCGATGTAGTCGGTCAGCGCGGGCTCTATCCCCCAGCTCGCGCAAGCGCGTGTTGGCCTGCCCGCGGTGCAACCCTCCGCTCTCTATCTTCCGAAGAAGCCGGGGTCCATCAAGTACCAGTTATACAACCCCAACAGGAGCCCGACCGCGAAGACGAGAAGCGCGATGAGCTTATCCCTTGTCGTCTCGGGCTTCCCGCCCTTCCCCGGAAACAGAAGCAGGAAGAGTCCGCCCACGACGCCGACCGGGCCGAACGCCGCGAGCTTCATCGAGTAGCGCCCTTCGGTGTTTAGCTGGTGCCAGTTGTAGTAGATAAGTCCGGCGAAGACCACGATGATGACTATCGCCAGCAGGCGAGATTTCAGATGACTCATATTTGTTTGCTCTCGATAACGACGCGTCGAAGCGAGTCGCGCTGATTTGAGTCGCGCGCGTGATTCTCTCACTTCAACTTTTGCGAGCCGTGCGGCGAGGATGCCGCGGGAATTATGACGGTCGCACTGTCCACCCCCGTGTTGCCCGTCTTTGGCTGAAAGGCCGAGACGGTTATCTCATATATCCGCAACTGCCCCGTCGTGTTCTTCGGCACCGGCCAGATGTGTGTGAACTGGCTCGGCATTTTGAAGGGCGCGTGCGCGTCGTACTTGAGCGGAAACTCTTCCGAGTACCCTTCTCCTTCGATTGCCGCCGTCACCTCGAACTCTTCGGGCTTCCAGTCGGTCGTCGGCGCGATGGGACAGCCGCACATCATCGTCACGTTGACCCTTATCTCTATCTCGGGCGGGACGCTCGCGGGCATGCAGTGTGTCGGAGGATTCAAGACCTGAACGACGAGCCCCGGAATCTCCAAGAGGAGCCCGCCGCCCTTCTCGCCGCCCTTGATGTTCCGGCCGGGATAGACCCACTGCGTGAGCGAGACGGTGTTCGCCGACTGCCGCGCGGCGAGCGGCCCGTACGCCGTCACCTTGACGAGGCGCGGCCCGTCGAGGTCGAGCGTCGCCGTGAAGACCGAAGCCTCCGCAACCGTCAAGACCTCCGAGCGCGTCACGCATATCTCCATGAGAGTCTGCACGCCGGAGCCGCCGCTCGTCGTCCCGCGCGCCAGAAGCTCGCCCGTCCGAACGTCTTCAACGGTCACGAGCGCGCCGCCGATGTCGTTACCGAGATACTTGCCGCCCTTCGCAATAACCCTCACGTCCAACCGCGTCGGCGTTCCCATAATCTGTCCTCTCTTTCCTGTGGGTCTACTTCCCGCGCCGCCTGCCCGTGCCCTGAGCCGAAGGCTGCGCGCCCGTTTCGGGGTGTAGTTGTTCGTCGAAGAGTCTGAGTATGCGCTTGTACTCGTCGGCCCAACTGTCGGCGCGGTCGAAGGTGTGGTCTTCGACGGGGTAGGGCGCTATCTGCCAGTTCTCTTTGCGAAGCTCGATGAGCCGCTCGACGAGGCGGACGGAGTCCTGAAAGTTGACGTTCGTATCCACCATGCCGTGGCAGATGAGCAGCGCGCCCTTCAAGCCTTCGGCGAAGTATATGGGCGAGCTGAGGCGGTAGGCTTCGGGGTCGTCCTGCGGGTTGTTGAGTATGTTCGAGGTGTATGGGTGGTTGTAGTGCGCCCAGTCGGTGACGGGTCGCAGCGCCGCGCCAGCCGCGAAGATGTCGGGCGTGGTGAACATCGCCATCAAGGTTATGAAGCCGCCGTAAGAGCCGCCGTAGATGCCTACGCGGCGCGGGTCAACTCCGTGCTCGTTGACGAGGTAGCGAACGGCATCGACGTGATCGTCCAAGTCCTTGCCGCCCATGTGACGGTAGATCCCCGTGCGCCAGTCGCGGCCATAGCCCGCGCTCCCACGGTAGTCGATGCTCAAGACCGTGAAGCCGCGCTCGGCGAGCAGGTGGTGAAACATGTATTCGCGATAGTAGCTAGACCACCACTTGTGCACGTCCTGAAGGTAGCCCGCGCCGTGGACGAAGATGACGGCGGGGCCACCCTTGCGCGCGACCGCGGGCTTGTAGAGTCGCCCGTAGACGGTCGCGCCGTCGCGCGTGCGGAAGTTGACGATGGGCGGGTCAGTCCAGTTGTACTCGAAGAACTCAGGCGTGGGCGAAGTCGTCACCTGTTTGACTTCCGCCGATTGCGCGGCTATGGCCGGAGTGTCGGGCGCGGGGCGGTTCGGTTGCAGGTAGAGTTCGGGCGGGCGGTTGCTGTAGGAGCGCACGACGGCGAGCATACGCTCGTCCGGAGAAATCTCTGCCTGATTGTTGCCGGGCATCGTCGTCAGGCGCGTGCGCGCGCCGCCGTCAACGGCCATCGTGTAGAGGTGCCGCTCGAAGAGGCTGCCCTCGCTCGAAGTGAAGTAGAACTTCGTCTTGTCCCGCGAGAGCCGAACGTCGGAGACTTCAAACGACCCTCGCGTCAACTGCGTGGGCTCGCCGCCGTCCGTGTTCACTGAATAGAGATGCGCCCAGCCGTCGCGCTCCGAGACGAAGTAGACGCGGCGGTTGTCCGCGAGCCAGCCCAGGGTGAACGAGCCGGGGCCGCCGACCCACGCGTCGTCGTGAACGCGCGCGAGCATCTTCGTCTTCGCCGTCGCGGGGTCGAGCGACAAGACCCAGCGATCCTTGTTGTCCGCCGCGCGCGCGAGCATCACGGCGCGCGCCCCGTCCTCAGACCACTGCAACTGGAATAGCTGCACGTCCCGGTCGCGCGCAGCGCCCTCGGTCTGCTGCTGCGCGCCTTGCGTGCGCGGCGGCGTTTGAGACTGCGCGCCCGTCTGTCCTTGCTGTTGAGACTGCGCCGAGCCTTGTGCTTGAGATTGCTGCTGGCCGGACTGCGTCTGAGTCTCCGCGCCGCGCTCGCGCTGCGCCGACTCGGTCGCGTTCTGCTCGGTGCGCGTCTGCACGCGCGGAGCGACCTCGACGCGAAAGCCCGGCTCGACCCACTTCACCTCTCCCGTCGCGACCGATACGAGCGCGATGCGCGTGCGCCCCTGCGTGTCGCCGACCTTCGTGCGCCCCTGTATGTCCTCCGTGTAGCCCGACTCCGTCACGTAGTTCGGGACTATCGTGTTCTTGCCCGAAGCCTGCTCGCCCACGTTCATCACGACGTACGCGCCGTCGGGCGAGAGCGTGAGGTTCGTCACGACCTGACCCGCCGGGACTGAGTAGGGCCGCCGCCGTTCGCGCTCACGCCTCTGCTTCTCCTGCTCCTCGCGCTGCTCGGCGCGCTCGCGCACGGACTCTAAGAGACGCCGCTCCTCTTTGCGCAGGAACTCCTGATTCTCGCCCGCCGCGCCGCCCGCGCGCTGCGGCGCGACGCCCGCCGCGCCCGCTCCTGCCGTCGCGACGCGTATGTCCGTGAGCTGTTCGAGCGCGCCGCCGTCGAGCGACATGCGGTAGAGGTTGCTCGCGCGCGTGAAGTAGACGCCTCTCTGGTCGCGCGTGAAGTGCGCGTTCGACTCCGACTCGACCGTCCGCGTCAACTGCCTCCGCTCGCCCTTCGCGTGGTCGTACAGAAAAACGTCGCCCTCGTCCGTGAAGACCGTCAACGTCCTGTCCTTTGAAAGCTCGCCCGTCGCGGGCGGCGCTTGCCGCGCCTCGTCCTCCGTCAACCTGCGCAGGCCCGCGCCGTCCGAGCCGACGACGTACAAGTCCTGCTCCTTCAGGCGCGGCTCGCCCGCGCGCTTCCAGCGGAAGTAGACGCGCGAGTTGTCCTGCGACCAGTAGACGCCGTTGGGCTGATAGCCGACGAGGTCGGGCCCGCGCATGATGCTGTCAACGGTAAGCTCGAAGTGGCGCTGCACCCCTCGCTGCTGCGCGGGCGACGGCTGCTGCTGCTGCTGCGCGAACGACTGTTGGAAGAGCAGCGCGGCTACGACCGCTACGGACGCGGACGCGCGCCGGAGAATTCTTACTCGCATTAAAAGTCCTCTTGTGTGGGTCTGCCGGCCGGGCCGACTCGGCGTTATAATCCGTGCCGCGGCGCGGAGTAAGACTCGCGGTAACTTTTCAGGGAGACTTCTGAAGGTGACAGAGCGGCGGGATGATACAACAAACGGGGGCGCGGAGTCGCGCCCCGCGCGCGAGCGTGGCGGCTACTACTACGACGACGCGACAGGCTACGAGACCTACGAACCCGAAGACGAAGAGAAGGACGAAGACGGCAAGGTGAAGACGGAAGTCAGTTCCGAACAGCAACCCCCTCATCCTTCATCAGCAGAAGAAGGATGAAAGGGGGCCTTCCTTTCATCCTTCCGCCTTGCGGCCTTCATCCTTTATCCCTCATCCTTACCGCGGCGTGCGGCGGCGCAGGTTCAGCCTTCGCCTGTCAGAGAGCGTGTAGGTGTCGCGCTTGCGCTGCTCGCCGTAGTACTCGCTGTCCTCGTAGCGCGGGCAGTCGCAACGCTCCGCCCCCGCGGGCGTGAAAGAGCACCCGCCCGCGATGGTGTGAAGCCCCTGCGAATGGCCGCAGTTCCAGCAGACACTCTCGTTCACGTCGCCACCTCTCCGTTAGGATTCCTTCTTACTCTTCGGCCGCTGGTTCGCGGCGAGCACGCGCTTGCGCAGGCGTATTGACTTCGGCGTGACCTCGACCAGCTCGTCGTCGGAGATGAATTCGAGCGACTGTTCGAGCGACTGTTCCTTGACGGGGACGAGACGCATCGCCTCGTCGGCCGACGCGGCGCGCATGTTCGTCAGCTTCTTCTCGCGCACGATGTTCACGTCGAGGTCTACGGAGCGCGCGTTCTCGCCGACTATCATCCCCTCGTAGACGCGCGTCGTGGGACGTATGAACATCGTCCCGCGCTCCTGTAGGTTGAAGAGCGCGTAGGTCGTCGCGTCGCCCGCGCGGTCTGCGACGAGAGAGCCGGTCGAGCGCCCGCGCATAGTCCCCTGCCACTCGCCCCAGCGAAGGAAGATCGTGTTCAGAAGTCCCGTCCCCTTCGTCTCCGTCAGGAACTCGCCGCGGAAGCCTATCAGCCCGCGCGACGGCGTCTCGAACTCAAGCCGCACGCGACCCGTGCCGTGGTTCACCATCTTCGTCATCTGTCCCTTGCGGCGACCCATCGCCTCGGTGACGACGCCGATGAACTCTTCGGGGCAGTCAATGACGACCTGCTCGATGGGCTCTAAGGTCTTCCCATCTTCGGAGCGCGTGATGACCTCCGGCTTCGAGACCTGTAGCTCGTAGCCCTCGCGCCGCATCATCTCGATAAGAATCGAGAGTTGAAGCTCGCCGCGCCCCGAGACTTTGAACTGCTCGGGCGAGTCGGTCTCGGTGACGCGGATAGCGACGTTACTCAAAAGCTCGCGGTCGAGCCGCTCCTTGAGTTGGCGTGAGGTGACGTACTTCCCTTCCGTGCCCGCGAACGGAGAGTTGTTGACGCTGAAGATCATCGAGATGGTCGGTTCGTCCACCGCGATGACGGGGAGCGGACGCGGATTGTCGGCGCTCGTCACCGTCTCGCCTATCTCGATGCCTTCGACGCCCGCGAGCGCGACAATCTCTCCGAACGACGCGCGCTCGATTGACGCGCGCTTCAAGCCCTCGAACGCGTACAACTCCTTGACGCGCACCTTCGCCGTCGAGCGGTCGCGCTTGACGACCGCGACCGTGTCGCCCTGTGCCACCTCGCCCGAGAAGATTCGGCCGATGGCGAGGCGGCCGATGTACTCGTTGTAGTCGAGGTTCGCGACGAGCAGTTGCAGAGAGTCTTCGCGCAACTGTCGCGGCGCCGGTATGGTGCGCACTATCTCCTCGAAGAGCGGCCGGAGCGTGCGCGAGTCGTCGGCGAGTTCCTTCTTGGCGACGCCGTCGCGCGCCACGGCGTAGAGGACGGGAAAGTCTATCTGTGCGTCGGTCGCGTCGAGGTCTATGAAGAGGTCGTAGATTTCGTTGACCACCTCTTCGGGCCGCGCATCCTGCCGGTCAATCTTGTTGACGACGACGACCGCGGGCAGCTTCGCCTCAAGAGCCTTGCGCAGCACGAAGCGCGTCTGCGGCAGAGGCCCCTCGGCAGCGTCCACGAGTAGCATCACGCCGTCAACCATCTTCAGAACGCGCTCGACCTCGCCGCCGAAGTCCGCGTGGCCCGGCGTGTCGAGTATGTTTATCTTCACGCCGCCGAAGTGGACGGACGTGTTCTTCGCCATGATGGTGATGCCGCGCTCGCGCTCCAAGTCCATCGAGTCCATCACGCGGTCGACGTGCTGCTCGTTCTCACGCCACGTCCCCGACTGCTTGAGCATCGAGTCGACGAGCGTCGTCTTGCCGTGGTCAACGTGCGCGATGATCGCGACGTTGCGTATGTCTTCTCTCTCTTTGTGCATTCCTGTAAAACCCCCACGGCGCGCACGCGTCTCGACGCGAAATCCCGCGCGCCGCCCCTCTGTCGTCAATTTCGGGCTGAATTTAAAAGGAAATTGTAACCCGGCGGCGGCGCGCCTGTCACCCGCCGCCGCGCCGGAGCGCGCCCGTCTGCCGCAGGGCTTCATAAAGAACTATGCCGACGGAGGTGGCGAGGTTGAGGCTGCGCACGCGCGGGTTGAGCATTGGGATGGTGAGACAGTGCCCCCAGTTCGCGCGCAGGAGTTCTTCCGGCAGGCCGCGCGTCTCCGGGCCGAAGACGAGACAGTCTTCATCGGTGAAAGACCACTCGGCGTACGACGCCTCGGCCTTCGTCGTCAAATATAGGAGACGCGCGCCGGGAAGCGACTCCTTCAAGACTTCGAGGTCACGGTGTCGGTGCATCTCGACCTCGGGCCAGTAGTCGAGCCCCGCGCGACGCACCGCGCGGTCGTCGAGCCGGAAACCCGTCACGCCGACGACGTGCAGCGGCGTGCGCGTCGCCGCGCACAGCCGCGCGACGTTGCCGGTGTTCGGCGGAATCTCGGGCTCGACCAGCGCGACTCGAATCATTCGATAGTGTTCGACACTCAGCGTTCAGCTTCAACTTCGGGTTTCAAGATGCGTTTCAATCTTCCGCTTCAAGATGTGAGAGGGCAAGTGCGTGACGAGGTGAGAGAGCGTAGACGAGTGATTGAGGCTTAAAGTTGAGCGCCGCGAGTGCTGAGTGCTCAAAAACAATTTGGACGGCGCGCATCGTATGCTAACGCCGTCCATCTTGAGCGCCCTCTCGGGCGAAGAGTGTTGTGTGCGCCGTTGAAGGTTGCGCGTACTTCCCCTGGCTAAGTTACCTCTTCTTGGCTCCGCCCTTCTTGGCCCCGCCCTTTTTCGCGCCGCCCTTAGCGCCGCCCTTAGCACCGCCCTTAGCGCCGCCCTTGGCGCCGCCCTTTTTGCCAGCTGCTTTCTTAGTTGCCATAAGCTGTACCTGCTCCTTTTCTGGTTTGGTGTTGCTCACCACAAGATGCTGTGCTGAATTTCCTCTTGTGGCCTAGACTGAATGGCGCACAACATGTTGGGATTTATAAACATATTAAAAAAGGATGTCAATAACTTAATGCGCGCAGACGAAAAAAATTTTCGCGCGAAAAATTTTCTTCATGCGTGCGGGTGGTCGCGCGCACTTACACAACGCGCGAAAAAATTTTCGCGGACGCCTTCGCGATGTGGTGTGTGTGTTAAGAGACGAGCGCTGGCGCTCAGCGGTAGAAGGGTGTGAAGACCCAGCCGTCGTGATGGTCTACGCCGTAGTAGGTGACGATGGAGTCGCGCTGGCTGCGACTGGCGACGCCTATGAAGGGACCGTTGCTGTTAGAGGAGTCGTCATCGCCGTCGGAATGCCCGCCGCCGCCGCCCGAGTCAATGTCGAGTATGTTCGTCACGCGCGGCAGTTGGCCCGCGAGCGAGGTCATCGTCGGGTCGCGGTCGGTCGTGGGGTTGGGGGGCTTTCCGTCCGTGTACTTCGTCAGGTCGCGGATGAAGGTGACGATTGCGGGGTCGTTGATCTTTATCGTCTTCCACTCGCCGCTCTTGCTGAGCGGGTCGTGTGAGGCGCTCTCGCGCAGCACCTGAATCTTCTTCGTCCCGACGGGCGCGCCTTCGAGCAGCTCGTCCATTGAGGTCGGCGGCCTCTTCGCAAGGTGCATGAAGTTGCGTATGGCCTCGGCGACCTCTTCGCCGCGCGCTATCGCTTCCAGCTCGCGGTCGCGGCGCGACTGCTGGCGCAAGGAGGGCGCGGCGGCCATCATCGAGATCATGAGCACGGTCATTACGGCGAGAAGCGCGACCAGCGCGTAGCCGCGCTCGCGCGAGGCGTGAGGCGCGAGGCGTAGGAGTTCGAGTGTGTTGCTCTTCTTGCTCATGCGATTACTGCTGTGGCTCGTCGTCGCCACCCTCGTCGCCGGGCGGTGCCGGGGGCTGTATGGAGCCGGGCGCGCGCCCTTGCAGCGGATTGCCGCTGTTGCCCGAGGCGATGTAGGGCATCGTGTGCTTGATGTTCAAGTCCTTGTCCACAACGTCCACGCCGCGCTCAGAGATTTCCATGACGCGGAAGCGCCCCTCGACGATGTCGCCCTCGCGCACGCTGTAGAGTTCGCCCCTCGAATCCTTGAGCACGGCCGTGTTGGCGCGCACGCGCTTGAGGAAGCCGACGTACGTGTAGGTCGGCGCGGGCGGCTGCATGACGTTGAGCGTCTGCGGGTTTGAGTAGAGCTTGCCGTCGGGCGTGCGAACCAAGATGTTGCGCGTTCCCGGCCCCGCGATGAGCGATGACGAAACGGTCGCCGTCAACTGCTGCATGCTGCGGTACTGCGTCGGCACCTCCTGCCCTTCTATGTAGACGCGGTCGGCCGGGCCGAACTTGTCGCCGGAGAGTTGGAGCGTGAAGTTGCCGGTCTTGGCGAAGACGCTCTGCGGCGAGAGCGAGGCGAGCACGATGGGCGGCGTGGGTGCGGGCGTTGCGGGCGGGATGACCACTTCCACAGGCCCCTTCGTCGTCACAGGCTTCTCGTAGAAGGCGAAGATGTTTCGCCCCACGTCCGAGCCCCCGGAAGGCGGCGCGCAGCAGACGATGGGCATCGTGTCGCTCGCGGTGTTATCTTCCGGGTTCGTGCCGTTGGCCGTCGCGTTCGCGCCTCGCGCGTTCGAGTTCGCGGGCTGAGTGTTGCGCTGCGTTGGGCGCCTGCCGTTCGTGTTCGTCGCGGCGCTACGCGGCCCCTCTGGGCCGCCGAAGAAGAGCATGCGCACGACGAAGATGAACGCGATGAGAGGCATCGCGATGGCCGCGATCATCTTGTTGCGCTCGGCAGGTGTCTTTCCTTCAAACAGGGCCATGACTTTCAACTCGCGACCGCACGCGCGGCGCCTCTCTCAAACTCCCGCGACCGCTAGGCTCACTGCGACGACGACACCGCCTGCACGTTCGCGCGGCGGAAGTATGCGGCCATGTCGAGGCGCAGGCTGACGAGCGCGCCACGTGAAGGCGTCGCTTGAATCGGAGGCGCTTGCACGCCCGGCTGCACTTCGGCGGCCACAGGCCCACGCGGAACCACGCCCGCCGCCGACGCCGCCGACGCCGCCGCCGCGTTCGAGTCGGTGACGCCTTCGAGTTCGACCGCGTCTATGACGACGAACTGCTGGTCGGCCTCTATGTCGCGTATGAAGCGGCGCATGTTCGGGTACGCGCCCTCGACGGTGAGCGTGACGCCTATGCCGGGGAATACGCTCTGCACGACGCGCAGCGCGCCCTCCTCGCGCCGCTGCGACTGGTTCTGATCCGCGCCCGGCACTGACTCCTGCAACTGCGTGAAGCTGACGCCGCCGCTGATGCGCAGGCCGTTCTTGGCTATGAGCCGGTTCATCTCCTCGATGACGGTCTTCGTGCCGCTCGAAGACTGGCCGAGATTGTCGATCTCGAAGCGGTTGAGGCTCGCGAGGATTTCGCCGACGCGCTGCTGCGTGTCCTGACCTTCGCCTAGGCTCGACTGCTGAGTCTGAAGTCGCCGATGTAGTTCTTCGCGCTCCACTTCGAGCGCCTGCTTTCGAGAGCGCTGCGGCGCGTACAGGAAGAGGTAGGCGAGCACGGCCGTCAACAGCAGAAGCGCCGCGACGCCGAGCGCCGCTATCTCGGGCACGCCGAGCTGGCCGCGTCTGCGCGCGCCGCTCATGCCGCCGAGCCGCGTGCGCAGACTCGGGCGCGAGCCTCCCGGCGGGGTCGTGGCTGCCGTTTCGTTACTCAACTCTAGTCACGCCCCCCGCGCCGTTCATGCTTAAGCGCGCCTCGCCCACCTCGCCGCGCGAAGGCTCTTCGGGTGCGCGGCGTCGTCGCTGCACGTATGAGACGCGCAGAGTCCACTCATAGCCCGACTCGCCGCGGCCCGACTTCGCGTTCTCGGTGAGCGGGACTGCGTTGAAGGTGCCGCCCGAGTTCATCTCTGTAATCATGCCGGTCACGTCGGTGGCCGTCTTGCCGAGAACGGTGAGGTCTAAGTCGGCGCGCGTCTGGTCGCCGACCTCCGCGACCTCTCGGACGTTTATGCGCTGGACGCGCACGCCCAACGGCAGAGCCCCTTCGAGGTCTGAGAAGAGTTGCGACCATGAGAAGCCTTTGCGGCTGACGAGCGCGTGCGCGGCCTCTAAGGTCTTGCGCTGTTCGGGCGGTATGGTCTGCCTGATTTCGACGGCCTGCCGTTCGAGGTCTGAGCTTTGCGAGCGCATGACAGCCACCGCGCGCTCGGAGAGGTCGGCCTCGGCGCGCTCCTTCTGGTAATAGGCGAGCGTGGCGACGATGGCGACCAACGACACGACGGAGATGGCGACCGCGACCGTCCACGGCAGCGTGCGATTGCGGAACGGGTCGCTTGCTAAGTTGAGTCTGGCGATCACTTACTCTTTCGCTTTCCGAAGAGAATGCGGGTGCGGCGGCGGCCCGTCGGGAGACTTCACCGACGACGTGAAGAATAACCCGCTGAGAAGCTAAAAGGCAAAAGGCAAAGGGCAAAAGGTAGAAGGTTAAGACCGCCCTCGCGCACGCCCACTTCAGCCCAATCTCGCACCGGCCGACGTTTACACGCGACACCCGCCCCGCGGTTGCAAAAAATCAGAACCGGGAGCGGTAGCGAGCGGGTATCAAGCTACGAGATTCGTATGTCTCTCGGAGCTTGATACCCGGTCGCTACCGCTCCCGGTTCTGATTGCTCTTTGCCTTAGCTTAGGGCCTGTTCGTCGCGGGCACGCGCGTGCGCACGCCGGAGAACTTCTTTGAGGGAATTACGCGGGGACTTAAGAGGGATGCGCGTGTGATAGCAGATTCTTTACGCGCCGCGAGATTATTGTCCGGGCGTCGTTAGCGCGGCATCGGGTTCGAGGCGTCGCCGGGCTTGAGGTCGGGCGGCGAGACGCAGTAGGCGACGACGCGGTTGCGCCCCATGTTCTTCGCGCGGTAGAGGGCCGTGTCTGCCAACTCGATCAGCTCGATGGGGTCGCGCGCGTCGTCTGGATAGGCGGCGACGCCGATGCTTATCGTTAGTCTGAGCGTGTCGCCCGCGTCGTTCGCCGTGCCGCGTCGCACGGCGGAGAAGACGTGAGCCTCGATGGAGGCGCGCACGCGCTCGGCCGCGACCAACCCCTGCGCGCAGTCGGCGTGCAGAAGGAAGGCCGCGAACTCCTCGCCGCCGAAGCGCGCGGCCACGTCGCCCGCGCGCAGCGCACGCGTAATCAGCGCGCCGACCTCTTCGAGCGTCTGGCTCCCGACCAGATGGCCGTGCGTGTCGTTGACGACCTTGAAGTGGTCTATGTCCATCATCAGGACGCAGAAGGGCAGACTCTCGACCTCCGCGCGCGCCGACTCGCGCCGAAGCTCCGAGAAGAAGGACTTGCTCGTGAGCAGTCCCGTCAACTCGTCGTGCGCGAGAAGCCGGTGAATCTGACGCTGGTACTCGCGGTCTATGTCGTCGAGCAGCTCGAAGCGCATGAGGTGCTCGCCGACCGTAATCTTGTCGCCGTCCCGTAGGTATGCGTCTTTGACCGGCTGGCCGTTGAGGAGCGTGCCGTTGGTCGAGCCGAGGTCTGTGAGGCGGTAGCGCGCCTCGTTCGTCGGGGAATCGCGCTCGACCGTGATGCGCGCGTGCATGCGCGAGGCCCGCGCGTCGTTGACGCGCACGTCCGCTTCGAGCGCGCGCCCCAGAGTCACCTCCTCGCGTTCGAGCGGGATGGGCGCGGCCAGAAGCTCCCCGCGAAGGAAGACGAGCGCGGGGTGGCGCACCGCGTCGCGCGTCGGAGCGCGCACGTCGCCCGTGAAAGTGTTTTCGTCCGGATCGCGGTTCATGGCCGGGGCAAGCTGGTGCACGAGAGGGGGCGTCCGTCCGGAACGTCCCGTTCGGCCCTCTCTTCTCGCGCGCATCTTAGCGCGCGCACGCGGGCGCTTCAAAGCAAATTTTTTACGCGCGGCGCTGTTGGCCTTTCGTGAGCGCGAGACCTTATGATGTCAGCCGGAGGGTCAGGCATCTCGCATGGAACAGTCGCAGGGCCGCGCGACAGCGCTGCTGAAGAGAATTCTTTTCCGAGAGGGCACGAAGCACGCGCGTCTACAGTCGCTCTGGGGACGCCTGCACACGCTCTCCATCTTCGCAATGAACTATGGCGGAGGCGGGCTGATAGAGACGAGCGGCGAGGAGTGGGTGCTGTCGAACATCGTCGGCCCCGCGTGTGGAAATGTGGATGGCCCTGTCGTCTTCGACGTGGGCGCGAACGTCGGCGACTACTCTCTGACGGTGAGGCGGCACGTCCCCGCCGCGGAGGTCTACGCCTTCGAGCCGTCGGCGCACGTCTACGAAGAGCTTGCGCGCAACGTCTCGGCCGCGGGACGGGTCAGGCCCTTCAACCTCGGCCTCTCCGACGAGGAGAAGACCGTCGAGCTCTACTCTTACACGGTCGAGGGGGCGGAGGCGTCGCTCATCTCTTCGATTGACCGGCGGCTGCCGACGCAGGTTCTGAACGTCGAGGTCAGCGCAAGCGAGGCCGTGAAGGTTCAGACGCTCGACCGCTTCTGCGAGGAGCAGGGCGTCGGCCGCATAGACTTCCTGAAGCTCGACGTTGAGGGGCACGAGTTGGCCGTGCTTCGGGGCGCGGGCCGCATGCTCTCGGAGGGCCGCGTCTCGATGATACAGTTCGAGTTCGGCCCCGCGAACATATACTCTCGCACATACTTCTACGACTTCTGGACGCTCCTCTCCGGCGACTACGACATCTACCGAATAGTCCCGAAGGGACTCGCCCCTATCGCATACTACGGCGAGCACCGTGAGATTTTTCTGACGACGAACTACCTCGCCATCAGGCGCGCGCGCTAAAGGCCGCGAGAAGCATGCGCGCGTTCTCGGCCTTCGACGCGCGCTCGCGTCTTGTGGCGCATGCATCGCCTCTCCTATAATCTTTCTCAAACGTCGCGCGAAAAAGCACGTGTATTATCGACGCACCGCCCGACACTGTAAGGGCGAGCGCAAAAGGCGCGGCGAGAGGTTTTCAATGACTACTGAACTAAAGGAAGAAGAGATTCTTG
This sequence comes from Pyrinomonadaceae bacterium, assembly GCA_045807805.1. Taxonomy (GTDB): domain Bacteria; phylum Acidobacteriota; class Blastocatellia; order Pyrinomonadales; family Pyrinomonadaceae; genus QHXN01. The sequence continues at coordinate 927 of JBJMGR010000058.1, read as the reverse complement.
ATTGTCCCTGGGCTCGGCAGGCTCTGACGGTCGAGCGCGTGTCGGCGGCGCGTCTGCCGACGGAGGTGGGCGAGTTCCGCATCGCGGGCTATCGCTCGAAGACGAGCGAAGAGGAGTTCGTCGTCCTCTATAAGGGCGACATGAGCCCCGACGAGCCTACGCTCGCGCGCATACACTCGCAGTGTCTGACGGGCGACGTGTTCGGCTCGACCAAGTGCGACTGCGGACGCCAGCTACACGCGGCGATGCAGTTGATAGAGCGCGAGGGGCGCGGCGCAATCGTCTATCAACTCCAAGAGGGGCGCGGCATCGGCATCATCAACAAGATTCGCGCATACGCCTTGCAGGACGAGGGCGCGGACACGGTCGAGGCCAACGAGCGTCTAGGCTTCGCCGTAGACCTGCGCGAGTACAGGCAGTGCGCCGAGGTGCTCTTCGACCTCGGCCTGTGCAAAGTCCGCATGATGTCGAACAACCCCTTGAAGCTACGTGCAATGGAGGAGGCGGGCCTGCGCGTCGTCGAGCGCGTCGCACTCCAAGTCGAGACCGCCGAGCCATCCACAAACTATCTCCGAACGAAGAAGCAGAAGCTCGGCCACCTGCTCGAACACATCGAGTAAGGGAAGGTAAAAGGCAAAAGGTACAAGTTAAGACTGACGGAGGCGCGGCCTTCATCAACGTTTGATGAAGGCCGCGCCGCTTTTACGTCATCAATAAATATGAGAAGCGGAGCCAGAGTATTGCCGCCTCTCGTCCTAACTTTTTGCCTTTTGCCTTTTCACTTTTGCCTTCCCGCCGAGGCCGTACGAAAAATTAAACGCGTGGATTCAAGTTTTTGGATATAATGCCGCGCGTTCCACCCGCCGCAACGCGAAAAGTCCGAAAAGATTCGATGCGCCTCGAAGGCCGCAGGTGGAACGGCAGTTG
>JBJMGR010000057.1:0-3167 GCA_045807805.1 Pyrinomonadaceae bacterium | reverse complement strand
GTCTTCGTGCTCGACACGTCGGGGTCGATGTCGGGCTTCCCCATCGAGAAGGCGAAGGAGACGATGAAGCTCGCGCTCGAAGGTCTTAACCCGCAGGACACCTTCAACCTCATCACGTTTGCGGGCGACACGCACATCCTCTTCGACGAGCCAGTCCCCGCGACGCCCGAGAACCTTGAGAAGGCGAAGAGCTTCCTTGAGTCGCGCTCGGGCGGCGGCGGCACAGAGATGATGAAGGCCATCAAGGCGGCGCTCGACCCTTCGGACGCGCGGGGCCACGTGCGCGTCGTCTGCTTCATGACCGACGGCTACGTCGGCGACGACATGGAGATAATCTCAGAGGTGCGGAAGCACCCGAACGCGCGCGTCTTCTCCTTCGGCATAGGCGGCGCGGTCAACCACTTCCTCCTCGACCAGATGGCCGAGCACGGGCGCGGCGAGGTCGAGTACGTCTCGCTCAAAGACGATGGCTCGGCCGCCGCGCGACGCTTCCACGAGCGCGTGCGCAACCCTCTGCTCACGGACATCTCGATTGACTGGGGCGGGCTTCCGGTCGCGGACGTTTACCCGAAGACGATACCTGACCTCTTCGGCGCGAAGCCCGTCGTGCTGACGGGCCGCTTCACCGGCGCGGGACGCGGGACAATTCGCTTGAAGGGGCGCATGGGCAGCAACGCCTTCGAGCGTGAGATCGCCGTCACGCTCCCCGAGTCGCAAACGGAGCACGACGTGCTCGCTACTCTCTGGGCGCGTCGGCGCGTCGAAGATTTTATGTCGCAGGACTACACGGGCGCGCAGGCAGGGAAGATACGCGACGACCTGCGCGAGGCCGTGACGAATCTCGGCCTAGAGTACGGACTGATGACGCAGTTCACTTCGTTCGTCGCCGTCGAGGAGATGACGCTGACCGACGGCGGCGTGCCGCGCCGCGTGGATGTGCCCGTCGAGTTGCCGGAAGGCATGGCCGAGCAGAACGCGCTCGCACTCAATCAGTTGGGCTACTTCCAGCCCTCTTCCGGCCCGACCGGCTTCGGCTCCCAGTTCTTCGTCGGCCAGCGCAGCGCCAACGTGGCGTACATCATGAACAGCCCGCCGACCGTCACGCTCAACGCGCAGGTCAACTCGCTGCCTCCCGTGGGCAGGGCGCCCGCGCCGCCCACGGGCGCCATGCAGGTGCCGACTCCGGCTCCGGGGCTGATCAGTGCGAAGACCGAAACGGAGGTTGACGCGGCCGAGGTCGTGCGCGTCGAGAGCGAATCGTCGGTGTTGCCGAAAGACCCTGAGAAGGTAAAGGAGGAGGAGAGGGCTGCCGCGCTTCGCAAGAAGCTGCACGTGTCGCTCTTCAACATAGTCGAGCGCCTGAAGACGCCCGACGCGCAGCCGGGCGAGGGCGAGTCGAAGTTCGTGAGCGAAGGCAAGGCTGAAGTTATAATCTGGCTCAACGAGAAGACGCCCGAAGTCCTCGCGCAGTTAAAGGAGCTTGGCTTCGAGCTTCTACTCGACCCGCAGTCGGTTAAGCTCGTCATCGGCCGCGTGCCCCTCGAAAAGCTCTCGGCCCTAGCCGAACTCAAGGCCGTCCGCTACGTCAAACCGCGTTGGCAGTGATGAAGGCAAAAGTAAATCGCTCGCGCGGAAGTCAAAAGTAAAAAGGCAGAAGGCAAAAAGGAAGACAAAGACAGCGCGGCTCTCATCAACGGTTGATGAGAGCCGCGCTGTTCAGAAGAAGGAGGATGAGACTAAGGCTTGCTCTCATCCTCCTTCTTAACTTTTGCCTTTTGCCTTTTTACTTTTACCTTAACGAGCGTAAGCGAGGGCCGCCCCGACGGGCATGTCAACTATCTCCCACGCGGACTCGTCGCGCAGGAGCTTCGACATTATCTGCGCGTGCAGTATGTGGCCGCTGCGCTCGGCGCGCACGCGGCCGAGCAGGGGCATGCCTAAGAGTGCGAGGTCGCCAATGATGTCGAGGATTTTATGTCGCACGAACTCGTCCGCGCTTCGCAGAGGCGTCTCGTTGAGCATCCCGTCGGGCGTCAGCACAATCGCGTTCGAGAGCGAGCCGCCGCGTATGAGGTTCGCGCGCCTGAGCGCATCTATCTCCTCCGTAAACCCGAAGGTGCGCGCGGACGAAATCTCGCGCACGAAGGCGTCCGCGTCGAGCGCGTCGAAGCGCATGTGCTGCACGCCTATGAGAGGGTGTCTGAAGTCTATCGTGCAGTCTATCTCCCAACCTTCGTGCGGCTCGACCGAGACGCGGCGCTCGCCCTGCTCGACTTCGACGCGCCTTCGCACGAGCAGCGCACGTCGTGCCGCCGGCTGCCCGACCACGCCCGCCCTCAGAATCATCTCCGCGAAGTCGTCGGCCGAGCCGTCCATGATTGGAAGCTCAAGGTTGTCCACCTCTATGTAGGCGTTGTCCACGCCGAGGCCGCGCAGCGCCGACAGAATGTGCTCGACGGTCGAGAGCATGACGCCCGTTCGCATGAGCGTCGTCGCGTAAGAGCAGTGCGCGATGCACTCAACCGATGCGGGAATCTCGAAGTCGTCGAGGTCAGTCCGTATGAAGACGTGTCCCGTGTCCGGCGGCGCTGGCCGCAGGCGTAGGTGAACAGGCACGGCCGTGTGAAGCCCGAGCCCGCTCGTCTCAACGGCCGTCGCGAGTGTGGTCTGTTTTATCAAGGCTGAATTGATGAACCCTTTTCCGCCTCCGAAACGCGAGAGGCGCAGGATGTATGAACGCTCTTATTGATGGCAACGTCTGTGCCGCCCGACTTGAGGTGAAAAGTCTCGCCCTTTTCATTGCCCGCGCATATGACGGCAGTCTTCCTGTTGCGCGCGGGCAACACAAAGAGCGACCGCGTGTGGCACATGCGCCGCAGAACCCAGCAGAGAGAGAGTGCGTCGGCGTACGTAAAGCGAGCCGGCCGTGCACGCGCGCTTCTTCCTGAAGTCGGGCGGCATAAGACAGCATTAACCACAGAAGCATAGAGGCACAGCTAAATCCAAATGCCGTGCCTCTGTGCCTCTGTGGTTAAATCACTTTCGGCCGGGTAGCCCCGAAGCCTTGTCACACGCCGTCGTCATTCCTTATCATCGAATCAATGCCTCCTAAAAAATCGAAGTCGAAAGAGCCGACCGAGCGCGTCTTTCTGATTGACTCTTTCTCG
>JBJMGR010000056.1:0-7515 GCA_045807805.1 Pyrinomonadaceae bacterium | reverse complement strand
TTTAAAGTCCTCGTGCTCGCGTGAGAGCTGCTGGTGGGTGTCGTCGAGTTGGCGGTAAACGGCGACCTGTTTTTGTAGTCTTATGAAGAGGAAGGCTGCCGCAGCGATGGCAATAGCCGCGAGGACGATAAAAAAGACGGTGAGCATGTGAAACCTCCGGAGTGATAAGACTGAACGCTAGGATGGTCGGGATGTCGGAAGCTCGTGTACGAGGTAAGCGCGGGCGTCCGTAGTCGGCTATGGGTTAACGGCAGGACTTACCTTGAGTGGGGCAATCCCTACCACTGTGCCGGGTGACAATAAGCCACTGAGATGACACACGTCAACGTCTGCGGAGAGGTAGTCACCCACCCCAACCAGCACCATCCCCGACCGACGCACTAGACCCTCTTAGGAAGGCTAGAGGCTCCCCCCTCTACAGACTCTAGCCCCTATTTCACAGGAAGGGGATGCCTGTTCGGCAGAGACTGTTACCCCGGCAACTCCTTACATTTGACGGTCATTCAGCACCGGGTATACTTTGTGCTCATTCCCCCACAGTTTGACATGGTCAAGTTTTGCTGGACACGATGCTCTCGCTATCTGACCCTTTCTTTTTGAGGTTGATTTCTTGATCGAACTCTTCCGGCGTTTTATAACCTAACGCCGAATGTCGTCGCACCCGGTTGTAATAGCCTTCGATGTAACTGAAGGTCTCGCTTCTGGCTTGGTTCACGTCCTCGAACAGGCCGCCTTCCAGCAGTTCGGCTTTGTAGCGCGAGAAGAAGCTCTCGGCCTGCGCGTTGTCATAACAGTTGCCACGCCGGCTCATGCTCTGTCGGCATCCGATCTGTTTCAACAGCGCACGAAACTTGTTCGACATGTACTGGCTCCCCTGATCCGTGTGGATGATCGTTCCACTCTCGACGCTGCCGCTTTTGATCGCTTTCTCAAACGCCCTCGTCGCCAACTCCTCGGTCATCCGCGTCTCGACCGCCCAGCCGACAACCCGCCTTGTGAACTTGTCTTGCCAAGTCGCCAGATAGCCCCACCGACCCGTTTGCAACGGCAGATAGGTGATGTCGCCAACGATCACCTCACGCGGCCCGCGCGGCGCATGCTGTGCGTCGAGTAGCAGGTTCGGACTGGGCCGCACGGTGCGGCGTGAGTCGGTCGTGCGCGGCACAAAGGAGCGCGGGCGAATGGCGCGCAACTCCTGCCGCCGCATCTGTGTCCGCACCGCGCAGCGTCCGGCTCGATGACCCAGAGCCTTGAGGTGCGCTGCGATGCGCCTGATGCCGTAGCGTCGGCGATGCAGATAAAATATCTCTTTGACTTGTGCGGCGAGCGCTGCCTTCTTCGGGCTGAGCGAGTAGCTCTTACCGCTCGCGTAGGCGTGATAGGCGCTCACGGACACATGCATCACAAGACATAACAGCCGCACCGGAAAGTTCGGCTTCTCGTCCGTAATGAAGCGGTAGCGCACTACCCGCTTCTGCCGAAGATAAGCGCCGCCTTTTTTAATATGTCGCGCTCCATCTCCACCTCGCGCAGTTTCCTCCGCAAGGCGAGGACTTCACGCTCGGCCTCGGAGCTGACCTCGACGGCCTGCCGCTTCCAGTTGTGGAGTAAACTCTCGGCACAGCCCAACTCGCGTGCGACGCTCGCTACAGACTGCCCGTCGTGAATCTTCCTTATAGCTTCGCGCTTGAACTCATCATCGTATTTTCTCATCCACTTATTCTAGCGAGAGGATCGCGTCCTGTTTAATTAGACCATGTCATCAGCCTACGGTCGGCTCTTGCCTACCCACTGCCGGGTGTCGGCGGCCTCGTCAATCTTGTTCTCCAACTCGGTGAGACCCTCCAACTCTTCTTTCGATCCGCGGCACCCGTGATAGTGCTGTACAGCTTTGGACTTCCCGCCGGTCGTGATGGACGTGTTGGCCGAGGGGAGGTCAGTCGCGACTTCGGGGCAGTTACCCGAACGAGGCGTGTAAGCGTCCCTCAAGGAAAAATAGTTAACTGCTTCAAACCCGGCGACCAACCTCCCGACTTCCGCTTCGTTAATCTTACCCGTGGCGACGCCCTTCTTCTCGACGTTCTTCTTACCATCGAAGGTCACAGTCCCGTCTGCCGAGACGGAGACCTTATAGACCGGGCAGGTTCCGAAACACTCCGTCCTTTCCAAAGTAATAACCGTATCGCGCGGCACGGCCTGAGCGGCGGCGGGCGTCGCCGTCTCCGGAATGCCGCCCGTCGCCCCCACGCCGCCGCAGCCCGCGGAGGCGAAGGCGGCACAGGTCAGTGCGATGGCCCGGCCGTGAATCGCCGCCAGTCTCGTCAGTCGAAACATACTCACCCTCTTTCGCGGGGGACGGCCGCGCGGCCGTCCCCATTTATCGTCGTGTGCCTGAGCTACCGCCTGGCAGCTTTGCGAACCTCTTTCAGGAAGGCGAACACGTCCATTCGTGGTAGGCCCATATGGGGTCGGCCTGAACGCCGCTGTGCGACTTGACGACCCGGCTCTCCCTCGTCACGGGAATCTCGAAGACGCCCTGCGGCCCGCCCGTGGGCTTGAAGTCCGCCCGGCCGCCGTCGCTCAGAAAGAGCGCGTAGGTCTTGCCGTCCTGCATCTTCTTGAACCACGGCGTCTGCACCTCGACCCTCGTCCCGTCGTCGAGGACGGCCGCGCCGCCCGGCAGGCTGAGCGTGATCGTATCACCCTCCTTGAGCCCGCCCTTATAGGAATGCCTGACGCTCACGCGGTAGTCAATCGTGATGCTCCTCCCGTCGGGCGTCAGGCGGCAGACGTTATCCTGCGGCGTTCCGATGACGACCGCGGAACTGTTGGCGGCCAACTCGTTCAGCCCCTGGTAGGCGGGGGAGGGGCTCTTTTCAGTCACGACGAATCGCCCGGCGCCTTTCGCCCTCTCCTTGAGCGGGCGCGTGTCGTCGCGCGTGGCGGCCGGGCGGGCGGGGCTCGCGGCCGCGGAGCCGAGCGACGCCGCCGCGATGCCACGATGCTTTGCCGCGCCGGAGCCGACGGCGACGACCACGGCCACGGCGAGAACGGCCACCGCCGCGAGGGCGAAAGCTTTATTCCTCATGCTTCTGTTCATAACAGATAGAACCTCCGAGGTGAAATTTTCTTGCACCCTCTTCCCTTTAGAAGCAGAAAGAGTCGGTCAGGTAGTAGACGGTGAACGCGTAGCGGCAGCCGTCGTAGCAGTAGTAGTAATCCACCGCGTCCCAGAAGTAGTAACAGGTCGGCGTGTACCTCCACGGGTTCGGGTCGGTGTAGCCGCCGCCCCCGCCGCCGCCGTCAGATTCGCGTGTGCCTCGTCGAAGCCTTCCACGTCGTCGTGCGTGACCATCATCGGGGTCGTCACGATAGACTCACCACTCGCGAGCGCCTGCTGCACCATCTCGTCAATCGAGCCCGGCGCCGCCGTCCCCTGTTGAGCTTTAACCGCCCACATGAAGGTCGAGGCGCCTCCCCCGGCCAGGCCGAAGGCCAAGGCCAGTCCGACTAGGGTCAGTAAAGTGATGGTTACCTTTCTCATGTCTTTCTCCCTTGTGCGTTTAGAGTGGGTAACGGGTGCGCCGCCGTTTTCCGGCCGCGCCTATGCGAAAGACGCTCGGACACACGGGCACGCCCGCAGGCTTATTTTGGCGCATAGCTCCTGCCGACCCGCCGGGTGAATTTCGAGCGAAATTCACCCCGGGCGGAGTCTTTTCAGTCGCATCATTAGTTTGTCATTAGCACCGGCGTGACGCCTGGGAGGGGCGGCCGGTGTCACGGCGTGCGCGCGGGATGTGGGCGTAAGGGCCACGCATCTCCGGCCCACGCCGGCGGGGGAAACCTGTTGTTAAAAAGCCTCGCGCCCGCGGTCGGGGGCGCGAGGCTTCCTACTTAGCCTGAAACTTTGATTGCCGTCCCTGCGACGAATAGACGGCGAGCATCCTCGTCAGCATGAGATGGTGATGGCGCGTCACAGTACGAAGGGGCCGCATCCTTAACACCTAAAACGTCATGATAGTGAGAGCATCACAACCCCGGAGTATGAGAATTTATCGGGCGCTCTAAGTAACGGAGACCGAATACTATTTAAACCAGCCGCGGCTGTCAAGTACTTAATGATTCTAAGAGTTACCCAAAAATCTGACGGCGCGACTGCGAACAGTCTTTCTCGACGTGCTGGGCTAATGGTGAGCGGGCCACCGACCTCGGGTGGCCCGCCCAGTCTCACATGCAAGACGCTCGCCTCCGGGATTTGATGACCGAGGTTGCATGAATGACCGCCGGAACTGTGACGACGAGAAGTTGTTGGTTTAGCCAAAACGCGCGCGTCTGAGATTACAATTGCCCCGTCAAAGCCGTTACGGTAGTCTTGGCCCATGCCAGCATCCACCGTGACCGAATACCTTGCCGCACTCTCCGCGGAGCGCCGTGACGCATTGAACGAAGTCCGGCGGGGAATCAACCGGGCCCTGCCACCGGGATACAAGGAAGGAATCCAGTTCGGCATGATCAGCTGGTTCGTTCCGCTCGCCACGTACCCGGCAGGCTATGGCGGCAACCCCAAGCAGCCCCTCCCGCTGATCAGCCTGGCGTCACAGAAATCCTACATGGCGCTGCACATGATCTGCTTCTACGGACAGCCGGCGCTGTTGGAGTGGTTCAAGGCGCAATACGGGAAGAGCGGCAAGAAGCTGGACATGGGCCAGGGCTGCCTCCGTTTCAAGACGCTGCCGGACCTCGCGCTGGATGTGGTCGAGAGCACCGTGGCCCGTCTCCCAGTCTCGGAATACGCCGCCGGCTATCAGGCTATGCGTGACGCGATGGGCAAAGGGGGAGCCAAAGCCTAACCCGCGGCCAGGACGGGCACACCGGCCAGGAAGACATCGGTCTAGAGGTTTGCCACCTGAATAGTCACGGGCGCGCCTTCTAAGGCACGCCCTCCTCCCGAGCGGCTGATACTATTTTACGGCCCTCATAGCAGCGCCGAGGCGCTCTCCCAGACCTCCCGCACCATTTCGCTTGCCGGCACGGCTCTGGCCATGGCCGCCGACTGGCCCGCCCACACCTGCATCCGTTGGTAGTCGCCCGCGGCTGCGCCCGCCTGCTTCATCGGCGCCGTCAGCCCCCGCTGCACGGGGTAAGGTGCCGGGGGCGGCGCGTCCGGCCCGGCCGCCGCTTTGACGAACTCCGTGGCGATGGCCCTCCCGAGCCGGCCGGTGAAGGCGCGCGTCACAGTCGTCTCCTGCGGCTCCAGGTCTTCCAACGCGCCCGCCCACGCCTGATGGGTCGCCGCCTCCGGGCAGCGCAGGAAGGCCGTGCCGATCATCGCGGCGCTCGCGCCCAATGTGAGCGCGGCCGCGACTCCCCGCCCGTCGCCGATCCCGCCGGCGGCGATGACAGGCACGTCCAAGTGATCGGCCAGGCGGGGCAGCAGCGCGAAGAGCCCCACCGACTGCCGCTCGGCCGCTGCGGCGTCGAATGAGCCGCGGTGGCCCCCCGCCTCGAACCCCTGCGCGATGACGGCGTCGGCGCCCGCGGCTTGGGCTTCGAGAGCTTCGGCCAGCGTCGTGGCAGTGGCGAACCAGCGGACGCCCTGCTCCTTCAGTCTCCGGACGAACTCGGGCGCGAAGAGCCCCATGATGGAGGAGACGACCGGCGGCCTGAGTTCGAGGAACGTCTCGCACTGCTCCGTGAAGTCTGGCGGCACGGCGTCGCCCGCCTCCGAAGGCGCCTCCGGCCCCCATGACGAGAGAAAGGCGCGCACGCGCCCCTCCGCCTCCTTGTCACGGCGCGGCGGCGGGTCTGGAACCCACGTGTTCAGTTGGAAGGGGCCTCCGCTCGCAGCGCGGAACTCACCCACCCATTCGCGGATGCCTTCGGGCGCGGTCATCAAAGCGCCCATGGCGCCCATGCCACCAGCGTTCGCCACCGCGATAGACAGGCCCGGCGGGCAAGCCCCGGCCATCGGCGCCAGTAGGACGGGGAGCTTCAGTCCATACTCCCCGCAGAACCTCTCAGCGCGGGAGCGCGGGCGTTCGCTCTTATTCGTTGATGCCATCACCGCCATATTACCAAACCGAGCCCACGGTCTTATACCCACCCCATCTGCGAATTACTGCTCCCTAATCTTCATCGTATCCTAAGAAGTTGACGGCGTTCTGCTCCATGTTTTCCCGCCCGTGGTCGTAGCGCATGACGCTCTTCGGGTCCCTGTGCTTCGACATCATCTGCACCTGCCGGTAGGTGAGCCCGGTCTCCAGCGCGCGTGTAATCGCCGTCCTCCGCAGGTCGTGTGGGGAAAGGTCGCCGAGGCGGGAGTAGTCAGCCCACTTCTTGACGATCTTCTGCACCATCCGGGTAGAGAGGGGTTTGTCGAAATCGAGCGTGCGGTAGTTGGTGTGCGGCTGAAATAGTGGGGCCTGATCCCCGCCCGAATGGACGACCTCCCTGCGCCTGCGGTCGAGCTTCAAGTAGTGATCCACCGCCTCCTTGACCTCCTTCGGCAGAGGCCAGACCTCCTCCCTGCCCCCCTTGACCTGCACCGCAGCGTCCACCGCCCGTGGCTCCACTTCACGGACGAGGCCCGCAGCGAGCAGATCTCAGAGACGCGTAGGGAGAGTCGCAGCATGACGAGCATCAGTGCGTAGTCTCGCGCGCCCTCCGCCTTCTCCCTGTCCGGCCCTGAGAGCAGGTAGCGCACCTCTTTAGCCGAGAGCGCCCGCCCGGCGGGCTCAGACGGCAGCTCTGGCGGGGAGACTAGTTTGATCGAGGCCAGTTCTGTTCAAGAATTACGTCGAACTCACGTTAACTATTGAGCCGCGGCATACAAGACGTCTTCACCGCCTGCGTGGACGGGCACAAGGGCTTCCCTGAATCAATCTAAGCCGTCTATCCGCAGACGCGGATTCATCTCTGCATGGTGCATCTGGTCAGACATTAACTCTCTTACACCTCACACAAGGATCGGAAGTCGGCGGCTGACGACCTGAAAGCCATCTACCAAGCGCCAACCATCGAGGAGGCGGAGCGGCACTCTCACGCTTCGAGGAGACGTGGGCCTCGAACTACCCCGTCATCCAGCGCTCATGACGGCAGAACTGATCCCGAGTCGTCCCGATGTTCTCTTACCCTCGGAGATCAGGCGAACCGTCTACACGACCAATACCATCAAGTCTTTGAATGCGTCACTGCGGAAGGTGGGTAAGAATCGCTCGTTGTTCCCGAACGACGAGGTAGTCTTTAAGTTGATATACTTGGCATTAAGAAATATGGTAGTGGCTCAGTCGCGGGAGAGAGCCCGTGACTTATTGTAGTCGTGCAGAAAGAGTCGCAGACACAGCTCGTGCATCGCGTCGGACTTGGAGAACGACAGGCTCTTCCTGACGAAGCGCCCGAGCCTTTGGCGCAACGTGTTATTCCACCGCTCGACGTGCGCCGTCAGCCCCGACTCTTTGCCGGCAGCCGTGTGCTGCTCGGCAGGGATGACGAGTCGATACGCCTCCCAGAAGTCGC
>JBJMGR010000055.1:0-4053 GCA_045807805.1 Pyrinomonadaceae bacterium | reverse complement strand
TATCAGAAGCCCTTCGGTGTTGAAGTCGAGGCGGCCTACGGGATGGAGTCGCCCGAGCGCCTGCGGCACAAGCTCCGAGACGAGCGGGCGTCCCTCGGGGTCGGAGAGGGCCGTCAGATAGCCGCGCGGCTTGTTGAGCAGGACGTAGACATTCTCGCGCGATTCGAGGAGGGGGTTGATGAGGCGTCCGCGAACCTTTATGTGGTCGCGCGCCGGGTCGGCCTTCGTCCCCAACTCGCGCACGACCTCGCCGTTCACGGTCACCTCGCCCGCCTCGATCAACTCCTCTGCGTGGCGGCGCGACGCAATACCAGCGGCGGCGATCAATTTTTGTAGACGCTCTTCCATTCAGGGCTTCCTCGGCATAACCTCGACCGTCCGCAGCAGATCGCGCAGAGCCTCCCGCTGGCTATCGTCCAACTCGAAGGCGAGCCGCCCCAAACGCCCTTTCACGCTTTTGGCGTTCGCGAGCTGTTCAAAAGATTCGACATCAATCTCCGTAAATGGCAGCGGCGCGAATCTGGCCGTGCTCGACATTATGTCGAAGCCGAGCTTCTGCCCGTCGGCCTCAAGCTCAAGGCGGTTTGCTTTGAACGATGCCCCGTTGGACACGAAGGTCACGAGCACCTTGTCCGGTCTGACCAACCCTTTGCCGTGCTGCTCGAAGTAGAGATCTAGATCAATCGTCTGTCCACGCCCCTTGTAAACCTCGGACAGATAGAGCTGAGCTAACGAGCTATCGGCGGGGGGGCCGAAGTAGCGGGCCGTGGCCTCCCCGACCTCCTTCTCCTCGCTCGGCTCCGATACCGGCGCTTCGACGGAAATCTCTTCCGGCTCCTGCTCGGGGCGCGGCTTGGCCTTCCGCGAACCCGATTTTGACTTGCCACTGTTTTGCCCCGCGCACGCGCCCGCCAGTGACAATGACACCGCGAGGCACAGGAAAATCCGCGTGAGAGTTAGCATGATGTGACTCCTTTCTGATTTCGGCAGTCTACGTCTCGCCGCCACCCGCGAGATCTTCAAAGTCTTCGACGTTCGGAAGCTCGCTCAGGTCTCTGAGGCCGAACTGTAGAAGGAAGTCTTTCGAGGTGCCGTACATCATCGGGCGGCCGACGGTCTCCTTGCGCCCCTTGGCGATGATTAGTCGCTTGTCGAGGAGCGTCTTGATTGCGGAGGAGGACTGCACGCCGCGGATTTCGAGAATCTCGGGGACTGTGACCGGCTGCTTGTAGGCGATGACGGCGAGCGTCTCCAACGCGGCGAGCGAGAGCTTCGCGCTCGGCTTCGACTTGAGGTAGGCGCGTATGTGCTCGTGATGCTCGGGGCGCGTGGCTAACTGCCAGCCGCCCGCGACCTCGCGCAGCATCAGCCCGCCGCCCCGCTCGTTGAACTCCTTCGCAAACTCCTCGACCGCGACCTGCACCCAGCCCTTGTCCTCGCCGAGTATGTCGGCCAAAGCCTTGACCGCAATCGGCTCCTCCGAGACGAAGATGAGCGCTTCGCAGATGTTCACAAGCTCTGCAAGCTCGCGCGGCTGACCGCCCGGCGCTATCTCGTCCGCGTCGGCGGCTTCGACAGTCGCGCTCGACTCGGCGCGCATGCGCTCGAACTCCGCCGCGCGGTCTTCCGCGTCTGCGTCGTGCACGACGAAGTCCGCCTCGTCTTCATCGTCGTCAGGCTCGTCCTCGTCGTCCTCGTCGTCTTCCGACAAGTCCTCCGTCTCGTCCTCGTCATCCTCGTCTTCATCAGCGGCCTCTTCGTCGGAGGCTTCGTCTTCGGCGGCGAACTCCGCCGACTCGAACGAAGTCTCGCCGCTCGTGTCCACATGCGTGAGCGGGTTCGCGCCCGCATCGTCGTCGGAGTCCGCGGCGTCGCCGTCGGGCAGCGCGTCGAGCGCGTCGTCCAACTCCTCGACCGCGCCTGCCGCATCCGTCTCCGCCGTCGGGACAGTCTCTTCCCGCCGATTCTTCTTACTGCTGCTTTTGCTCATACCCACTCGAATGATTTACGCGCCCGCGCGCGCGATGATGTCGCCGAAGGTTCGGCTCTGGAAAAGTCTTATCTCGGTCGTGCGGACGAGTTCGAGCACGGAGAGGAACGCGAGCACAAGCTCGCGACGCGTCTCCGTACGCTCGAAGAACTCGCGCATGTTCAGCTCGCCCGCCGAGAAGACCATGTTGCGGAGACGTTCGAGCATCTCGGACATGGATATCTCCTCGCGCTCAATCTCCATCAAGACCTCCTCCTTGCGGCGCGCGATAATCTGCTGGAAGACTCGAAGCAGGTCGAACGCGCCCGCCGAGACCTCCGGGTTCTCCTTGTCCGTCTCGATTGGCGCGCGAGTGTAGACCGCCTGCTCGACGGTCGCGCGCGACCAGAGCATCTCGGCCGCGGCCTTGTACTTCTGGTGTTCGAGCAGTCGCTCGACAAGCTCTCGGCGCGGGTCGTCCGCCTGCAACTCCTCTTCGCTGATTGCAGGGTCGCGCGGCAGAAGCATCCGAGACTTTATCTCGATGAGCGTCGCGGCCATGACGAGGAAGTCGCTCGCCACCGTGATGTCCATGCCCTGCATTAGTCGTAGGTAGCGCAGGTACTCGTCTGTGATGCGCGCGATGGGGATGTCGTAGATGCTGACCTGCTCCTGCCTGATAAGGTAGAGCAGTAAGTCCATCGGCCCCGCGAACTCGCCTAAGACGAGCTTCAACTCCTCTCCGCCGCTGGCGGAGCTTATCTCGGGCATCGCGCCTAAGACGTTGATGGACTGCCCTTCGGCCGCGCTCGCGACCGTCGTCGCTTCCGTCACTTCCGTCGCTTCCGTCGCTTCCTGCTGTTGCTGCTGCTGCTGTTCGCTCGACAACTCTTAAGCCCCCACGATTCCCATTCGCTCTCTCACATGCCGCATCGTCTCGGCCGCGATGTCGCGCGCCTTATCCGCGCCCTCGGAGAGTATTCGGTGCAACTCTTCGTCGCCGATGCCAGCCACGCGCTCCTGAAACGGCCGCAGGAACTCGATTGTCGCCTCGGCCAAATCCGACTTCAACTGCGCGTAGCCCTTGCCCTCGAAGTGTGCCTCAATCTCTTCCGCTGTCCTGCCCGTGAGAAGGTGATACATCGAGAGGAGGTTCGTGATCGCCGGGCGCGACTCGTCGAAGCGAATCTCCGTGCCTGAGTCTGTGACGGCGCGCTTGAACTTGCGGCGGACGGTGTCGGGGTCGTCCATGAGCATGATGCTTCCATTGACGTTCTCGTCCGACTTCGACATCTTCTTCGACGCGTCATCGAGCGCCATGATCTTTGCGCCGACCTTCGGGATGAAGGCGTCGGGGACTTTGAACGTCTCGCCGAAGTCGCGGTTGAATCGCTCGGCGATGTCGCGCGTCAATTCCAGGTGCTGCCGCTGGTCTTGCCCTACGGGCACGAGGTCTGTCCCGTAGAGCAGGATGTCGGCGGCCATGAGCGCGGGGTAGGTCAGGAGACCGACGAGCACGTTCTCGCGCTGCTTCTTCGCCTTGTCCTTGAACTGCGTCATGCGCTCAAGCTCCGAGATGCGCACGACGCAGTTGAGCATCCACGCCAGCTCCGCGTGCTCCTTCACGTCCGACTGCACGAAGATGGTCGAGACGTTCGGGTCAACTCCGGCGGCGAGGTATATGCGCGCGACCTCCTTCGTCTTCGCGGCGAGGCGCGCGGGGTCTTGCGGAACCGTGATGGCGTGCAGGTCGACGACGCAGAAGAAGCTCTCGTAGTCGTGCTGCAAGTCAACCCAATTTCGCAGCGCGCCGAGGTAGTTGCCGATGTGGAGATTGCCGGTCGGCTGCGCGCCGCTGAAGATTCTCTTACGCATTTCTGACTAACCCTTCGGCTGCACGCCCCGCCGCTAGATACCGAACAGCAGCCTGTAGATGAGCAGGCGAATGGGGCTGAAGATTGCGCGGAAGACGCCGAAGTAGACGGCGGCCACGAGGATGAAGTAGCCGTACTGTTCGAGCGCGTCGAGCACCGGCGCGGCGCTCTGCGGCAGAATCGAATAGAGCACCTTGCTCCCGTCCAGCG
>JBJMGR010000054.1:0-17932 GCA_045807805.1 Pyrinomonadaceae bacterium | reverse complement strand
GGCCTCACCATTGAACTCCGCGGCGAGCCTCTGCGCCGTCTCGTGCGTGCGGTTGGCGACGAGGATGCGCGAGACGCCGCTCTTGACGAGGTGTCGCGCGGCCAGCTCCGCCATCTCGCCCGCGCCGATTAGGAGCACGGTGCGCCCTTCGAGCGTGCCGAGGATTTTGCGCCCCAGCTCGACAGCCGCGTAAGAGACCGAGACGGCGCAAGAGGCGACGCCGGTCTCGGTTCGCACGCGCTTGGCGGCGTGGAAGGCTTGATGCAACAGACGATGGAGCATCCGGCCCGCGGTTCCCGCATCGCAGGCGTCCGTGTAAGCCTGCCGCACCTGACCCAAGATTTGCGGCTCGCCCAAAACCATCGAGTCGAGCGAAGAGGCGACCCGGAAGAGGTGGCGCACGGCCTTCTCCTCGACGTGCTCGTAGATGTGTTCGCCGAGACCGCCGTCAGTGTCGCCGCCCTTCGACGCGAGCAAGTCCACCAGGCGCGCCCTTCCTTCCTCAAGCCGCTCGGGGTTCAGCTCAACCAGCAGTTCGACGCGGTTGCACGTCGAAAGAATCATCCCCTCGCGCACGACCTCGCCGTCAACCAGCGCGCGCAGGGATTCGCGCAGCGAGTCTTTCGCGAACGCGAGTCGCTCGCGCACTTTGACGGGGGCCGTCTTGTGGCTCACACCTGTCAGAACGAGTGTCATATCGAAAACCGGTGATGAGTGAAGAGTAAAAGCGTTTGCTTTACTCTTCACTCATCACTTTCTCACGCGTAAGAGTGCATGCCCGGCAGCAGGTAGCTGACGCCGAGGTACGTGAAGAGAATGAGCAGAAACGCGACGAGGGCGAAGTAGGCCGCGGGGCGTCCCGTCCAGCCGCGTGTGATTCGCACGTGGAGGAAGCCGCCGTAGGTCAGCCAAGCGACGAGCGCGCCCACCTCCTTCGGGTCCCATCCCCAGTAGCGACCCCACGACTCGTTGGCCCACACCGCGCCCGTGATGAGCAGGAGCGCGAGCCCCGCGAAGGTGATGCCCGCCGTCTTGTACATGAGCGAGTCTATCTTCTCTAAGTCGGGGAGCGCCGCGCGCAAACGTTCGGTGCGGAAGCTGAAGACGATGACGAACAGCGTCGCGACCGCCGCCGTGATGAGCGCCGAAAGCTCGACAGGGTTCGCGCGCAGACTCAGGAACAGCTCGTCACCGCGCGTCCGAATGAATTCGGCGGCAACGCCCTCAAGCCGAGCCGGGGCGAGCGCCGCGACCTGCGCGCCGCTCATGCCCTCCTGTTCGAGCAGGTACGAGCCGAAGCGCGCGTACTGCCGCGGGTCTATCAGCCCGACCACGCTCGTGATGTTCTTCAACTGTGAGACCAGCACGGCGATTGTGCCTGCCTGCGCGACGAGCGAGAGCTTCAGGAGACGGTGCCCCCAACTGCGCGCCCTCTCGTCGTTCTTTGAGAGGTACACGCCGAAGAGGGCGACGACGCCCGCGAGCAGGAGGCCCGAAAGCAGAATCATCCAGCCGACGTAAGGGACTGTGGCGCGCAGCGGCAGATTCATCCCTGAGCTGCCGAGCAGCGTCGAGGCGCTGTAGGTTCCGAAGGTCGAGGGTGCGAAGACGGAGCAGCGGCTGACGGTGGCGAAGACCGCGAGCGCAAACAGGCACGTCCAGAGTGCCATCGCCTCCGTCTTCACGCCGTCCTTCAGAAGATAGACGACGGCGACGGCGAAGCAGACGAGCGCGACTCCGTAGGAGAGCGAAGCCGTGCCGACGTGTATGGGCCGCCAGTAAGAGTCGAGCACCGCCGGGAGGTTCGCCATCTCGCTCCCGATGAAGCGGGCGAGGACGAGTATGAGCGCGGCGAGCGGCAGGGAGAGTGCGCCGAGGAAGCGGAAGCTCTTGCGGTGCGCGATGAGCAGCGTCGTGAAACCGGCCCCGAAGGCGAACGCGAGGCTCATGTCGTAGAGATTCACGAACGGGATGTAGCGGAAGGCCCAAGGCATCTCCCCGCCCTGTCGCGAGATCACCTGTAGCTCGCGGTCGTAGGCCGCGACCCAACGCACGCCCCAGCTTGCGAGGTTGAAGAAGACGCCGCCCGTCGTCGCCCAGAGGCCGATGCGCCTGAAGAGGCCGGACGGCGCGTAGAGGTCGGTCAGGTGGAAGATGGCCGCCGTCAGGTAGCACGCGAGCGCGAGGAGCATCAGCGCGCCGTCCGTGATGAAGCCTTCGCCCCCGGCGCGCAGACGTAAGAACGAGAGCAGTATCGCGCCGCCGACGGCCAAGAACACCGGCAGATATAATGCCAGAGCCTTCGTCTTCAACTCGAAGCGCGGCGCGAGTGACACCGGCGTCTGTTTCAAAACTCTACTCATCTTCAGAACCCTCCGTCCCGTCCAGCTTTCTGACGAGCCGCTTGAAGCGATCATCAAAGCCGAGCCGGTTGCGGCTGGTGTTGCCGCCTAAGATTATTTCAACGCCAGCGCCTTCGCCGCGCGCGACGAGCGCCCAGACTCTCTGGTGTGAGAAGAGGAAGACCGCCGCGAGCGTCAAGGTGAGCAGCACGAAGCCGGCGTAGACTACGCCCGCGCCGGGGTCTTTCTGCACCGACAGGACGTGCGCCGCGCCCACCTTCTCATAACCGATCAACTCGAACTTGTAACCGGCTACTGCGCGTCCGACCATCGGCCCCGCCCCTGCCGCCGAAGGCTCGAATGCGAAGCCGCTCGCCGCCTCGCCCGAAGCATTGACGACTTGAATGGACGCGGCGGGGTTGTTGTATTCTGGTGACTTCGAGTCGCCGCGCGAGCCGTTGAGGACGAAGTCGGAGAAGAAGTCCGCGAACTTTATGACCGTGCCGTCGGAGAGTTGCGCCGTGCCGTCGCGCATGAGGTTAAGCTCATGGCTTTGCGCGCCCGGCTGGTCGGGCGTTATGCGAAGCGTGACGGATCGCGCCTTGCCGTCGGCGACGAAGCTCGACTGGAAGAAGCGATAGCCGCGATAGTCGTAAGGCGCGTTCATGTGGACGAGCGCCTCCGTCACCCCGCGCGCGGGGTCTTTAATTCTGATGCGGGTGAGCCAGTCGAGCGTGTTGACGGGCGAGGTCGGCCCCGTCTTGTCTATGAGCTTCTGCTGGATGTCCGTGCATTCGACCTCGAACGGAAGCTCGACGGTCAACTGCCGCGAGCGGTCGAGGTCGAAGACGGTCTCCGTCATCTCGGAGGTGGACTCGCCGGGGCCGAAAGCGACCTGCCCCGTGTGGCCGAGTTGCGCAGTCAGAAAGCCCCCGACGAAGATGACGAGCAGCGCGACGTGGACGGCGTAAGCGCCCAGACGATTCCACGCTCCGCGCTCCGCGAAGACGAACGTCTTGCCGTCCTGCTCGCTGACGGTCGGTTTCCAGCCCAGAGAGCGGCACGCGGCGCTGACGCGATTTGCGACCCTTTCCGAGTCGTCGCCTTCGACGACGAGCGCCGCGTGCTGCTCCTGCCCGCCGAGCCAGTGCAGGGAGGCTACGAGCTTCGGGCGGGATATGAAAGTCCAAGCCTTCGGAAGGTTGTCAATCGAGGAGAGAACGATGTTGAGCGAGAGGACGAGCAGCAGCGCGTTGAAGTACCACGTGTGATAAATGTCGAAGAAGCCGAGCTTGCCGTAGAGGAGTCTCTGCGACGGCGAAAGCTCCGCGTAATACTTGTCGAACCCGCCCACGTTGGCCTGCATGACGAGCATGCCGACCATGCAGGCCGCCGCAAGAATTACCAGCAGCGCCACGCCGAAGCGCACGGAGCTTAAAGACTGCAACAGCCTCTCGCTCAAGCGCGACTGCGCCTCAGCCGTCTCGACCGCGGGTCTATTCAGTGTCGCGCCGTGCGCGTCTCTAATCGCCGACATTAGCTTCTGGCCTTTGGTTTTGATTCACCGAAATGTTGTTTACTTGAATTACGTCTCCGACTAAAACACCCCTCGACGCCAGACCGAAATGGCAAATGATATGCCAGCACGCGACGCCTCGCCCGCGCCTATATGCCGTGAGTTTTCAGTTCGTCCGGGCGTATGAAGGTTAGCGCCGGGTAATTTCTCGCAGTCGTGGGTAATTCTTCACACGAGCGCGCCGCGACCGACGCCTCCGCAGGCTCTACTTGATTGCGTCAACGAACTCGACCTTACGCTCTCGGATAACGTGAGTCCCCGCGCCGTTCGACGGATTCTCCCGCCGCGCGACCACGACACGAGCCGGAGCACGTCCGTCAACCTCCCACTTCGGAACGGCCCTTGCTCTAGCTCGTGTGCAGAGATACCGGCGTCAGCCGCTCGGGGCGACCGCCGCGCCGAGAAATTTACGCCGCCGGACTCTGGAGAGAATAAGGGCCGTGCGGCAGTCTCTTTAGCCGTCATCACGTTACCGGCCTTCGAGCAATCGCTCTCTCGCCCCGGTAGTTCCCCTCGCGCGGAGGCGTTGACGGTGGACGAACGACAACAAACCTTTATCCCCGCCACAGCCGAGACGCCAGCGCGCCGGTTGGGGCGGCTTTCCGTGTTCTTAGCACTCATCAGTTAGAGCAGCCTCGCGGCGGAGGCCGAAAGCGACCTCCCGCACGGGGCAAAAAGTTTGGAGGCGAAATATGAAGAGGCTGAAAGCCATCAAGTTGGCGCTGGTCGGGGCTTGTGTGCTCGGGGTCGCGCTGCTCGTGGGCGGCACGTCGCTCTTGCGCCCGACGACCGCGAACACGCAGAAGTCGTCGGCCCAGCCGCAACCGCAGCAGCAAGGCAAGTCGGCGCAGCCCGGCGACTACGTCGGCGAAGACACCTGCACGACCTGTCACGAAGACCAGTCCGCGCACTACTCGAAGACGGCGCACGCGAAGCTCAAAGGCGAGTCGAGCTGGAAGGGCAAGGTCGTCGGCTGCGAGTCATGCCACGGCCCCGGCCGCGCGCACGTCGAGACGATGGGCGAGGCGATAGGCAACGGCGTCGAGCCTTCCGCGGTAAAGGACAAGAAGATTATCAACCTCGCGGGGGTGTCCCCGAAGGAGGCTTCCGAGACGTGCCTCGCGTGCCACTCCGGACGCGAGGAGCACAACAACTACAAGCGCGGCGAGCACTGGCGCAACGACATCGCCTGCACGAGCTGTCACTCTCCGCACGGCGAGCCGACGGGCGCGAACAGGGCCGGCTCGAACGTCTTCGTCTCGTCGGCGAACGCCGAGAAGCCCGGCTTCTCGACCGTCAAGATGCTGAGGGCCAGCGAGCAGCAGTTGTGCATGCAGTGCCACAGCGAGACGAAGCACCAGTTCAACCAGCCGTTCCACCACAAGGTGCTCGAAGGGGCCATGAAGTGTAGCGACTGCCACAACCCGCACGGCGGGTTCGAGCTGAAGCAGACTCGCCTCGCCACGGGCACCGACGCGGCCTGCGTCAAGTGCCACGCGGACAAGCAGGGGCCGTTCGCCTACGAGCACGCCCCGGTCAAGACGGAAGGCTGCACCTCGTGCCACACGCCGCACGGCTCGCAGAACCCGAAGATGCTCAGAACTTCGAGCGTCGCGCAGCTCTGCCTTGAGTGCCACACCGTGGATCACGGAGTCGGCGCGCTGGAGCCCGGTGGCCCCGCGCACAACCTGAACCTACAGTACAGGGACTGCACGACCTGCCACGTCAAGATTCACGGCTCACACGCCAGCCCGGTCTTCATGAGATAGGGCGGGGGCTAGAGAGACAGCGAAGGCTTTAAGGCTTCACGCGAGAGGACGGATCACATGAACAACGTAACACGCGCGCTGCGCACGCTGACGGGGCTGGCAATGCTGCTGGCGCTCTCGGCGGCACTGACGAGAGCGCAGCAGCCGACGCCCACCCCTCAGAAGCACGCCGATGCCAGGACTCAGAGCAGCCCCGCCCCAAAGAAGGAGAGTGAAGGCGACTACACCGTCACCTCCAGCATGGAGTTCGGCTACAGGGGACTTCGCGTAGGCGGCAACCTGAACAAGTACCAGAGCGACCTCAACTACAAGACCGGCCCGCGCGTCTTCGACTCAAGCTTCCTCGTCAAGGGGAAGGAGGGCGCGGCCTTCGACACCCTGCTCGTCACCTCCACGGGCTGGGGCGGCGACCCCTACGGTCACCTGCGCATCAGCGTTGAAAACTCGAAGTGGTTCCGCCTCGACGGGAACTACCGGAAGTTTAAATACTTCAGCGCACTCAACAACATCGTCAACCCGACCTTCGCGCCGCCCTCGCGGCAGGCAGACCCGGTTCAGGGCTGGCACAGCATGGACATACGCCAGCAGGTCGGCGATTTCGACCTGACCGTGCTCCCGAAGAACAGACGCATCCGCTTCAACTTCGGCTACTCGCCGGAGCGCTACAGCGGCCCCGCGTTCACCTCCTGGCACTACGGCGGCGACGACTTCCAGTTGCTCTCGCAGGCGCGCTCGAAGGCGGATGACTTCCGCTTCGGCGCGGACTGGCGTCTCGGCGGCTTCGACTTCTCGCTGTTGCAGGGCCTTCGCCACTTCAGCGACGACACCTCGATCAACAACCAGTATCTCAACCTCGGCGCGAACCCGACCGCGTCCACCACGGCGCTGACGAGTATCACGCGCCTCGCCCCCGTCCGCGGCAACGTCAACTACACGCGCTTCAGCGTCCACACGCTCGTCGCGCGCCGTCTGGACATGACCGCGCGCGTCGTCTACAGCAGCGCGACGACCGACATCAACAACATCGAGAGGGCCACGGGCGTTAACTTCAACACGCGCATCACAGGCATCCCCGCGACCTACAACCCGCCGAACATCCTGACGCTCGGGCAGTGGACTTACCTCGGCGGCGCGAAGCGCCCGAACACGCTCGTGGACTTCGGCGCGACCTACACGGCCACAGAGAAGCTGCGACTCTCGAACACGCTCCGCGTCGAGACGTTCCAAATCAACGGCGGAGACCTCTACAACGGCCTCTTCCAGATAACGCGCACGAACGGGACGGCTCTCGCACCCCTGACGCCCACGGCCTACGGCTACGAGGCGACGAAGTACAGGAAGGTTCAGGACACGGTCGAGGCCGACTACCAGTTCAACGAACGTTACGCCTTCCACCTCGGCTACCGTTACGGCACGCGCCGCGTCGAGCGCTTCTTCGCGGGCTACAACCTGAGCAACAACGGAACCCTCCCGCTCACGCCCGAGCAGGCCGCGCCCGAGTTCGAGCAGAACCACACCAACGCGGTCTTGGGCGGCTTCAAGATTCGGCCCGTCAAGACGTGGACGCTCTTCTTCGACGCCGAGCGCGGCACGGCCGACAATGTCTTCACGCGCGTTGGCAACTACGACTACACGAACTTACGCGCACGCACGCGCTACACGCCGACGCGGAAGTTCGCGCTCAACCTCGCCTTCATAACGCGTGACAACTCTAACCCGTCTGCGATTGACGGCGTCTCGCTCGAAGACTTCGGCGTCAAGGTCAAGTCGCGCGTCTTCACGTCGTCTGTTGACTACACGCCCGACGCTCGCCTTTCATTCAGCGCGGGCTACAACTACAACTGGGCGAACAGCGACGCGGTAATCCAGTACGCGTTCCTCAGCACGACGAACGCGGCCATCAGGGGCCACAGCCTCTACTTCATGAGGAACAACTTCTTCCACTTCGACGTGGCGGCGCAGCCCATGAACAGGGTCAGCTTCTTCGCGTCGTACCGCGTCAACAAAGACACGGGCCAGGGCGATCGCGTCTCGAACCCGGCGGGCGGCCTGCTCGTCACCTCGTACCCGATGAGCTTCCAGTCGCCGGAGGCGCGGCTCTCGTTCCGCATCAGCCGGAGGCTCGACTGGAACCTCGGCTACCAGTACTACAACTACAACGAGAGCGACCTTCAAAAGCTGAACGTCGTCAACTACGTCATCAGCCCCCGCGCGCAGAACTATCACGCGCACTTGCCGTACGCGAGCCTGCGCTTCTACTTCGGCGGCGGCGAACGTTAATTGCACCTTCGGCGGGGCGCGCCGTCGCGCGCGCCCGAGACATTGACAGCTTGAGCGGGAAGCCCCGGAGACGACCGAACACGCGGACTCCGGGGCTTGCCTCAAGCTTTAGGTTTACCTTCGGGCCTTCGGCGCGCACGGCTTGAGATCGGGCGCAAAATTTTCCAGATGGCACGCACGGCCTTATGATTAAATGCCCCGCACGCCGTCGAACACATAGGCAAGTATGGAGATGAGAACACGCGCGACCGCCCTTGTCCTCTTCCTCGCGGCCACGCTCCTGTGGCTCGCCGCCGCGCGAACATCCCCAACCACGGCGGGCTCGCTCGCCGCGCCGCCGCAGCGCCGCACGCAACCGTCGCGCAGTCGCGCTCCCGTCCCGCCACGGCCCCACGTCGATTACACAAATTTCGACCACGCCACCGCGCAGCACCGAAAGGCGTGCGACTCGTGCCACAAGTTTCCCTCCCCGAACTGGAAGGAGGTGCGCAAGACGGACGCGGCCTTCCCAGACATCACCGAATACCCCGAACACGCCTCGTGCCTCGAATGTCACCGCACCCAGTTCTTCGCGCGCGAGCGACCCCATCCGAAAATCTGCTCTGTCTGCCACGTCAACGTGACGCCGCGCGACACCGTGCGCTGGCCCTACCCGACGCTCGCCGAATCGTTCGACGCCTCGACGAAAGGGCGCGCCGCCGCCAGCGACTTCGGCGTCTCCTTCCCGCACGACAAGCACGAAGGCTTGTTCAGCGAGCTAAAAACCGACTCGAACGCAGGCGCGCTTTTCGTGAGGGCTTCGTTCGCAAGAACTCCGCGCGCGCGGCAGGACGATCCCGCGAAGGCGAACGCGGCCTGCGCCACCTGCCACCAGACGTTCCAGCCGCAGGGTGACTCCGACGAAGAGAACGTGACTAAGCCCCCGAAAGATTTGGCGGAGGGCACGTTCTGGCTGAAGAAAGGAGCGTTCAAGACCGCGCCGCGCGACCACACGACCTGCTTCACGTGCCACTCAACTGACGGCGGTATCGAGCCGATGCCGAACAACTGCGCCGCATGCCACAAGCTCCTTCAGCCCGCCGAGCGCCTGAGCCTCACGACCGCGCACGGCGACTTCGACCCGAAGCTCGCCGCCTTGATGGGCGTCACAGACCGCGCGACGCTGCGACGCTGGGCCGGGCGCGAGGCCGCGAGGTTCCGACACGAGTGGCCGCCGCACGACCTGGCCTGCACCGACTGCCACAAGACGGCGCAGATGAACGCGGCCGAGCCGCGTGCGCGCCGCGTCGCGGTGCTGAGTTGCGGCGGCGCGGGCTCGGGCTGTCACATCGAGCCGACGCCGGACGGGCTCCTTAACACGGCGGTCGCGAAGAAGGCCGCCGACCCGAAATTCGTGTGTACCTCGTGCCACGTCCTGAACGGGCGGCTGCCCACTCCGGCGTCGCACGCGGACGCGCTCACGGCGGTAACGAAGAAGTGAACGGCGATGACCTCCATGCACGAACCGCTTGAACCACAACCGTCGAACGCCGCGCCGCCCTCGGACGCGACGCGTGCGGCGCGCGCGAGGCGACGACTCTCGCTTGCCGTCGTCGCGTCGGCGTGCCTCGTCTTCGCGCTGACGCTCCTGCTGAGCGCGAACGCCTCGACCGCTGAACACGCGCCGGACAAAGGAGCTTCTGAAGTCGGCCCTTTGGCGGCTGAGCCGCAAACAGATTTTTCGAGGTTCACGCACACGAACCCGCAGCACGCGCGGCTGCCGTGCCTTCTCTGTCACAAGCGCGACGACAACTCTCCACGGCCCGTCCGCTCGGCCGGTCATACGCCCTGCTCCGGCTGTCACACGCAGCAGTTCGCCGACGCGTCGAGCCCCATCTGTACCGTCTGCCACGCCGACCCGCGTTCGGCCGCCGTCAAGCCGTTCCCCTCCTTGCGCAGCTTCGACATGACGTTCGACCACGCGAAGCATTCGCGCGGCGGGGCGCGGCCCGCGTCCGCCTGCGCCGCCTGCCACCGCCCCGAAGGCCGCGGCGTCGCGCTCTCAATCCCCGCCGGCTTCAACGCACACACGACCTGCTTCCGCTGTCATACGCCGAACGCGCAGGCGGGCGGACAGGACATCTCTTCGTGCAACACCTGCCACCGGCTCGGTGGCTACCGCCGGACGCCCGAGTCCGCGCCCGCCTTCCGCGTCAACTTCAGCCACGCCGAACATACGCGGAAGGCTTTGAGCTGCGACGACTGCCACACCGTGAGGGCGGGCGCGGGACAGGGGCGTCAAGTCTCAACCCCACAGCCGCTCATGCACCACGCGAGCGCGCGTGCGCAGAGCTGCATGAGCTGTCACAACGACAAGCGCGCCTTCGGCGGCGACGATTTTTCGGACTGCAAGAGGTGCCACGAGGGGAACGCTTGGCACTTCTGAATTGACAAGCATTCGCGCGGAGGAGGGCGGGACGAAGCCTTGCGAAAAGTTACCCAGCGCAGTGCGGAAAAGCCCGCTGCCTCGAAGGCGCGGGCGAATAGTCGTGTCTTTTTACCCGGAAACGTGCCGGCCGTCGCCTATTCCCGCGCGGCACGGCCGTTGCACAGACGAGGGCAGGCGGCGCGGGCGAAGAGCCTGACGATACCCGTCGCCGACAGTTTCGAGGAAAGAAGACAGAATCATGAAAAGAATGAAAATCTTCGCGGTCGCACTCATTACACTCACGCTCTGTGCCCTGGTTCTCTTCAGCCCGGCACCAACACCGGCGCGAGCAGCAGCGGAGGACTTCGACGCGGCAACCTTCTTCAAGGCCAAGTGTGCGATGTGCCACGGCCAGAAGGCGGAGAAGAAGTTCGACGCGACGAAGGCGGCCGACGTGCTCGCCTCGACCGTGCTCAAGGGCAAGGACGACGTAATGCCCAAGATGCCGAGCTACGAGGCAAAGGGCGTCACGCCCGAGCAGGCCGCCGCGCTCGTCGCTCACATGAAGTCTTTGAAACAGTAGAGAAGGGGCGGAAACTACCGCCGCAGTCGGCGCGAGCCATCAGAGCGCGCGTCTTCAGACAAACGAGAACCCCCTGCGTCGCACGCGCCCGCGCGTTGACGGCGCAGGGGGTCTTTATTCTGCCGTGCGACCGCGGCGAAAATTTCGGCCGCCGCGGCGGGACTGATGCCGCAAGGGGAGTCACATGAGCGAGGAGAGACAGAACTCGACCGAGGAGAACGTGGCCGGGGAGCAGCAGCCCGCGCCGCCGAAAGTGCCGAGCCTTTTCCGCAACTACATCAGCTTCACCGGCGCGGCCATCGTCGCCGCGAGCCTCACGAGCATCACGCTCCTGTTCCTCATCGAGCTGACCGCGGCGGACACAAACCCTTACCTCGGGATACTCACTTACATCATCCTCCCCGGCTTCCTCGTCTTCGGCCTCTGCGTAATTCTTCTCGGCATGTGGCGCGAGCGACGTAGGCGAAGGCGCTCGCCCGCTTCGATTGCAGCGTACCCCGTCCTGGACTTGAACGACCCGCGGCGGCGACGCAACTTCCTCGGCTTCGTCGCCGCAGTCTTCATCTTCATCTTCATGAGCGCCTTCGGGAGCTACCGCGCATACGAGCACACAGAGTCGGTTCAGTTCTGCGGACAGACCTGCCACACGGTGATGAAGCCGGAGTTCACGGCCTTCCGCGTCGCCTCGCACGCCAACATCCGCTGCGTCGACTGCCACGTAGGGCCGGGGCCGGAGTGGTACGTGCGCTCGAAGCTCGCGGGCTCGCGCCAGCTCTACCACGTCTTGATGGGCGACTACGAGCGGCCCGTCCGAACCCCCGTCGCAAACATGCGCGCCGCCAACGAGACGTGCGCCCGCTGCCACTGGCCGAACAAGTTCCACGGCGACGAGTTGAAGGAGTTCAAACACTTCGCCTACGACGAAGCGAACACGCCGCGCGGCGTACGCATGCTCGTACACGTCGGCGGCGGAAGCCCCGAGAATGGCCCCGTCTCCGGCATCCACTGGCACATGAACCTCGCCAACGAGATCAACTTCGTCTCGTCCGACGAGCAGCGGCAGAATGTCGCGTGGGTGCAGTGGAAGGGCAGGGACGGAAGCGTCGTCGAGTACACGGCGCGCGACTCGAAGCTGACGCCCGAACAGATAGCCCAGGCTCCGAAGCGCCGGATGGACTGCATTGACTGCCACAACCGCCCGACGCACGTATACCTCCCACCCGACCGCTCGGTCGACGACTCTTTGGCCGCGGGCAAGCTCGACGCGTCGCTCCCCTTCGTCAAGCGCGAAGCGGTCGCGCTGCTCTCGAAGTCTTACGCGACGACGGACGAGGGTCTCCGGTCAATCGCCGACGGGCTGGAAGGTTTCTACCGCACCAACTACCCGGAAGTGTATGCGGGGCGCGGCGACTCGGTCAGGTCGGCAATCGCGGAAGTGCAGCGCGTCTTCCAGACCTACACCTTCCCCGAGATGAAGACCGACTGGCAGTCGCACCCGAACAACATCGGCCACTTCTACGCGCAAGGCTGCTTCCGCTGCCACGACGGCGAACACGTGAGCCCGACGGGGCGCGTCATCAGCAAGGACTGCCGCATCTGCCACACCGCGCTCGACCAGACGGAGGGCGGCGTGACGACGCCCGCGCCCGACGGCGCGTTCCGCCACCCCGTCGCGCTCGGCACGCAGGGCGAGTTTCAGTGCGCCGCCTGCCACAAGGGCAACCGCGGATTCCAGCACCCCGTGAACCTCGGCGACATATCGAAGTTTCAATGCACCGACTGCCACGCGGGCAAGGTGTGGACTCGCGACCGCTAGGGCCGGGCGGTGCGGGCTCCGAAGGGCGTTGCGTTTTAACGAGACTCAATAGGCGAAAGGTGAGATTTAATTGGCGAAGGGCTTGAGTGACAAATGAAACTCCTGATAGTCGCCGTCGCGGTCTTCCTTATCAACCTGCCGTTCGGCTACTGGCGCTCGCGCGTCCCGGCGCGCTCGCGGCTGTGGTTCCTCTCGATTCACCTGCCCGTTCCGTTCGTCATAGCGCTGCGCGTGTTGAGCGGAACGGGGTGGCAGTTCGTTTCATTCCCCGTCCTCGTCGGCGCATTCTTCCTCGGTCAGTTCGTCGGCGGGAGGCTGCCGCCCCTCGGGTTTGAGCGCCGCCGCGCGGCGAGTTCCGCCGAGAGCAGGAAGGCGAGGGCTATGAGTCCGACGCCGACGCCCGCCGGGAGCGAGCGCGGACATTGTTTCAGGGCTTGACCGCCACCTTGAGCACGCCGTCCATTCGCTCGCCGAAGAGTTCGTATGCGTCGCCGATTTGGTCGAGCGAGAAGGTGTGCGTCAGCAGCGGCGTCAGGTCAACGCGACCGCGTCTGACCACTTCCATTAACCTCCGCATGCGCTCTTTGCCTCCGGGGCAGAGCGTCGTCACGATGCGGTGGTCGCCCAGTCCCGCGGCGAATGCTTCGTATGGTATTTGCAACTTACCCGAGTAGACGCCGAGGCTTGAGAGCACGCCTGCGGGGCGCAGACTTCTGAGCGCGCTCTCGAACGTCTGTTGCGTGCCGAGAGCTTCAATCGCCACGTCCGCGCCGCCACCCGTTAGCCGCCGCACCGCGGCCACAACGTCCGTCTCCCTGTAGTCGAGCGTCACGTCCGCGCCCATTCGTTTCGCCATCGCCAGACGATTCTCATCGCCGTCAATGCCGATGATGAGCGACGCGCCCATCAACTTCGCCCCGGCGGTCGCGCACAGGCCGATTGGCCCCTGCGCGAATACGACTACCGCATCGCCTATCCTGATTTGCGCCGACTCCGCGCCGCTGAAGCCCGTCGAAGCGATGTCCGCGAGCAGCACGACCTGCTCGTCCGTCAGTTCATCTGGAATCTTTGCAAGGTTCGCCTGCGCGTGCGGGACGAGGAGGTACTCGGCCTGCGCGCCGTTAATCGTGTTGCCGAAGCGCCAGCCGCCGACGGCTTCGTAGCCGCGGCCGTGGCCGCACTGCGACAGGTGTCCCGAAAGGCACGCGCCGCACTGGCCGCACGGCGTAATCGCGCCGACCAGCACGCGGTCGCCCACTTCGTATCCGACGACGCCCGGCCCCAACTCCTCGATCACGCCGACCGGCTCGTGGCCGATGACGAGTCCGGACTTAACAGGATATTCGCCGCGCACGATGTGCAGGTCAGTCCCGCAGACCGTCGTGAGCGTGATGCGAATCAAAGCCTCGCCGACGCCGACGCTCGGCCGCTCGACCTCCTCCACGCGAAAGTCATTCTTCCCGCGAAAAACATTTGCCCTCATCTTTGCCATGTCTTATCTCTTCCTTTCGCCGTCGCGTAGAGCCTGTGCGCGGCGGCTCGGTCTAACCTTCCTCGATGCCCGTCACGCGGTCTATGCGTATGCGGTAGACGATGGGGGCGGGTGCGTTCGCGTCCTCGGCGATGAGAGATTCGACCGGCGTGAGGCGCGGGAAGAGCGAGAGCAGCAGGCTTAACGCTCGCGCTCGCTCGTCCGTGTTCACTATCTCCTCGAACGTCCCGTAGGCGAGCACGCTCTTCCATTTGAACTGATCCTTAACTTCGTCAACTTGAAGGCAGACGCGCGTCCGCTCGCGCATCGCCGTGATCTTGCGTCCGGGGAGCGAGTGGCTGATGGCGCACTCGTCGTCAAAGACGTAGTTGACGGGGACGACGTATGGCTCGTCGCCGGCGATGCACCCCAGGCGCGCGAGTCGCGCGGAGCGCAGCAGCGCGCGGGCCTCTTCAACGCTCAACGTGGTAATCACGCCGGAGTACCTTTCTGGCCGGGCGGCCTCAGGCGGTCTTGCGCCCGTGAATCGAATACGGGCGCACGCGGTAGACTGCGACGTTGTTGAACCGCTTCCACGCCCCGATCTTCGTCTCGTTCAGCGCGGGCGTGAGCGTGGGGTTGCGTTCGGTGATGAGTTGCATGGAGCGTTCCGTCTCTTCGGGTCGCGTGACGCGCTCGGCGCGTCCGAACAGCATCACGCTCAGCCAACGGCTCTCGTTCGTCACCTCTTCGACCTGAAAGCAGACCTCGTGGTTGGCGGCGATGAACTCGGTTTTCGTCCCTTCGGTGGTGAAGAAGAAGAGGCACTCGCCGTCGAAGGCGTAGTTCATCGGGACGACGTAGGGGTGATTGTCGCGCGAGCAGCCCAAGTGTCCCAGCCTGCCGCGCAGAAGCAGCGCGACCATCTCGCCCTGCGACATGTCTTTGACTTCCAGCATTTTTGAAACCGTGATGAGTGATCAGTGATGAGTGATAAGTGATAAGTGATGAGAAGAACAGCACACGCCGTCTTTACTTATCACTTATCACTCATCTACTTATCACCTCCTAAGCATGTTGCGCCTTAAAATATTTCTCGTGCGCGCGCTTAGCCCAGCCCCAGAAGCGCCCGTGCCCGATTGTCTTGTCGCCATCTTCCCAGAGATTCTTGTGCAGGTAGATGGTCTCCTTGCCGCCCTCGTCCACGACGAGCGCTATCTCGTGTTTGTAGTGCGCCGCGGGCGCGCGCCCTTCAATTTCGGCGGCGAGATTTTCGGCTGCGACTTCGGCCTGTCGCACGGCCATGTGCCCCATCTTCGGGCCGGAGAAATATACGGCGTCGCCTACGGCATACATCCCCTTCGCGCCAGGCACGCGCATCGTGTGGTCAACGCGGACGTAACCCTCCTCGTCCGTCAGCCCCGTCGAGGCGAGCGCGCTTGCGCCCTCGAACGGCGGGACGAGCATCAACAGGTCGTACCCGACCTTGCGCCCGTCGCGGGAGACGACCGCGTCGCCCGTGATTTCGGCGATGGGAAAATCCTTGAGGTGTTCGATGTGATGAGCGGCGAGCGCCGGTTGCAACGCGCTCGCGAGGTCTGCGCCGCCGGGCCGCTCACCCGGATATTCCGGGCTGACGACGGTGATGCGCGCCGAGTCTCCGCGCGCTTCGAGCTGGCGCGAGAGGGCGAAGGCAGTCTCGTAGACCGGCACTTCGAGTCGCGCGCCGGGGCACGAGCCGATGACGGCGTGACCGCCACGGAAATTTCGGACAGCCTCGCCGAACTTCCGCGCCGCGCCGACGCCCAGAAGGTGGTGCGCGTGCTCGAAGAAACCTCGAACCTGTTCGGTGGCGAGCCTGCGGCCGAGCGCGTAGACGAGGTAGTCGTACTTGATGTCGCCGACAATGTCACCGCCCGTGAGAGTCACCGTGCGCTCAGACGGGTTAACGCGCGCCGCCGTCCCCTCGATGAAGCGAACGCGGCGGTCGAGCATCGCTTCACGCAGGTCGTAGGAGATGTCTTCGACCTCGCACTTGCCGAAGGCGAGGCGCACGAGCGCCGGGTAGAAGACGAAGCGGCTGCTGCGCGAGACGAGCGTGATCTGGTGCTCCGGCGCGAGTGCTTTCGCCAGACGCTCCGCCGCGACCACGCCGCCGAACCCGCCGCCGAGAATGAGAACATTTGCCATTGTGAAACCCAGGAGGTCAGGCGTCAGTTGAAGACGGAGGCTTTACTCGCCTCTAGCCTCTGACCTCTAGCCTCTGACCTCTAACCTTCGACCTCTGTTTTATTGCAGCGCACAATCAAGACCGAGCAGCGCGCGTGGGCCGCGATGGCCTGCGAGACCGAGCCGAGCAGCATTCGCTCCCAGGACTTGTAACCGTGCGAGCCGACGACGATTAGATCGGCGCCCCACGATTCGGCCTCCTCGACGATGGTGCGCTTGGGCGAACCCGTAAGCACTTCGGTCGAGACTTGAACTGCCACGCCCCGTCCGGTTTGCAGCCTCGCGGCGGCGCGCTCGACCGTCTCCCGCGCCTGCTCGCGGCAAATCCTCTCGGCCTCCTCGAAGTAACCGACGACGCCCACGAACGGCTCGGCGACGAGCGGCGCGGGCGGCTCGACGACGTTGATGACGCGCACCTGCGTGTCCGCGGGCAAAGGCATGCGCGCGACTTCGTTGACGGCGGTGTCGCTACAGGGCGAGCCGTCGGTCGCTAAAATAATTTTCATCGCTCTCTCCTCCACGCAAAACAGTCGCCCGCGAAGCGAAGTTAACGCCCGAACCTTTGGCGCCCGCGCGCGCGGCGTAAACACCCGTCATGTTCATTGGCCGGGCCGCGCAGGTGTCGCGGGACTCGCAACCCCTTATGTGCATAGACCGTGCCACCGTCATACGCGGCCACTTTAAGGCGAATTCGTCGTCACTACGGGCGGGCGTGGGTAGTTTTACGCGGAGTCGCGGACAATTACGCAGATCGGGGGCGGGGCAATTTCGCGTCCGAGTTGTGGAGGAGTTCGGCCAGAGTTTTCAGGAGCTTTTCAGCCGTGAAGGGTTTCGACAGGAAAACCTCCGCGCCCGCGACGGCGGCCTCCGTAGCCTTGTCGCCCGCGCCGAGTCCGCTCGCCGCGATGACGCGCACCTGCGGGTTCATCTTCTGTAGCGCGCGGATGGTAGCGGGGCCGTCCATGAAGGGCATCATCATGTCTGTGATGACTGCGGCGACCTCTTCGCGGTTCTGCGCGTAGAGCGCCACGGCCTCGGTGCCGTCGGCGGCTGTCAGCACGCGGTAGTTGAAGGCTTCGAGCGTGCCCTTCGTGATAAGGCGGATGGCCTCCTCGTCGTCTACGACGAGAATCAGTTCTCCGCGCCCCGCCGGAAGGTCTAAACGCTTGCGCTCGGCGCGCTCGGCCGTCGCCTCGATGGCCGGCAGGTAGACAGAAAAGCGCGTGCCCTTGCGCGGCTCGCTGTAGACGTTGATGAAGCCGCCGTGGCTGCGGACGATGGTGAGCGCCGTCGAGAGGCCGAGGCCAGTGCCCTTGCCGACCTCCTTCGTCGTGAAGAAAGGCTCGAAGACGCGCGCGAGGACTTCGGGCGACATCCCCTCACCAGTGTCCGCGACCGAGACCATGACGAAGCGGCCCGGCTCGGCCTCGATGTGCATGCGCGCGAAGTTCTCGTCGAG
>JBJMGR010000053.1:0-36147 GCA_045807805.1 Pyrinomonadaceae bacterium | reverse complement strand
GGCCATCGGCACCGTGATGCCGAAGCGTCGAACCATCTGCGCGCCGGTCTGTATGCCGACCATGTCGAGCGTATGGACGGCCGGTAAGTTCAGGGAGTGCGCGAGCGCTATCTTCATCGGCACGTCGCCGCACGAGGTCGAGCCGTCGTAGTTGTGCGGCTGCCAGCCGCCGTGCTTTTTGGGGTCGAGCGCCGCTCCGCTGATGACGGTGTCGGGCGTCATGCCCCACTCGACCGCGGCCGTGTAGATGTAGGGCTTGAAGCACGAGCCCGTCTGACGGTAAGCCTGAGTGGCGTTGTTAAACTTGTTGCGGTTGAAGTCGTAGCCACCGACCATCGTCACTATCTCGCCGTTGTGGGAGTTGATGGTCATCATCGCGCCCTCGACCGCGGGCGTCTGCGAAAGCTCGACGGTGAGCTTTCGCGTGTCCGAGTTCACGTCCTTTATCTTGAACTCGCAGAGGTAGCCGACCTTGAACTCCGTGCGCGGCTGGTGCCCCGTGGCGCGGCCCATGTCCTTCGCGGTGACGACCGAGTCGTACTGGCCGAAGTGGACGGTCGCCTCGTTGCGCGCGATGTCAACTTTGGTGACGAGCCCCATCAGGTACTCGCCCGGCTTGAAACGCTCCTCGTACCAGTCGGGGTGGTGATAGCTCGCTAGCTGCTGCGGCGTGACTGGGACGGTGCCGTCGGCGTTCGGCTGCACGATGGGCTGGAAGGCCGCGCGCCAGCCGCTATGGCCTCGGTCGTAGACGCGCAGGCCCTCGCGCAGGGCGGAGTAAGCCTTCGTCTGCGCGGCGGCGTTGACGGTCGAGTAGACGGTCAGGCCGCCCTGCGCGACGCGCGTCGTGTACTTGTCTTCGAGCTGCTGTCGAATCTCCTCGACGGGATAGGCGAAGACGGGCGAGGCGGACTGTAGCGACGGCGCGAACGCCGTGTCGTGCAGCTTGATGGGGCGCGCTTTGGCGGCATCGGCCTCCGGTTGAGAGATGAAGCCGTTGTTAGCCATCAACTGTAGGACGAGATTGCGGCGCTCAGTCGCGGCCTGCATGTTGACTGTGGGCGATAGTTGGCTCGGCGCTTTGGGTATTCCGGCGAGCAGCGCGGCCTCTTCGACCGTGAGGTCTTTGGCCTGCTTGCCGAAGTAGGTTTCGGCCGCGGCCTCGAAGCCGTAAGAGCCCGCGCCGAGGAAGACGTTGTTGACGTACATCTCCATGATCTGCTGCTTCGTGTAGTAGCGCTCGATCTGGAGTGCGACGACCCACTCGTTCACCTTTCTCGCGTAGGTCTGCTCGGGCGTGAGGAAGAGTCGCTTTGCAAGCTGCTGCGTCAGAGTCGAGCCGCCCTCGCGGCTGCCCGTCGTGACGTTCTTCCAGACGGCACCCATGATGCGAATGGGGTCTATGCCCTTGTGCTCGAAGAAGCGCGCGTCCTCGACGGCGAGGATGGACTTCTGGACGTTGTCGGGAATCTCCTCGAACTTGAGAGGGATGCGGCGCTCTAATGCGAACGAGCCGATGACGGTCTCGCCGTCGTCGGCGTAGACGCGCGTCACGACGCTCGGGCGGTAGGTGGCGAGCGCCTTCACCTCTTCGGCCGCGCGCGAGTAGTTGAGGCTGTAGGCAAGCACAATCCCGGTCAAGCCTCCCGCGGCCAGCGCGAGCAGTATGACGGCGGGGAACCAGAGGCGGCGTAACGCCCTGCGTCTAGGCGGCGCGGGGCGGACGTATGCGGCTCGACCTTTAAGGTCGTCTCTGCGCGTCTTGTCAGTTGACATCGAAAGAAACCTCTCTGTTAGGTATGCGCGTTCGGCGCTTGCGAACGCCGAACGCGTCTTTACTTGAGACAGCCTCACGGTCGCGGCGCAGGAAGTTTAAAGGGAGACTCGCCGGCACACGAATTATAACTTACGCGCGAGGGCGAAAAAAGGGGAGGCAGGCCGTCGTCGCGCGACGACGGCCTGCCTCCCGTCTTTTTCAAGCACCGGAGCGGTTACTGCCCGAAGCGGTGGCGGTACTCGTCCGAGGCGATGAAGGCTTTCACCATCTCGGCCTGTGTGAAGTTGCCGTTGAAGGCGTTGAGCTTGTCCAACCAGAACTTCCACCCGGCGAAGTTCAATGTCGGCTGCTCCGGCGCGTCGTCGGGGTTGCGGCGCAGGTATCCGTAGTACTGCATCAGGACGAAGGCCCGGTTGAACTCCCTCCGATTAAGCGTCGGGTTCTCGGCGACGCGACGCAGAGCGCGTGCGCGCGCGGCCTGGTCTGCCGTGTTAGACGCCGCACCGAACTCATCTATCGCGGCCTGCCTCTCTGCCGCCGTCGGAGTCACGCCCGCGTTCGCAAAGAGCGCGTCAACGAGTTGCGCGGGGCTGATTGTCGTCGGCGCTGCGGAGACGAATCTCGGGCGCGAGACGAAGTCGGCGAAGTATGCGACCTTGTTGGCTTCGAGCTGAGCCTGCCAGTTACCCTGCCCGACGATGAGACCCTGACCTATCTGCTGCGTGTCGGGTAGGAACTCGTTCAGACGTATGACGGGCACGGTGCCCGCGACGCCCGGCGAGGTCGCATCGCCGTAAGCAGTCTTGTACGTGCGCTCGACGAGGTAGCCGGTCTCCTGAAACTCAATCGAGAGGAAGAAGGCCCCGCTGACGTTGACGCGCTGCGCCTCGCGGCACTGCGCGTTCGAGCCGCACGAAGCTATCTGAGACACCCAGAAGGCGAGGCCCGGCGCGTCGGGCTCGCGGTTGAGGAAGTCCAGGTAGTGCTGCGTGACGAACTTGATATCGTCGTCGATGGGGTTGGTCGTGCTCTCCGGCGAGTCGTCCGTGATCGTGAAGGTCGCGTCGGACTTCGGGCCGAGCGCGGCGTTGCCCCTCGGGTTCGAGAGTTTCAGGTGAGCCGTCTCCGGCCCCTCCGTGAAGGAGTCGTCATTGATTAGAACCTTGAAGGTCTTCTCGGTCTCGCCGGGCGCGAAGTGGAGCGTGCCGAGCGACTTCGTGTAGTCGCAGCGGTCGAGCGCGCTGCCCGTCGTCGCGGAGCAGGGCACGACCACTGAAGGGATGCTGCCGTCGTCGGTCGAGTAGTCAACGTCAACCGCGAGGTTGGTGTGTAGGCCGCGCTTCACGGTGATGGTCAGGCTGCCGCCTTCGGCGACCGTGTAGGACGACTGGCCGAACTCTATGACGCCGCCTGCCGGGTCGTCGTTGATGACGAGAACTTGGCCGCGGCCGTGGTCGATGACCGCGTTCACGGGCGAGGAGAGGTCGAGGAAGATGGTCTCCGTGTCCTCGTAGGTCGTGTCGCCGTTCACGGTCACGCTGACGAGCTTCAAGGACTCGCCGGGCTGGAAGATGACCGTGCCCGTGGCGGCCTGGTAGTCCGAAGGCGACGTGGCCGTGCCGTCGCTGGTCGCATATTTGACCGTGACGGGAAAGTTGACGGCGTCCGACAACTCGACGCCGAAGACCGTCTCGTTGGGCTCGTCGCCCTCGGGCTTGAAGCCGCCGACGACGGAGACCGTCGGCACGACCGACTGCCCTCCGGCGAGCGTGCCCGTGCTGGTATTAAAGTTGGTGTCGCCGCCGTAGACCGCCGTAACGGTATGCGCCGTGCCAAACGGAATCGTCGTGGTAGAGATGGATGCCGTCCCGCTAGCGTTAATGGCTACGGGCGAGCCGAGGTTCGTGCCGTCAACCTTGAACTGGACTGTGCCGGTCGGCGTGCCCGCCGTGGAGGTGACCGTCGCCGTGAAGGTGACGCTCTGCCCCGAGGTGGAAGGGTTCGTGGATGACGAGACGGTCGTCGCCGAGTTGGCCTTCGCTATCTGGAAGGACCGCGGCACGTCGGCGGCCGCGTTGTAGTTCGAGTCGCCGCCCTGCGACGCCGTGATGGTGCAGGAGCCGCCGCCCGTGATGTGAACCGTGTTGCCCGTCACCGTGCAGTTGCCCGAAGCGCCGAAGCTCACCGCGAGTCCCGAGGTGGACGTGGCACTGACCGTGAAGTCGGGGTCGTTGAAGACTTTATTCGAGAGCGCGCCGAAGGTGATCGTCTGGTCTCTCTTCGCCACGGTGGCGGTGGCGGCGGCACTCGCGAAGTTCCCGCTCGTGTCGGCGATCTGGACGCCGACGCCGTAGACGCCCGCGACACTGTAGGTGTGCGCGCCGGTTACGTCAAAGCCGCCGCTGCCGTTGGCTGCGACCGTCCCGGCGCTGGGCGTGGTGCCGTCGCCCCAGTTGATCGTGGCCGTGAAGCTGGCTGCGGTCTTCGTCGTGTCGTAGTCAATGAAGCTGGCGACCTTAACGCCTGAGACCTGCACGGTCGCGGTCGCGCCGAAGTTCGCGCCGTGCGCCGAAGGCGAGTTGAGCAGGACGTTGATGCGGCCGATGCCGTTGTTCGTCGTGATGAGGTCGGGCTTGCCGTCGAGGTTGAAGTCGGTCACGACCAGCCCCCACGGGCTGTTCTGCGTGGGGAAGTTGACGACCGACTGAAGCGTGCCGTCGCCGTTGCCGCGCAGCACGCCCACGGAGGGAATAGCGCCGGAGGACTGTGCGTTGACCACGGCCACGTCGAGCTTCCCGTCGCCGTTGAAGTCCGCGAGCTTCGCGTTGACGGCCTCGCCGGTGGTGGTCGGGTAGCTGACCGCCGTCTGGAATGTGCCGTTCCCGTTGCCGACCATCACGCCCACGGCACTGCTCGGGGAGGGGAAGACGATGTCCTGCTTCCCGTCGCCGTTGAGGTCTCCGGCGGCGATGCTGTACGGCCTGTTGAGGGGGAAGGAGAGGGAGATGGACGTAGCCGCCTGAAACGTCCCGTCGCCGTTGCCGAGCAGGATGCTGATGGTACCGCCGTCGGTATCCGGGGTCGCGAGGTCGAGTTTGCCGTCATTGTTGAAATCGGCGGCGACGACATCCTGCGGGTGTGTGCCGACCGCGTAGCCCACGGCCGCGTTGAAGGTGCCGTTGGCGTTGCCGAGCAGGACGGTAGCCTTGTTGGTTTGGTTACTCGCGGTGACGAGGTCGAGGTTCCCGTCAGAGTTGAGATCGGCGGCGACGAGCCTGAGCGGGCTTCCGGGTGCGTCGTACTGCACGGCGCTCTGCATCGTCCCGTCGCCGTTGCCGAAGAGGACGCTGATGCTGCCGTTGGTCAAAGCCCCGCCCGTGAAATTCGCCACAGCCACGTCGAGCTTCCCGTCCTTGTTGAAGTCGCCGACGGCGACCCCCTCGGGGCCGAGGTCGGCGTTGTACTCGATGGAGGAGACGATGGTGCCGTCGCCGTTGCCGAGCGCGATGGTGACGCTGCCGCCCTGCCTGTTCCCAACCGCCACGTCGGGCTTGCCGTCGGCGTTGAAGTCGCCGACGGCGGCCGTGTTCGGGTTGGCCCCCACGTTGCGGGGTATCGGCAGCGAGAAGGATTGTGCGCGCGCAGTCCCGGCCGCCACGGTCAGCACGAGTAGTACGGCGGAGAGCGTGAGCACGGGGGCGGCCGCGCGGTTAAATACGAAGAGGTGTTTCATGGGGCGTATCTCTCGGGGGGTGAGTGAGCGTCGGCGCGCAGTGCGGCCGACGCATTTAAATTAACGTTCCTTGCCTGTTCGTGCCGTCGGGAATGTGGAGGCAGGCTGTGTGCTGCCGACAGTCGGTTTCGGGGCGCGGTCGGGGAGACTTTGCGCCCTTCTTCAGCCCGCGAAGTCTAGCGTCAGGTCTCGGCGACTGTCAAATGTGGACGCGCGTCGCCACGCCGCCTTGCCGAGGCCCGGTCGTACATCTATAATCCGGCCCGCGCATCTAAACTCGGTGCGTTTGAAGTTAAGGGGGCGACAGGTTTCGACAGGGGCTTGGATCGTCGGACGGATGCATGCCGGGCGTTCTATGCGGCCCGTTAATAAGCGTAGAAAAACACAAATGCGAACTCTAACGAGTTAGCTCTCGCGGCCTAGGTTATCTTAGGCAGATAGCGAGCGTCCCACCGCGAGTTGCTCAAGCGAAGCGGAGCGGGGCGTCACACAGTTGAGCTGGTTGACCGCATCGGCACGTGTGCGGCCGACGAGACAAAAGCGTGCTAGCCGCTCGCGGGGTCTTCGACGCTTCACTTACCCGCGCGGCGGCGAACACGCCGGAGAGAGACCGGCAGAGGAGAAGCATCTAAGCATGTAGATTCCTTCGGCGTCGGCCTTTGGACCCGAGTTCGATTCTCGGCGCCTCCATCGTTAAGAAAAGATCGCCGGGCTTCTCGGAGAGGGAAGTCCGGCGATCTTTTGTTGACTGTGATTCTGTTCTTGACTGTGTAGAACGGACGGCGGCCGGTTCGGAGCGCGGTGTGATAACATCGCCGCTTCAAGCCGGTCGCTTTTTTCCCCGCGCGGCTGCCACGGAGGACTGCCATGACCACGACACTTCAGCGCTCGACCGCCAACGAGCTTTTCGAGATGCCGGACGACGGCTTTCGATACGAGTTGGTGAAAGGAGAGCTGCGAAAGATGTCTCCCTCAGGTTGGGAGCACGGGGAGGTGGTTGTTAACATCACCCTGCTGCTCGGTCGGCACGTGAAGATCAATAAACTTGGTTCATGTGGCGGAGCGGAGACGGGATTCAAAATCGCCTCCGACCCCGACACCGTACGCGCGCCCGATTTGGCTTTCGTCAGCCGTGAACGTAGACCGGAAGGCGACGCCCGTAAAAAATACTTCGTGGGTGCGCCAGACTTGGCTGTCGAGGTTGTGAGTCCCGGAGACACTCGCAGAGAAGTTGACGAGAAGGTCGAAGACTGGCTGGAAGCCGGGGCGCGGGCCGTGTGGGTCATTAATCCGAAGCGGCGGAGCGTGACCGTCTATCGCTCGTTGACGGACGTGACGCGCCTGTTAGAAGCGGATGAGTTGGGCGGCGGCGAGGTCGTGCCGGGCTTCCGCTGCAAGGTGTCGGAAATTTTCGTCTGACTCTCTTCCGCGCGGCCCTCTAAAAAGTTTGGACAGAAACCTTCCCATCGGAATCTTCGACAGCGGCGTGGGCGGCTTGACCGTCTACCGCGCGCTGCACGAGCGTCTGCCCGCGGAGCGTTACGTCTACCTCGGCGACACGGCGCGCGTGCCTTACGGGACGAAGTCGCTCTCGACGGTCGAGCGTTACGGGATTGAGAACGCGCGCTTTCTCGAATCGCGCGGCATGAAGCTCCTGGTCGTCGCGTGCAACACGGCGTCGGCGCTCGCGCTCCCGGCAATAAGAGGTAGCGTCTCGGTGCCGGTCGTCGGGATGATTGAGCCGGGCGCGCGGGCTGCCGTGCGAGAGTCGGCGGGCGGGAGGGTCGGCGTCATCGCGACAGAGTCGACGGTCAAGAGCGGAGCCTACAGCCGCGCCGTCGCGGCGCTCGCGCCGGAGTTGAAGGTCACGGAGCGCGCGTGCCCTCTCTTCGTCTCGCTCGCCGAAGAGGGCTGGGCCGATTCGGACGTGGCGCGCGCGGTCGCGGAAGAGTATCTGCGAGAGCTTCGTGAGAAGGACGTGAGCGCGCTCGTGCTCGGCTGCACGCACTACCCTATCTTGCGGCGAGTGATTCAGGAGGCCGTGGGTGCGTCCGTTAAGCTGATTGATTCGGGCGAGGCGGCGGCCGAAGTGGTCGAGTCTGTGATTGAGAAAGAGGAGTTGAGGCGCACCGCGACGCAGGAGCTACGCGATCTGCGTGAGGCGGGTGCGCGCGCTCGCTTTTTGTGCGATGATTTGGATCACTTCTACGTGACGGACGCGGCCGAGCGCTTCGCGCACGTGGCAGAACGCTTCCTCGGCGCGGCCCCACGCCGCCTTGAGGCCGTGGAGGTCTGGGGTCACGATGAGCTTCAAACCCGCTAGCGAGCCGAAGCAGCGCACGGACGGACGCCGCGCCGACGAGTTGCGCGAAGTCAGAATCACGCCCGGCTTCATGCCCTACGCCGAAGGCTCCGCGCTCATAGAGATGGGTCGCACGCGCGTCATCTGCACGGCGACGCTCGACGAGCGCGTGCCTCCGTTTCGACGCAACTCGGGGCAGGGCTGGCTCACGGCCGAGTACTCCATGCTCCCGCGCGCCACGCAGCAGCGAACGCAGCGCGAGACCGGGCGCGGCGGCCCTTCGGGTCGCACGCACGAGATACAGAGACTCATCGGCCGCTCGCTTCGCGCAATCACGAACCTCTCGCGCCTCGGCGAGCGCACCGTGACGATAGACTGCGACGTTTTGCAGGCCGACGGCGGGACGCGCACGGCATCAATCACCGGCGCTTACGTCGCGCTCGTGCTTGCCTGCCGCCGTCTCGTGAAGGAAAATAGGCTACAGTCTCTCCCGGTCACAGGCGAGGTGGCCGCGGTCAGCGTCGGCATCGTCGGGGGCGCGCCGCTCCTCGACCTCAAGTACGACGAAGACTCGCGCGCCTCCGTTGACATGAACGTCGTCTGCACTGGCGACGGCCGCTTCATAGAGCTTCAGGGCACGGCCGAGGGCGAGCCGTTCTCGCGCGATGAGATGGAGGCG
This sequence comes from Pyrinomonadaceae bacterium, assembly GCA_045807805.1. Classification (GTDB taxonomy): domain Bacteria; phylum Acidobacteriota; class Blastocatellia; order Pyrinomonadales; family Pyrinomonadaceae; genus QHXN01. The sequence continues at coordinate 27,656 of JBJMGR010000053.1, read as the reverse complement.
TTGCTCGCCCTCGCTCGCACGGGCCTCGACACGCTCTTCGCCGCGCAGCGCGCCGCGCTCGACGCGGCTGCGTCTTAAGAGTAAGTCCCGAAAAGTAAGCCCCGACTTCAAGACCGACCGACCCCTTCTTCCAGATTAACGAGGAGAAAACCGCAATGTCCCCTATCCACCCTCGTGCGGCACGACGCGCCGCCGCCTCCTTACTGACTAAGTCCGCTCTGTTCGCCCTTCTCTTATCCGCGGCCGCCTACTCCGCGAGCGCGCAGGCCATCGGCGCGAATCGCGGCGACACCTCCGGCTCGGGCGGCAACAGCGCCATCGAAGGCCACATCATCAGCCCCACGGGCAAGCTCCCCGAGACGCGCGTACGCATCACGCTCGACAGCGTGAACTCAGGCCAGCGCGTGACGTTCGCGAACGAGGACGGCAGCTTCAACTTCAACGGACTCGAAGGCGGCTCCTACACGCTCGTCATAGACGCGGGCAAGGAGTTCGAGATAGCGCGCGAAGGCGTCTTCATCGAGGCGGGCAAGCCGATGTCTAACGTCCCCGTCTATCTGCGCATGAAGCCTGAGGCCAACCCCGCGCTCGCGGGCGTGCCGAAGCCCGCCTTAGACCTCTTCCAGAAGGCGTTCGACGCCGAGCAGAAGAAGGACTTGGACAAGGCCATCGCGCTCCTCGGCGAGGCCGTCGCGCAGGACCCGCAGTTCGGCCTCGCGCATAACGAGTTGGGCTCGCTCTACATGCACACGGGCAAGCTCGACAAGGCGCTCGAAGAGTACAAGATTGCCATCGGCATTCTACCCGACGACTCCACCGTGCAACTCAACTACGGCTCGGCGCTGACGCAGAAGAAGGACTTCTCCGAAGCCGAGAAGCAGCTCAAGCGCGCCCTCAAGAAGCTCGACAAGTCCGCGACGGGCCACTTCTACCTCGGCGTCTCGCTCATCGGGCTGAAGAAGATCGGCGAGGCCGAGACGGAGTTTCAGCAGGCGGCCAAGCTCGGCGGCGACCAGATGGGCGCGGCGCACAAGTACCTCGGCGGCATACTCTGGCAGAAGGGCGACCTCAAGCACGCGGCCGACGAGCTTGAGACCTACCTCAAGCTCTCGCCGAAGGCACCGGACGCGGAGCAGATTCGCGGCACCGTCAAGCAACTGCGCAGCAAGTCTTAACGCACGCACGCACGCACGCGCGCGCGCGCGTCGCTTCACGCCGGGCAACAGCGCCGCGCGTGTGCACATCTGAACGAGTCTGACAGGCGATAAATTTCATCCTCGTTTCTATCCGGCGGAGGCTTTACGTTTAAGCTCTGAAGGCCCGCCGGGAGGAGTTGCGAAAAGATATGGCACGTAAAACTAGACTCGCGTCGCTCGTGTTCGCGCTCTTCGCGCTCGCGGCGGTCGTCGTCGCGCAGGAGCAGTCCTACACGAGCGAGACCGACGAATACACGCTCGAACTTCCCTCGCAGGTCTGGAAGGCCATTCCGCGCGCCGACAACGGGCACCAGCACGCCGAGTACGTCAACGGCGAGCGCTCTGACGGCTACCTGCGCGTCCGTCGAGCCACGCTGAGCGGCGACACGAACCTCTCGGAGTACGCGCGCAACGAGGCCGACACGAAGCTGCGCTTCATGCCCGGCTACGTCGTCGGCGGCAAGGAGACGCCCTTCTCGGGCCGAATCAGCGGCGTCGTAACAACCTACGAGTACACGAACGCGGGCAAGCCGATGGCGGGCCGCATCTACTACCTCAAGGCCGACGAGCGCACCGTCTTCGTCCTACACTTTCAGGGCGCGCGCGACCGCCTCCAGCGCATACAGAGCCAGACCGACGCCATCGCGCGCAGCTTCAAGCCGAAACAGTAGAAGTAAGTTTCAAGTTCCGGGTTCCAGGTTCCAAGTTTTGAAGGCGTGCTTTCCTAACTTTAAACTTGGAACCTGGAACTTAGTTCAGCCTATGCCCCTTGCTCCGGGACTCTCAATCGCACGGTCGCCCATTGACGGGAAGGGCTGCTTCGCGACGCGCCTCTTCCCGAAGGGGAGGAAGATTGCGGAGTACGCGGGCGAGTTGATAACGAGCCGCGAGGCCGAGCGCCGTGCGAAGACACGCCTTAAGCACCGCATCTGCGCAATTGACTACGACCGAAGCCTCGACGGCTCGCACGGCGGAAACGGCACACACTACATAAACCACTCCTGCAAGCCCAACTGCTACATGCGCGTCACGCGCGGCCACCTAATCTTCATGGCCCTGCGCGACATCAATCCCGGCGAAGAGATAACCTGCGACTACGTCTCCACACACCACCCGGACACATACCGCTGCCACTGCAAAGCGGAAGGCTGCCGCGGCACGATTAACCGCATCAGTCAGGGCGTGTGAAGGTGAGTTCGCTTACATCAATAAAGTAAAGCCGCCCGCCAGTCTTCGACGACGCGGGCGGCCTTATTTATGGGCGCTTCGAGTGCGTCAAGGCGCGGAGACGAGGTACACGTCCCATGCCCAACGGCCGACCTTCACTCCCTTCGCATCGTCAACCTTAACCCGATAGCGGAACTGGTTGCCGTACTCGTCGGTGCGATTTGACTGCTTGTAGTCGAGATGGATACGCGTGATATCAAGCGATGGAAGAGCATGCAACTCGTCCGGCTCGGAGACGCCGTTATGGTTCACGTCCTGCCACAGGCGCAAGGATGAGAATACCTGGTCGCGGCTGTCAACAATGCCGTCGCCGTTTCCGCCATTCCCCGGCTTGTCGAACTCTGCGAGTGCAAGGAGGCCATTCTTCGCCACGCCGGGCGGCGGCGAGGGTTGCGGGGTCAGGTCGCCGAACAACTCCCCTCCGTTGTCAATCGTGCCGTTGCCGTCGCGGTCGAGCGCCAGCCACGCGTCGTCGGAGCCCGCCGCAGTCCAGGAGAGCTTGTCCCGCGTGCCGTTGCTGTTGAGGTCGAAGGCGACGCCGCCGTCGGCGCCGGTCATGGCGAAGCCGTCGCCTGCCACGTCAACGAGTATGGGCGAGCCCGCGCAGGTGTCACACCCATTGCAGGAGCATGAGAGGTAGTCGAAATCGCCGCCGTACATGAAGCACTTGCTGACGAACGCGGTGCTGCACGAGGTGGTGTTCGTGGCGCAGCACAGCCCGCCGTTGGGCGCGGTGCCGGGAGGACAACTGCCGTCGAAGCCCGGCGTGGTGCAGGAGGTGCTGGAGGTGCTTCCGCAAGTGTGGCGCTGGTAATGATGGTGGGCTTCATTCTGCAAGTCGCAGTCTTGGACGGAGACGAGGCTGTTATATTTCGACGACCTCGTCACCTGATCCCACTCCCCGTACCCACTATCATTCTGGCTCCATACGGGCGTGCTGAATTCCGGATAGCAGTAAGTGTTGTAGACGTAGCCCGCTTCACACCACCCCGTGTCGGTGACAGGGACGTTGTTGCGCTCGTACCCGTCAACCCAGAAAATTTTCCAGTACTTGGTCTGTTTGATTTCTCTGCTGCCGCTGCACAGCGTGCCGCTTATCTCGTCGGCTTTCGCCACCTGCCAGGTGTCACCGCAGTTGACGGCTATGACGGTTATAGTGCCGAAGAGCCCCGCGCAGGCCAGGGCGATGAGGAGCAGTGAGGTTCGCTTCATTGTTAATTGGAACCCCCCTTCCGCTTTGCGGTCTTGGCCTTGTCGCTCTTCTGATGTTCGTGCATAGACTTCAAAGCCACCGCATCCCCTTCCTCGCTCCCGTCGGCGAAGATGGCACCGCGGACTTTAACGAGGTTGTTTTCGCGGATGTCGCTCAGGGGCAGCTCAACCGTCCGAGTTCCTTGAGGCTCGATAACGGTCGTCGGCGGGTCGTCACCGGTGTCCCCGTTAATGTCTATGCCGGAAGCGTTCTGATCGTCTCCGGATTCGAGAGAAAACGCGACGACGGGTTTGTCCGATTTGTTGCGTATCTCGATGGCTAATGCGGCCGTGGGCTCTCCGTCACGGCGTACGCTTACCCCGACTACTTCAAGATATTTAACTTTGGAGATTACTTTAGGCAGCTTTTCCTGAACCTGCCTGCGTGCCATGACAACCCCCGCGACTCCGGCGGCGAGCAATAGGCACAAGAAGAGAAGCAATGGGGACTTTCTGTTGGTGAGTCTCATGGTGAGTCCTTTCGTTGTAGACGGTTGTGAGACAACGGCTGGCGTTACCGAGAGCCGGTTTCCGTCACGTTACCGAGAGCCGGTTTCCGTCAGCGGTTAGAACTTCTACATCCGTATCAATATGTTGTCAAGAAGATTATTTAGCTGCCTTAGCTCAAGCATTGGACTTACGACTCTCTGCAACAATCACAGCGCAGCTCATCCTCTTATCGCCGTTTTGCCGCGCGTGAGGCATGGGCATACGGGGCGTTCAGGTTCGATAGCGCCTTTGCCGATTTTAAGCTCTACAGTCTCGGGAGCGTGAAGCCGACCTTCGAGCCGCGGCCGACTTCGGATTCGAGGAAGACGCGGCCGCCGTGCTGCTCTACGACCTCGCGCACGAAGGAGAGGCCGAGGCCCGTTGACTCCTCCTCTTTTATTCGCCCGTCGCGCGAGACGCGGTAGAACTTCTCCCAGACCCTGTCCTGATCCTCCGGCGGTATGCCATAGCCGCGGTCTTCGACCGTGAGCCGAACGGCGTCGGACTCCAACGCGGCCGAGAGCGTCACGGACGTTCGCTCGGGGCTGTAGCGTATCGCGTTGTCGATGAGGTTCGCGACGGCCTGCGTGATAAGGCCGCGGTCGGCGGCGACCGGCGGAAGCCTTTGCACGTCGCGCTCGACGAGACGTATGCGCTTGCGCTTCGCAGTAGGCTGAAGGTTCGTGATGGTGTCGCGCACCACGTCGTCGAGCGTGAGCGGAATCATCGCCACCTCCTGCCTGTCCTTCTGTTCGAGCTTCGCGACAGACAGGAAGGTCGAGAGCATGCGCGCGACGCGCTGCGCCTCGGAGTTGATTATCGTCAGGTACTCGCGCGCGTCCTCGGGCATGCGCTCGTCCAGGGCGAGCAGCTCCGCGAATCCGTTGATGGACGTTATCGGCGTGCGAAGCTCGTGCGACATGAGCGAGAGCATGTCGCTCTTGAGCTTGTCATACTCCCTCTCGCGCGTCACGTCGCGCACGGTGACGGCGACGCAGAGCGGCCGCTCGTCCGCGTCCGTCTCGTCGCCGCCCGTCGCCGCCCCCGAGACGAGCGCGATGCGGAGCGCGAGCGTCCGGCTCTGGTCTATGAAGGTCAACTCGCGCTCGTACGCCTGCCCCGTCTGCATCACGCGGCGGACTGCAATCTGCGGCTCGTCGAAGACGCCCGTGCGAAAACGTTCGAGCAGCCCGAAGAGGTCGAGCGAGCGCCACTCGGCCGCGCCCACGCGCGCCGACGCGAGCATCGAGCGGTTGACGAAGGCGAGCGTGCCGTCGAGGTACGCGACCGCGTGCGCGTCCGTGGCCTCGGAGAGCACGAGTCCCGCGAAGCCCTGCTCGGTCAGAAGCCCGCTGACGACGCCGAAGGCTTCGAGCCTCTGTCGCGCGGCCCGCGAGGAGAAGAAACTCTCGCGCGGCTTCGGAACGTCGAGCGTGCGCGCGTCCTCGCGCTGAAGATTGCGCGCAAGCTGCGCGCTCACGTTAGAAAGCAGCGGCGCGTCCGTCTCGTCGAAACTCTCGCGCAGTCGCAGGAGCAGAGCGCCCACCGCGCGGCCTTCGTGCACGAGCGGCGCGGCGACGTTCGAGCGCGCGCCGCCCGCCGGCTCTTCGACTATCAACTCGCGCGACAGAACCGCGCGCTCGCAAAGCCTCACGCCCTCGCGCCAGGCGGAGTGGCGTTCGCCGCTGTCCGAAGCGTTCGCCGACGCGCCCTGCGTCTGCGAGCGAAGTCGCGCGGCCTGTGTGAGTGCGCCCGACTCGTCGAACCTGAAGACGACTGCCTCTTCGAGAGGGAGCACTGTGTCTAAGAGCTTCAGCCCGCTCGACAGGCGCGCGCGCGCGCCCCTGCCTTCGAGCACGGACGGGCGCGACGCGACGCGCTCGACGTTGCGCGTCAAAAGCGCGTCAATCTTCCAAAGCCTGCGCGCGTGCGCCGCCGCGAGCGAGCCGAACGACGCGAGCATCACGGGCGCGAAGACGATGTCCAGATGTAGAAAGCGCGAGACGGCGAGGCTCGCAGCGCACAGCACGACGAGCGCGCACGCGACGACCGTCAAGCCTTTGTGCGCGCCCAGACGCTCGGCCGCGAGCCCGCCGAACGCGCCCGCCGACGCGATGAGCAGAAGCACTACCCACGCTTGCGGCGGCACGCTCGGCGTCGCGGGGTCGTCGAACATGAAGAGGGCCGCGGGCGATGAGAGCAGCCCGACGCCCCACGCGGCCGCGACGAGCGCAGAGACGCCGAAGCTGAGCGCGAGCGAGACCGAGACGGATTTGAGCGAGAATGAGATTGGACTTTTCAAGGTTTCTAAAGGGAGGGCAAGACGGGAAGTTCCGCAAGGTCAGGAAGGTTTTGGAAGAATCTCAAGGGCGCGTCAGGAGCGGCGCACCCTACAATTCATCTTACAACGCCGCGCGGAGGCTTAACAAGAACTGTTTTCGCGCGTCCGGCCGAGGCGTTTATCGTGAGGGTCAGACGGAGGCGAGCGCGTCCAGCAACTCCTGCTCCTCCTCTTCGGTGACGGTGCGCAGGTCTATGACGACGCGGTCGTCGAGTATGCGCGCGGCGACGGGCGGCGAGCAGCGTCGCAGGGCTTCGTCGAGCGCGTAGGCCGAGAGTGACGCGTGCGCGACGCGTACGAGCGCCGTCGGCGGGTGCGTCGTCGGGGCCGAGCCGCCGCCGACGGCCGACGTGCCTTCGACTATCTCGACGCTCATGCCCGCTTCCTCGACGCGCCTTCGCAGCCGCCTCGCGAAGGCGCGCGCGCGCGACTCAATCTCTTCGCGCGTCGCCGCGAGCATTCGCAGCGCGGGCACCTCGCGCGCGGCCTCGCCGCGGCGATACGAGTCGAGCGTCGCTTCGAGCGCGGCAAGCGCCAACTTGTCCGCGCGAAGCGCACGGTAGAGCGGCGAGCGACGCAGTCGCCCGACTATCTCCCGGCGACCGACGACGAGTCCCGCCTGCGCCGAGCCGAGCAGCTTGTCGCCGCTGAACGTGACCACGTCCGCGCCCGCCGCGATTGACTCGCGTATGACGGGCTCGCCCGAGAGGCCGAAGGGCGCGAGGTCTATGAGCGCGCCCGAGCCCGCGTCTTCGTAGAGCGGAAGTCCGCGCGCGTGCGCGAGCTTCGCCAACTCTTCGAGCGAGGGCGCGGCCGTGAATCCGACGATGCGGTAGTTAGAAGGATGCACGCGCATGACGAGTCGCGTGCGCTCTGTTATCGCGCTCTCGTAGTCCGAGAGCCGCGTGCGATTCGTCGTGCCGACCTCTACGAGCGTCGAGCCCGACTGCGACATCACGTCGGGCACGCGGAAGTCGCCGCCAATCTCGACCAACTCGCCGCGCGAGACGACCGCTTCGCCTCCGCGCGCGAGCACACTCAACACGAGCAGCGCGGCCGCAGCGCAGTTGTTGACGACGAGCGCCTCCTCAGCGCCCGCGACTTCGGCGAGCATCTCTTCGGCGCGCGCGCCGCGTCGTCCGCGCGCGCCGGTCTCCGTGTCGTATTCGAGTGTGCAGTAGCCTGCTGCTTCGCGCGAGACTGCGCGGCGCGCGGCCGTAGAGAGCGGCGCACGCCCGAGGTTCGTGTGAAGCACGACGCCGGTCGCGTTGACGACGCGTCGAAGTCCGCGCGCCTCTTCGAGTCGCGCCGCACTCGCGAGTCTACGCACGGCCTCTTCGAGCAGCGCCTCGCGCGAGGCTTCGTCAGGCGGCGTTTCAACAGGCGTCCCTTCATCATTCGCCGCACCGTCGCGCCGCGCCCCTCCCGCGCGCGAGCGCAACTCGGCGCGCAAGCCTTCCGTGACCGAGCGCGCGAGCGCGGTCAGGTGTTCCGCGCCGACGCGCTCGCGTAGCGCGAGAGCTTCAGGCGTGCGGAGCAGCGCATCCACGGAAGGCAGTGCGCGCAAGGATTCCGTCTGAGTCTGTTCGGGCATGTCGGCGTCGCCTGTAGTCAGAAGCGTGACGTTGGTGGTAAGTTTTACTGTGGCACCAGCGGGCCGCCCGTTCATTCTACGACGGCGCGGCGGGCGAAGAGAAACCGAAAATGTCGAAAGCCGAACAGATGGGTACGCGTGAACAGTTCAGGCCGCACGGCGCGGAAGCCTTCGGCGCGCCCAACGGCCCGGAGGCCGCTGCCGCGCGTTCGCTCGCCGAAGCGGCCGAAGCGGGCGACGCCGCGCGCGTCGCATCGCTGCTTGCATCAGGCGCGTTTGCCGACGCGCGTCTGCGCGGGGGCGAGACGCCTCTGATGCGAGCTTCGGCGCGCGGCTACGCGGACGTTGCGCGCACACTGCTCGACGCGGGTGCGGACGCCGCCGCGCGCCGCGCGGACGGCTTCACTCCGCTCATACTCGCGGCCTTCTTCGGCCACGAGGAGGTCGTGCGCCTCCTGCTCGAACGCGGCGCGGACGCACAGGCGCGCACGGACTTGGGGACGACCGCGGAGAAGTGGGCCGAGTCGAGAGGCTTCGCCGGAGTCACTTCGCTTCTGCGCGTCGCGGCGCTCAAGGCTTCGCGCTCCGACTCGGACGCGACGCACGTCCATGCCAGGACATTGCCGGACGCGACGCGTGCCGGGTCTTCGAGCGACCCGCTCGCGGACGTTGGCATCTTTTCGAGGAAGGGCGGGACGGAGAAGGGCGAAGTCCCGCGCGCGTCGGTCGCGAGTCGCCCGAAGGGCGTTGAAGGCGCGGCTGTCGAAGCCGACGAAGTCTCAACGGCCTCGGCTTCGAGTTCGTCGGCGGACGCGCCGGTGCGGGAAGGGAAGTGGGCGAAGAGTAGAGTTGTCATCTCCATCAGGGATGACGGGCCTGAGCCCGCGCACCCTTCCGAGTCGCCCTTCAAGTTGGGACGGTTCATGCGCTCGTGGCAGGCTTCAATAGGCACGGCGCTCCTGCTCGTCGCCTTCTTCGTCGGCGCGTACGCGCTCTGGCGTCGGGGCGGCGCAAGCGAAGCGTTGAGACCCGCGCCCTCGACTCAACAGCCCGTCGCTCAGCAGCCCGCGCCCGCGCAAGTCCTCCCCGCGCAGCAGCCGCAGGCGACGCCGCTCGCGCCCGAGGCGCAGGTCTCGCCGACGCCCGACCTCAACGCGTACCCGATGGCCGGTAACGCGTCGCAGCCCTACTACGACCCGCCCGTCACAAACAACATTCCCCCGTCCGGGAACATTCCGAGAGAGCTGACGGTCGTCTCCGAGAGCGGCGCGCCCACGCCCGACGACGCGGCGCGCGCGAAGCGAAAGCCCGACGCGGGCGACTCGGCCGCGGCCCCGCAGCCGACGCGCAGCGCCGACGGCTCGAAGGCCGACGACTCCGCGCGTGGCGACGCAGACCGCACGGCGCGCACGCCTGACGCGGAGACGCGCCCGACCCCGCGCCCCACACCGCCTACATCCGCGCCCTCCTCCAACCCCGAACGCGGCAAAGTCATCCAGTGGCCGCCACAGTGAAAGGATGAAGGATGAAGGATGAAGATAAAGCATAACTGCCTTACCTTCATCCTTCATCCTTCATCCTTAAAGTTGTTGACACCCCGAGAGGCGAAAACATATTGTGGAATGAGGGTCGCTGGCGGCGTGCGGCCGTGGAGGTTTTAGCCGGAGTGCCTATTCGCGAGAACAGCTTTGCGCGGCGTGCGAAGGAGCGCAAGAAGAACACGAAGGCCATCGTGCAGCGCGACGCGCAGCCGACGGCCGAAGAGCAACTCGCACGCCTCGAAGACGACATACGCCGCCTCAAGGTCGAGTTCGACATATACTTCAACGGCGCGGCCAAGCGCCCGCCCTACGACACGAAAGGGCGCGTCGAGACCTTAATCAAGCGGCTCGCCGACGACCGCACGCTCAGTTTCGCGCAGCGCTACCTCTACAATTCGCTCACCGCGCGCTACACCTCCTTCATGCAGCTCTGGCGGCGCACGATGCAGGAGCGCGAGGAGGGGCGCGGCGCGGCTGCGCGCCGACACACGCACGCGCAGGAGCCGGAAGCGCCCGCCCCGAGCACCTTCGTCTGCAAGGATGCGCGCTCGGACGTTGCGACCGTGCGCGGAATCTACGAGGCGCTAGTCGAGGCTCGCAAACGTTGCGGCGAGCCGACGGACGACCTCTCATTCGCGCGCTTCCACCGTATGGTCACGGAGAAGTCCGAGGCGCTGAAGGCGCGAGCGGGCTGTGAGCGCGTACACTTCTCCGTCGCAGTCGAGGCGGGCCGCGTCAGCTTCAAGGCGAAGGCTGACAAGTAAAGAAGGCGGCGGGAGGCAGAAAGCAGAAGGCAGTCGAACAAAGTCTGCCCTCCGCTAAATGACAGAAGGCAGTCGAAACGCTTGCGCGTCTTGACTGCCTTCTTCTTTCTGCCTACTGCCTTCTTCTTTCTTGAGTGCCTTGCTTCCAAGTGCGCTTGCCGGCTCTGTTTCTGAAGACCGGAAGCGGTCAGTGGCCTTCAACGAAAGCTGAAGTGTTCAAACGGGGAGAGTTACACCTTGATCACTTTCTCGGCCTGCGGCCCCTTCGGCCCCTGCGTGACCTCGAACTCGACCTCCTGCCCCTCTTCGAGGGTCTTGAAGCCGTCGCCCTGTATGGCGCTGTAGTGAACGAAGATGTCGGAAGAGCCGGGCTGCTCGATGAAACCGTAGCCCTTCGCGTTGTTGAACCACTTGACCTTACCGGTAATTCTGGGCATAGCTGACGAATCCTCCTAACGATTCGGTGAAAAGGGTTGGCCTCTGACTAGGGGTTTTAAGGCCAGCCCGCAAGATTAACCTAAGAGCCGGCGCGTCGCCCGAGCAAGGCGCACGCCACGAACTCAACTGCACGAAAAAGCCCGCATCCGACGGCCCGAGGCTTTCAAAAGCTTTTCGGGCTCACCGAGTACGGACTGAAGACGGTACCGCTGCAACTTCATTGCTAATGCCTGCAAGTCTAACGCGCGAACGGCTTTAAACCGACCGCGGCCTAGAAACGACGGCGCATACTAAGCGAAAGCGTACGAAAGTGTCAAGACAAAAATTCGTGCCGCCTCAAGGCTTTACGCGCCGACGACCAACGCCACGGCTCAACGCTCGGGCAGGTAGTGGAGGGGGCTGACGGCCACGTCGCCGATGCGTACCTCGTAGTGTAGATGCGGCCCCGTAGAGCGCCCCGTCGAGCCGACCTGTCCCAACTCTTCGCCGCGCTTAATCTCCTGGCCCGCCTCGACTTCTATCTTCGAGAGATGGCCGTAACGCGTCGTCAGACCGTTGCCGTGGTCTATCACGACCGTCTGCCCGTAACCGTTCTGCCAGTCGGCCTTAACGACCGTACCGTCGGCCGTGGCGATGACGGGCGTGCCGCGCGGCGCGGCGATGTCCTGTCCGGGGTGGAACTCGGAGGAGCCGCCACCGAAGGGGTTGCCGCGGACGCCGAAGCCGTCGGTGGATTCGCCCTCGACGGGCCAGATTGAGGGGACGATGCGCGCGCGCTCCGTAAGCGCGGCCTCGTACGTGCGCAGGTGCTCTTCAAGCCTTGCGGCGCGCGCCTCGATGGATGCGACCGAGTCCGCGTCGAGACTCAGGCCGGGGCCGCCCGCGCCGTGCTCACTCGTGCCCTCTTCCTGCTGTTGCTCTTGCTGCTGCTCTCCTTCGCCCTGCTGGGTGCCGGACATCTCGGAGAGCTTGCGCGACTTGTCCTCGATTGCGTCAACGCGATTTTCGAGGCTCTGTAGTTGGCGGCGCTGCCGCTCGTTCTCCTGGCGCAGGCGGTTGTTCTCCGCCTCGATGCGCGCGTGCGCGGCCTGCTGCGTCAGTCCGTAGACGCCGTATACGGCGGCGCAGAAGAGCACGGCGGCGGCGAGCGCAGAGAATTTCACCCAGCGCTTATGTACGGAGAAGCGTCGGACGTAGGAACGCGAACGGGAGGTCTTAGAAACGATGAAAGCGTAAAAACGCTCGTCTCTATTCATCGGAGTGTGCTCCTTGGGCGCCCCTTCCGCGCGGCGAACATGGGGAGAACGCACGCGGATGGACGCGAAAGGCACTGTCTGCCGAAAGAAGGCGACGAGTGCGAAAACTATTTAATTACCGGGTTCTTGTTTGCGAGACCCTTCCTGAAGGTGCTGCCGATACCCGTCTTGGTGGTACAGCTAAAGACAGGTCACTGACTTGGGGCTGCACAAGGGGCTAGAAACTATCACAGGGTTCCGGCGATTGCAAATCACAGCGGGGTCTGACACCGAGGGCGCACGCAGAAAGGCCCGCCGGACGAACGCGCGAGGTTCGCCCGGCGGGCCTTTCTGCGTGCTTAGACTCTCTTCGGTTAAATCTCTTCTGCCTCGCGCCGACGTTTACGGCGCGCCGTGAAGAAGGTGATGACGATGAGCAGCAGCAGGCCGATAAAGGCTATGACGATGACGACCTTTAACACGAACATGACAAAGCCTACGAGCATTATAAGCTGCTTGACGAGTATTATCAGGAGCGCGACGAGCGCCGCGATAGCGCCCAACAATCCGCCCAGTTTCGCAAGACCTAACATGCCGAATCTCCTTCCGCAGTTATGAACGCCGTGCGCCGAGTGCCCCTAGCGCGAAATCGATGATAACAGAATTCAAGTACGCGCGCGTCACGTCAACGCGCGGTCTTAGGATTTCAGATGCGCGGGTCTGAAGGCCAGGCGCCGGTAGTCTCGCGCGCCGTGACCTGCGTGACCAACTCGCCCGTGCCGAAGCGCGTCATCTCATTGGGGAGCGAACCTGTCGAGCCTCCGAAGACCGAGGGCGCACGCGAGACCGTCTCGAAGTTGGGGAGTTCCCGCGTGCGTCGCGCGCGAGCCCAGTCGAATAGCATGTAAGCGCCGAGGAGGACGAGTACGACCGGCAGGAACTCGCGCACCGGCAGGCGCACGTTGAAGACCGTGTGGAGCAGGAAGACTATGCCGAGCACGATCATCGTCAAGGCCCACGCGAGCGGGTTGCCATAGAGCCGCCGCGCTATCGCGTCGCGCTCCGCGCCGGGCGCTAATCCAGCGCGTATGAGCTGCGCCGTGCGAACTGCGTCAACGGCCGCGAAGAGCCATGTGCCTATTGCTCCGAGGACGAAGAAGGCCGGGAAGTCCGTGACGGTCGCCATCTGGAAGAAGCTGGCGAAAATGGTGAAATGTACGAGCGCCTTCGAGGTCTGCCCGTTGTAGGCCGCGCCGAGGCCGGGGCACAGGAACGAGAGCAGGAGCGCGACGAAGCCCGAGGTCTTACGCCGCACGACGTTGGTCGTGGCCGCGCCGGGGCGCGACTGCTGCTGCTGTAGGAACTCGACGCCCGCGACGATGCAGTCCTGACAGTATGGAAAGCCGCGTATGCGGTGGTCGCACGCGGGACAGAGCGGGCGGCCGCAGCGGCTGCACTGCACGACCGCGCGGTTCGTCAAGTGGTATGCGCAATTCATCAAGCCTGCTGCCAACTTCTTTCGCCCCCGCTCGCCTCGCCCAATATTCCGCCTTCTACTCCTTAAACTACTTCGACTGCCGAACCCTTCGCACGGCTACTTCTTCTGCGAGCTGTTATCGCCCTGCGCGGTCGGGGTCGCGACGAGTCCCGTCGTCGCGCGCTTCAACTCGTCCGCGCGCACCGAGCCGTAGGAGTAGGTGCGGGCTGCGAACTTCAGGCTCGCGCGGTACATGCCGTTGATAGAGCCGTCGTCGGAGATGGTGTTCGTGCCGACGAAGACCGCGAGCAGCAGCATCGTCGCTACGGTCGCGAACTGCGGCGTCACGAGCGTGTCGAGCCAGCCGCGCATCCACTCCGCGACGCGTGCGCCGAAGGGCGGGCGCACGGCTTCGGCCTCGGTCGTGCCGAGAGTCGCGTGCAGTATCCGCTCGTGCAGACCGGCGGGCACGGGCCGCTCTTCGCTGATGTAGGAGTAGCAAGCGCCTATCGCGCGCACGACCTGTCCGGGCAGGTCTGAGCAGCGTTCGCAGAGCGCCGCGTGGCGCTCCCAACGGTGGTAGAGCGTTGCGGGGAGGAAGCCGTCGAGGTAGTCCGTCAAATACTGCTCAAACTCGTCGCACGTCATCGAGGTCTCGGGCGCGGTCGCGAGAAGTATGCGCGCTTCGAGGCCGGGCGTCGGCTGCGGCGGAACGTCCGCGCGGCATTCGACGATGGCGTTGCGGACTTCGTTCAAAAGCTCGTGGCAGACTGGACAGCGCAGCGCGTGCTCTGCGAAGGCGCGCTGTTCGTCGCCCGCGAGCGCGCCGTCGATGTAGTCCGTCAGACGATCTTCAAACTCTGTGCAAAGCATCTCTAAATCAGCTCCATCCCTTCCACTCCTCGGGTCTTCCGCAACCGGGCAACTCTCGTTCGCGCTCACCCTTCGCGCACGGAACGCCCCTTCAAAACTTTTCAAAGGCCGCTCTTCAGCGCGCGTCGCTCATCGCGACGACGCGCATGCGGCGAAGAATCTTCGCAAGCTCTATGCGCCCGCGGTTGATTCTCGACTTGACCGTCCCCTCGGGAATCTTCAGGAGGTCAACAATCTCCTGATAGCTTAACTCCTCTATGTCGCGGAGGATGACGCAAGTCCTCAAGTCCGGGGGCAGCTTGTCAATGCCCGCCTGCACCTGCTCGCCGAGTTCGCGCCTTTCAAGCTCTCGCTGCGGCGTGTTGCCCGCGGCGCGTAGGTGGTACGTGTGCCCTTCGATGTCTTCGGCCTGCGTGTCCTGCGGGGCGCGTTGGCGGCGGCGGTAGTCGTCAATGACCAAGTTACGCGCGAGGCGCATCAACCAGTTTTGCAGGTCGCCCTGCTTCGGGTCGTACTGCTCAAGCGAGCGATAGACGCGAACGAAGACTTCCTGCGTCAAATCTTCCGCGGCGTCGGCGCGCGAGGTGAAACGGTACGCGAGGTTGTAGATGCGGCGGGAGTATGTGGAAACAATCTCCTCCCATGCCGCGCCGTCCCCCGCGCGACACCTCCTGACCAGCTCCGCCCCTTCGCCGACCGTCACGGCTCCAGCTACTCCCACTTCGCGCCCCTTCGACTCCCTCCGCGAATTGCCCGACAAAAGCGGGCCGCGCGGGTGGTCAACCCATTGTCAAACGGGCATTACGACCGCCGAAAGGGGAAAGTTCCAGCCCCGCCGGGGGCCGCGCCGTCGCCCGACCGCCCGCTGTTTTTGCGGGCGCACGGGCTACCATAAGTCCTTACCGCGCCGCCGCTCCCGCTGTGACTATTATAGCCTAACGATGCTACACTATATCTTGTGGCGTTAGACAATCGAAGTCAAATTAGGAGCGCAAGGGGGCGGACGACGGGCGCACGCCAAAGCGTGAAGGGATGTCCGCCGTTCGATGCTCGCGGAACCGAGACGTTTGCGTAAATACCTGAAATTCGTAGTCCTTTGCCTCGTCGCCGGGCTCGCCCTCTGGTGGTTCGGGCGGGGCATGGACTGGGCGGAGGCTTCGGCGGCCATGAGGCGCGCCGACTGGACGCTCATCGCGCTGGCGGTCGCGCTCATATGTCTGACCTGCCTGATACGCGCCTTCCGCTGGAAGACTCTGCTGCGGCCGCTCGCGCCCGACGCCAGCCTGCGCGAGGCTTTCGCGGCGACGTGCGTAGGCTTCGGCGCGATATTCCTTTTGGGGCGCATGGGCGAGATAGTGCGGCCCGCATTCCTGCCCCTGCGCGACCGAGCGGTGCGACCGGGCGCGGCCTTCGTCACAATCGCCCTCGAAAGAGTCTGCGACACGGCGGCCGTCATCCTTCTTTTCGCGGCGAACCTTCTACTCGTTCGACTGCCGGGCGTTGACGCGGCGACGTTCGCGCGCGTGCGAGAGGCGGGGCTCGTGCTGTTCGCGTGCGCCGTCGTGGGACTGGGCCTGCTTGTCCTATTCGGCCGTCACTCGGAGGCCGTCACCGCGCGACTCGACGCCGTCTCCGTGCGTCTGCCGCGGCCGTTGCGAAAGGTCGGGGGGATTGCCTCGAAGCTTCTAGAGCAACTCGGCCGGACGCTCTCGGTGCTGGCGGGCGGGCGCGCACTCTTAGCGACGGCAGGATGGACGGCGCTCTTGTGGGGCACAATCACGCTCGCGAACATGCTGGTGCTGCGTGCGTTCGGTCTGGGCGTGGGGCCGATAGAGACGGTCTTCGTGTTGGGATGGTCGCTCGTAGGGTCGGTCGTGCCGACGCCGGGCGCGGGCGCGGGAACTTATCACGCGGCGACGGCGCTAGGGCTTTCGCGCTACCTCGGTTTTCCGGAGAGTCAGGTGCAGCCCGCGGTCATCATTCTGCACCTCGTAGTCTTCGGCTCGCCGATACTCTTCGGACTCTATTACTTCCTGCGCAGCGGCTTCAGCGTCGCGCGCCTTCGCGAGTTGGTCGCGGAGGAGGAGGCGGAGGCGGAGAGCAACGTGGGCTCGTCGCCGCGCGCGGCGGCGCAAGCGGCCAACGCGTGACGCGTTTGTGACTTTGTGAAAGGGCGGGGGAGAGGTTCGGCCCTCGGTGAGCTTCAACCTGAGAACACTCTTATGAGATGCCCCTTCTGTACTTACCTTGAAGACAAGGTCGTTGACTCGCGCGAGTCGCGCGAGGGCGACTCCATTCGCCGACGCCGCGAGTGCCTGCGCTGCGAGCGTCGGTTCACGTCCTACGAGCGCATTGACGAAATTCCCTACATGGTCGTCAAGAAGGACGGGCGGCGCGAGCCCTTCGACCGCAATAAGGTCATGGCCGGACTGCTACGCGCGTGCGAGAAGCGGCCGATACCGGCGACGAAGCTCGACAGCATCGTCAACGCCGTCGAGAAGTATGTGCAGGAGTCGCCCGAGCGCGAGCGCCCGACGACGAAGGTCGGCGAGATGATAATGCGCCGCCTCAAGGAGCTAGACAAAGTCGCCTATGTACGCTTCGCCTCGGTCTACCTTGAGTTCGAGGACGTGACCGAGTTCATGAAGGAGCTTAAGACCCTGGTGCGCAAGCGCGACGGTGCCGCGGCGCGCAGATGAGGTGACGAGTTGCGAGTGATTGGAAGTGAGGAGTGAGGCGTGATAAGAAGAAAGTAATGGCAAACTCTCGTCGCCTGTCATTCATCACTTATCACTCAAGAAAAATATGCCGCAGATTTCAAACATAGCCGAGTCAATCGAAGCCGTAGAGGGCACAGAGCAGCAGTTGCAGATTCCCGAGTCGCTGCCCGTGCTCCCTCTGCGCGACATAGTCATCTACCCGTTCATGATCGTGCCGCTCTTCGTCTCGCGCGAGAAATCCATTCGCGCGGTGGACGAGGCGCTCGGCGAGAATCGGATGATCTTCCTCGTCTCGCAGCGCGACCTCGACAAGGAGGAGCCGGCGGGCGAAGACCTTTATGCGACGGGCACGGTGGCCGTCATCATGCGCATGCTCAAGCTCCCAGACGGGCGCATACGCATACTCGTGCAGGGCCTCTCTCGCGCGCACGTCGAGTCGGTCGAGGACACGGGCGAGTTCCTGAAGGCGCGACTCTCGGCGCTCGACGAGACTGCCACGCCCGAGCGTTCGCTCGAAGTCGAGGCGTTGGTGCGCAACGTGCGCGCCTCGATGGAGCGCGCGACGAACCTCGGCAAGAACATCTCGCCCGAGGTGATGGCGATAGTCTCATCGCTCGACGACGCGGGGCGTCTGGCAGACCTCGCCGCGTCGAACCTCGAACTCAAGGTCGAAGACGCGCAGTCCGTTCTTGACATCGCGGACACGACGGCGCGTCTGCGCCGCGTCAACGAGCTTCTGAACAAGGAGCTGGAAGTCCTCACAGTCCAGCAGGAGATAAACACGCAGGCGCGCGCCGACATCGACCGCTCGCAGCGCGAATTCTTCCTGCGTCAACAACTGAAGGCGATTCAGACCGAACTGGGCGAGGGCAACGAGCTTGCCGAAGAGGTCGCGCAGTTCCGCGAGAAGATCGAGGCCGCCGCGATGCCGAAGCACGCCGAGGAGGAGGCGCTGCGTCAACTCAAGAAGCTTGAGCGCATGCACCCGGACGCGGCCGAGACGGCGACGCTTCGCAACTGGATGGAGATAATGCTCGACCTGCCGTGGTCGAAGGCGAGCGTTGATAATCTGGACTTAATCAAGGCGCAGCAGATTCTCGACGAAGACCACTACGGGCTCGACAAGGTTAAGGAGCGCATCGTCGAGGCGCTCGCAGTCCGCAAGCTGAAGGAGAAGCCGAAGGGCTCGATACTCTGTCTCGTCGGCCCGCCGGGCGTCGGCAAGACGAGCTTGGGCCGCTCCATCGCTCGCGCCCTCGACCGCAAGTTCGTGCGCCTCTCTCTGGGCGGCCTCCACGACGAGGCGGAGATACGCGGCCACCGACGCACGTACGTCGGCGCGATGCCGGGCCGCATCATTCAGGCTCTACAGCAGGCGGGCACGAACAACCCGCTCATCATGCTCGACGAGATTGACAAGGTCGGCGCGGACTTCCGCGGCGATCCTTCGTCGGCGCTCTTGGAAGTATTAGACCCGGAGCAGAACAACTCTTTCCGCGACAACTACCTCGGCGTCACCTTCGACCTCTCGAACGTGATGTTCATGACGACGGCGAACATACTCGACACCGTCCAGCCAGCCCTGCGCGACCGCATGGAGGTCATCCGCCTCGCGGGCTACACCGAGGAGGAGAAGCTTGAGATAGCGCGCCGACACCTTCTGCCGAAGCAGATAGAGGAGAACGGCATCACGGCGAAGAACGTCCACATCTCGAAGAAGGCGCTCTCGGTCGTCATACAGCAGTACACGCAGGAGGCGGGCCTTCGTCAGCTTGAGCGCGAGATAGGGCGCATCTGCCGCAAGGTCGCGCGGCGCATCGCGGAAGGGAAGTCGGAGGCCGTACGCGCGACACCGAAGAACGTGCACGAGTTCCTCGGCCCGCCGAAGTCCTTCCCCGAAGAGGCGCTTCGCAAAGACCAGATCGGCGTTGCGACGGGGCTCGCGTGGACTGCCGTCGGCGGCGACGTGCTCTTCATCGAGGCTCTGAGGATGAAGGGCAAGGGGCAGTTGGTTCTGACGGGACAGCTCGGCGAGGTCATGCGCGAATCCGCGCAGGCCGCATACTCCTATGCCAAGTCGCGCGCGCGCGAACTCGAAATCCCGGAGGATGACTTCGAGAAGTTCGACATGCACATACACATCCCCGAGGGCGCGATTCCGAAGGACGGCCCCTCGGCCGGCATCACGCTCGCGACGGCGATGGTCTCTTCGCTCTCGCAGCGCGCCATCCGCAAGGACGTGGCGATGACGGGCGAGATAACACTTCGCGGAAACGTCCTGCCCGTCGGCGGCGTCAAGGAGAAGGTCTTGGCGGCGAGGCGAGCGCGCGTCACGAAGGTCATACTTCCGCACCTGAACCGCCGCGACATGGACGAGATTCCGAAGGAGCTTTTCGGCGAGATGCAGTTCATCTTTGTCGAGAACGTCCGCGAAGTCTTCCGCGAGGCTCTCAAGGAGAGGGCGCAGCCGCCAGCCGCCCCCGTACAGCGCCAGCCGCGACTCCCGCAGGCTGCCGCCCCGAGGGTTTAGAACTTAGAACGGAACCGCGAGCGGCCGCGGGCGTGTGTGTGTTACGCGTTGAAGATTTACGGCGTAACGCGTGCTCGCTCGCCGCCGCTCGCGGTTCCGTTTAGCCTGCGCAACCCGGCCGCCCTTCGACGCATCAAAAATGCTCACAAGGCGAGGCGCAAAAAGTCAGGAAACTTTGGGCGTTTCGCCTTTTATTTACAAGTAGATGCGGGCAGACGGGTTTGACACGAGTTGGGCTGTGTGATAGCCTTTTGGCGGTTGACGGGCTCTGCTTTCCTTATTTAGGGAGCCCATCGCGCAGAGCCTTCCGTTCGCGCGGTTTCAAACGTCCCGTGCAATTTGTTCCAGTGGATGCCGCTCGTGCGATCTCCTTTGAGGTCGCCATCGTGGATTCGCTTTAATCTCGTATAAGGAGATCAACGATTGAAGAACACGAGCCTCCCCCGCTTTGTAACAAGCGCCGCGCTTCTCGCGACGCTGCTCGCTCCCTCGCTCACAGTCGGCGCACAGACGCCCACGCAATCATACCTACGTAACACGCAGAGCGACATCGAGCGCGAAGACTCTCGCGTCAAAGCCATCATTGACCGCGCGGAGGACAGCTTTAAGAAGGGCGAGCTGAACCTCAAAGATAACAAGCGCCAGGCCGCGCGCGAGGATTTCGACAAGGCCGTAGACGCAGTGCTCGAATCCGGCTTAGATGTGCGCGCCAACCCGCGGCTTCAGACCTACTATTTACAACTCGTCGAGAGAGTATACCGCTACGAAGTAGGCTCGCCCGTCCCGACGCAGCAGAACGGCGCTCCCTTCGTGAATGTGGCGCAGACGGACGGGCAGCAGCAGCCCGCGCCCGCGCAGGTCGGCTTCGTAGACCAGAAGTTCGAGCCTTCGCCGCTCGACGAGTTGAGCAAGATCGTCCTTGACGAGAAGGAGTCGAACGTCTCGAAGGAGGAGGTTGCCGAGGCCGAGAAGGTCAAGAACACTCTCGACTTCGACTTCAAACTCCACTCGCTCGTCGTCGGCTACATAAACTTCTATCAGGGCCGCGGACGCGGAACGATGGAGACGGGCCTGCGCCGCTCGGGGCAGTACACGACGATGGCGCGCAAGATCTTCCGCGAGGAGGGCGTGCCCGAGGATATCGTCTGGCTCGGTCAGGTCGAGAGCACATGGCGTCCGACCGCGCGTTCGTGGGCGGCCGCGTCGGGGCTCTGGCAGTTCATCCCCGGCACGGGCTCGCGCTTCGGCCTGCGCCAGACCGCCTACGTGGACGAGCGAAACAGCTTCGAGAAGGCGACGCGCGCTTCGGCCCAATACCTGAAGTGGCTGCATAACCGCTTCGGCAACTGGGAGCTTGCGATGGCCGCCTACAACACGGGCGAGGGCAACATCGACCGCGCGATTGCGCGCGCCGGCGTCGCGGACTTCTGGCAGATATACCCCTACATCGCGCAGGAGACGCGCAACTACGTCCCGAACATCCTCGCCGTCATACTCATCGCGAAGAACCCCGAGAAGTATGGCTTCCGAAACGTCCAGCGTATGACGCCGCTCGCCTACGACACCATCAGCGTGCCCTCGGCGACGAATCTCGGCCTCGTGGCTTCGCTCACGGATTCGAGCGTTGACTACTTACGCAGCATCAACCCTGAACTCCGCCGCGACATGACGCCGCCGGGCGAGGCGTACCTCCTGAGAGTCCCGCCCAAGCACGGCGCCCGGCTCGTCGCGCTCCTCAAGCGCATACCCGCCGACCGCCGCAGCCAGATGGCTCGTGTCATTCAGGCCGCGCCGGGCGATACGTGGGAGGCACTTGCCCCGCGCGCCGGCGTGAGCGCCTCGACGCTACAGCAGTGGAACGCGGGCGTTGACCTCGCGAAGGGCGGCACGCTCGTCATCCCCGCGGGCGGCGGCGGAAGGATGATGCAAACGTCCAAGTCCTACGAGCGCCCGACCGGCGGCGCGACCGCGAGCAGCACCCTACAGACCTACACGGCCAAGGGCGGTGAGACCATCGCGCAGGTGGCCTCGCGCTACAACGCTTCGGTCGAAGAGGTCGTCAAGCAGAACGGCATCGCGGCCGACGCACCGCTCTCGCGCGGTCAGCAGATAAGGGTTCCGTCGCGTTCGGGCGGCGCGCCCGCGGCGACGCAGGCACAGGCCCCCGCGCGACGCCGCCGCTAGAGAATTTACGCAAGACGCCGCGCGCGCCCCGCCAAACTTTAGCGCACGCGGCCGACCATACGAACAGGCGAGCGCGCTTCCGACTTAACCGTCTACGAAGCGCGCTCGTTCGCGTTTCGCCACTCGCCCGTCTCGCGTCCTGAAACTTCCGACCTGAGCTTAAAAGGCTTTTTGACGCCGCCAAGCGCGCACGAAGGCGCACGCGTTTGGCGGCCGGGGGCCTCACACATGCACTTCAGCACGCGCTCGGCGGCCGTCTACGGAATAGACGCAGACCTCGTCGAAGTCGAAGTTGATTTGACGCCTGCGCGCGGTGAGTCGGACGCGGCATCGTCGGTCACGATAGTGGGCCTGCCCGACGCGGCCGTGCGAGAGTCGCGCGAGCGCATACGCGCGGCCGTCAACAACAGCGCCTTCTTCTTCCCCTTACACAAGACGACCGTCAACCTCGCGCCCGCCGACGTGCGCAAAGAGGGCGCGAGCTTCGACCTCCCCATCGCGCTCGGCATACTCGGCGCGAACGGCGACCTCGGCGCGACGGAAGGCTTACCGGAAGTCCTCTCGGTCGGCGAGCTTTCGCTCGACGGTCGCGTGCGTGCCGTGCGCGGCGCGCTACCCGTCGCGATGCGCGCGCGCGAGGCGGGCATCAAGAGCCTCATACTCCCGGAGGAGAACGCGACCGAGGCGGCGGTCGTCAAGGGCGTTGACGTGTTCGCGGTCTCCACGCTTCGCGACGCCGTAGAGTTGCTCTGCGCGCTAGGCCGTGGAGGAAGCGGCGAAGCAGGAGCGCGCCCTGCTCCCGTGCGCGTCGAAGAGGCGCAACTGCTCTCGACCGAAGGGCGTTACGACGTTGACTTCGCGGAGGTGCGAGGCCAGCAGGCCGTCAAGCGCGCTCTCGAAGTCGCGTCCGCGGGCTCACATAACATTCTTCTCGTAGGCCCTCCCGGCTCGGGCAAGACGATGCTCGCGAAGCGCCTGCCGACGATAATGCCGCCGCTCGAATTCGAGGCCGCGCTCGAACTGACGAAGATTCACTCGGTCGCGGGACTGACGGGGCGCTCAGGGCTAGTAACCGAAAGACCTTTCCGCTCGCCGCACCACACTATAAGCGACGCGGGACTGATAGGAGGCGGAGCCGTCCCGCGACCGGGCGAGGTGAGTCTCGCGCACCACGGCGTGCTCTTCCTCGACGAGTTGCCCGAGTTCGACAGAAGCGTCCTCGAAGTCCTGCGCCAGCCGCTCGAAGACGGGCGCGTGACCATCAGCCGCGCCGCGATGACCCTCACGTTCCCGGCCTCCTTCATGCTCGCCACGGCGATGAACCCATGCCCTTGCGGCCATTACAATAATCCGACGCAGGAGTGCCGCTGCACGCCCTTACAGATACAGCGCTACGTCGGACGCATCTCGGGGCCGCTCATGGACAGGATAGACATACACGTGGACGTGCCGCCCGTACGCTTCAAAGAGATGTCCGAGCGCGGCGCACCTGCGGGCGAATCCTCTTCGGCCATGCGCGGCCGTGTGCTCGCGGCCCGCGCGCGCCAGCACGAACGTCTGCGCGGCGAGGGAGTCTTCTCGAACGCGCAGATGTCGCCGCGCCAGATACGACGCTTCTGTCAGCTTAACGAGGAGTGCGAGCGCCTTCTCGAACGGGCGATGGAGAGGCAGGGGCTCTCGGCGCGCGCCTATGATAGAATCCTCAAGGTCAGCCGCACCATCGCAGACCTCGAAGGCTCGGACGAGATAGGCACGGCGCACGTGGCGGAGGCCGTCGGCTACCGCTCGCTCGACCGCACGTACTGGGCCTGAAGAGGACTGCAAAGGGCGTACGCCGAACGCATTTGGGGCGACGCGGGGGCAACGACGCGCGGCGCGCAGAGCATCACAGTCGCGTGTAAAACCGGCGACTCTTGCCGCGCGTCGGACGTTCAAGCGCGGCCCACTCGCCGGGAGCTTTCCCAATTCGACCAAAAGGCGGACGCTTTCAGTTGACCATCAAAGTGGAGAGTCGTGATTTGAACCTCGGCGATCTTCTCAGCCGAATGTTCGGACAGGTGACGACACCCGAGTTCGAGACAGAAAGCGCTTCCGACTACCAGTTGACGCAGGCGGCGTCGGCGGGCGACATGGCGGCCTTCGAGGAGTTGTACTCGCGACACTCCCGGCGCGTCTACTCGCTCTGTCTGCGCATGACTGCCAACACGGCGGAGGCCGAAGACCTCGCTCAGGAGGTCTTCATCCAACTCTACCGGAAGGTCGGCTCATTCCGCGGCGAGTCGGCATTCACGACCTGGCTCCATAGGCTGACGGTCAATCAGGTGCTGATGCACTTCCGCCGGCGAGGGGTGAAGGTCGAGCAGCCTACGGAGGACGGGGAGTCGCCGCAGCAGGTCGTATTGGGGACGGAGAATCCGTCTCACATGCCGGTTGTGGATAGGATTGCGTTGGATAAGGCAGTCTCTCAGTTGCCGCCCGGATACCGCTCCGTCTTTGTTCTGCACGACGTGGAGGGGCACGAGCACGAAGAGGTGGCGAGGTTGTTGGGATGCTCGGTAGGGACGAGCAAGTCGCAACTCCACAAGGCTAGAATGAAACTCAGGCAACTTCTGAGGCAACAGAACGTGCCTGAATAGGCTTCAAAGATTTTTCGCCCGCGCGCCGAGTCCTGCCACGCGCGGCCCCCAACGGAATCGCAAGAGGTCGGACTGCAATGAACTGCGAGAAGTGTCAGGAATATCTCAGTGATTTTCTAGACGGCACGCTCGGCCACGCCGAGCACGCCTCGGTCAGCGCGCACCTCGCCGCCTGCCACGAGTGCGACGAGGCGCGCGAGGAGTTCAACGCCATCCTCGCCGCCGCGCGCGACGCACACGAACACCTCTACGCCCCGACGGACGAGCGCGCCCTCTGGATGCGCGTCCGCGACGCCGTCGAGAGCGACAGCAGAGTCCCAATGGTCTACGCCAACGCGCGTGGCGGCTTCTGGTCGAGACTTCTCGGCGCGCGCTTTCAGCTTTCGCTTCCGCAACTCGCGACGGGCGTCGCGGCGCTCGTCGTCTCGGTCGCATTCATCACTGCGGTCGGCGTGCGCTACGCCAACTCCGGCGCGGCCCCGCGCGCGGATCGCGCGTCGCGCCGGGTCGTCTCAGACCAGTACTACCCGAGCACCTACGTCGAGCCTCACGAGGCGAGCCTTCGTTACTGGGAGCAGCGCGTCGAGGCGCGCAAGGCGAGTTGGAATCCGCGCATGCGCGCCTCCTTCGACCGGAGCGTGAACGTGCTCGACGAGACCGTCAAAGACTCGCTCGCAGACCTGCGCGACAATCCGCACGACGAGATAGCGGAGGAGATGCTGAACTCCGCCATACGCGACAAGATCGAGTTGATGCGCGAGTTTGGCGAGCAGTAGAGCACGCGGCCTGAGAAGCCTTCGGCCCCGACACACGCGCCCGCGCCTCTTGCACCGAAGCAACGCGGGCGCTTTCAGCGCCGGGGTGCCGAGGCGGTAATAAGTAATAAGAGTCTGAAGACAGATGAACACGGAAGCGACGAACGGCAGAGACGAGTGGTGCGCGCGCGCGCAAAGCCCGCGCGCCCCGCGACGCCTCGCGGCCTCTTCGCTGCTGCTTGCCCTCTTCGTCGCCTTCGCCGCGCCGCACGCTCTCGCGCAGCGTCGCTTCTCGCGCGACTACCCCGCGCAGCCGAACATACGCGTGCAGCTCCTCAACCGCTCCGGCAAGATAGAGGTCGTCGCGTGGGACAAGAACACCGTCCGCGTGACGGCGACGATGGAGTCGCGCTCGGCGAAGATGGAGCCCGAGGCGAGCGCCGACTCGGTGCGCATAGACGTGCGGCGCGACAACCGCGACGACGTGGGCGACATAAACTTCCTCATACGCGTCCCCGCCAACTCGACCGTGGACATCAGCACGATGACCGGCGGCATCATCATACGCAACGTCCACGGCCAGTCGGTTCGCGCGCACGTATCGAGCGAGGGAGACATCGAGCTAACAGGCATACACGCGCAGACGGTGATGGCCGAGAACACCGTCGGCAACATACTCTTCGACGCGGAGTTGCTGCGCGGCGGCACATACATACTCAACTCGACGGAGGGCGACATAACGCTCCGCATCACGGCCGAGTCGGGCTTCCGCCTGACGGCCGTCGCACCGCGCACGCGCAGCATAGACCTCAACGGCTTCGCGCGTCTCGGCGAGTTCGAGTTCGTCAACGAGAATCGTAAAGTCGTCGGCAAGGTCGGCGACGGCGGCGCACTGCTCTCCACCTCCAACGGCCGCGGCTCCATCGTCTTCATGCCCAGATAGGGAAGGCATAAGTAAAAAGGCAAAAGTTAAGACGAAAGACGGCGCGGCCTTCATCCTCGATTGATGAAGGCCGCGCCGTCTTCAACATGGATGATTAGAGCCGCATTGTCCGGAACGAAGGAGGATAAGAGTAAGCCTTGCTCTCATCCTCCTTCTTCACTTCCGCCTTTTCACTTTTCACTTTTGCCTTAAACGTTGTAGCCTTCCAATGATGAAAAGCACTCTGTCGAAAATCTCCGTTCGCGCGCGACTCGTCGCGTGCGTCGCGCTCGTCGCGCTCGTCGCTGTTGCGTCTCAACAGATAGTCGTCGCGCAGGGCGGCAAGCAGTCTAACGAGAAGAAGGGTTCGCCCGTCGTCGCGCAGGCCGCGCCGCTCCTTAAGCGCACGACGACGCGGCGCGAGGTGCGGCGGCTCGGCTTCGGCGGCTCGCTGACCATCTACGGCGCGCCCGTCGGCTCCGTCACAATCGAGGGCTGGTCGAAGGGCGAGGTCGAGATAACGGCGGAGGTCGAGCAGAGCGCGGACACCGAAGAGAACCTCGACCGCCTCGCCGCGCTCAACACCTTCGCGCTCGAAGAGGACGTGAACCACATACGCCTCACGACCGTCGGCACACACGACCGAAAGTACCTGAAGCGCGCGGCGCGCGACCTCCCGAAAGAACTCGCGGCGATGCCCTGGAAAATTGACTACCGCGTGCGAGTGCCCGCGTCCGTAGACCTCGAACTCTACACGGGGCGCGGCGCGCTCACGGTCACGGGCGTCGAAGGCGCTCTGCGCGTGAACGCGGGCGACGGCCCCGCCGACTTCACACTCGCGGGCGGCGACGTGGAGGCGACTCTGCGTAGCGGCGCGGTCTCCGTGCGCGTCCCCGCGCGAAGCTGGCGCGGCCGAGGCATGAGCGTGCGGCTCGCGTCCGGCGACCTCAACGTCGAGCTGCCCGCGGGCTTCAGCGGCGACATGGACGCCGAAGTCCTGCAAGCAGGCCGCGTGGAGAACTCCTACACGGGCCTCGTCCCGCGCGAGCAGACGCAAGCCACTGAGCGCTCGCTCAAGGGGCGCGCCGGACAGGGCGGCGCGCCCCTCTCCTTCACCCTCGGCGAAGGCACGATACGCATAACGCAGGTGAGCAGTAAGCAGTAGTTTAGTTCCAAGTTCCAAGTTGCAAGTTCAAAGTTAAGTACAAGGCCCGCTGTCTTCAACTTTGAACTTGCAACTTGGAACCTGTAACTTGAAGTTACTGGACTTCGCGCGGCGGGCGGCATTATGCTTGCGGCGCGTTCTTTCATCCGCGCAACTTCGACTGGAACAGAGAGAGATGACAGTTAAATCCGACCGCTGGATTCGGCGCATGGCCGAAGAGCATCAGCTCATACAGCCCTTCGACGCAACGCTCGTGCGCGAGAGCGGCGGGCGACGAATCATCTCCGCGGGCTCGTCCTCCTACGGCTACGACATGCG
>JBJMGR010000052.1:0-42241 GCA_045807805.1 Pyrinomonadaceae bacterium | reverse complement strand
TGCCGCGTCGCCGAGCGCGGCGCGCGCATACTTTGCGACTACCTGACCGTCGCCGGCTTCCTCACGAAACAGGACGGTCGCTACTCGCTCGCGCCCGACGCGCAGCTCTTCCTCGTCCGCACCTCCCCGGCCTACGTCGGCGGCGTGGCGAACTTTCTCGCGCGCGGCGAGATCATCGAGGCGCACAAGGATTTGACGGAGAGCGTCCGCAAGGGCGGGACGACGTTGCCCGCGCAGGGTTCGATGACGCCGGAGCACCCGATGTGGGAGGAGTTCGCGCGCAGCATGGTGGCGATGATGCGCCCGCCCGCCGCAGCCATCGCGCAGATCGTCGGCGCCTCGGGCGAGTGCAAAATCCTCGACCTCGCCGCCGGCCACGGCATCTTCGGCATCACGCTCGCGCAGCAGAATCCTCAAGCCGAAGTGTACGCGCTCGACTGGAAGAAGGTGCTTGAGATCGCCGAGCGGAACGCGCAGGAGGCGGGCGTCTCGGATCGCTACCACACGATCCCCGGCAGCGCCTTCGACGAAGACTTCGGCGCGGACTATGACGTTATTTTGCTCACGAACTTCCTGCACCACTTCGACCCGCCGACCAACGAGCGCCTGTTGCGCAAAGTCAACGCGGCGCTCAAAGACGGCGGGCGCGCCGTGACCTTAGAGTTCGTGCCGAACGACGACCGTGTCACGCCGCCGCAGGCCGCCGCCTTCGCGCTGACCATGCTCGGCTCGACCGAGGCGGGCGACGCCTACACCTTCGCCGAGTTGGAGCGGATGTTCTCGAACGCGGGCTTCGCGCGCAGCGAGCTTCGAGACCTGCCCGCGAGCCCTGAGAAGCTCGTCGTCTCGCACAAATAAAAGGATGAAGGAGGAAGTAATAAGTTCAAAGTTCCAGGTTGCAGGTTCAAAGTTTGAAGGCGCAAAGCTCTTAACTTTGAACCTGCAACTTTGAACTTTGAACTTGAGAAGGCAAGCCTTCGATTCCGCCTTCCGCTTCTCGACGCTTGACAATAGTTGTTATAACAACTATACTGGCTTCGTGGTCAGCGAGACGCAAAAGGAGTCGAAGCCGCCTGTGAGCCGCGAGGAGGAGATTTACCTGACCATCCTGCGCACGGCGGAGGTGCTGTCGTGGGGCGTGATAGAGACTTTGAAGCGCGCTGACCTGACGCCGACGCAGTACAACGCGCTTCGTATCTTGCGCGGCGCTGAGCCGTCGGGCGCTTCGTGCACGGAGGTGGGCGAGCGGATGGTGACGAAGGAGTCTGACATCACGCGCCTGCTAAACCGCCTCGAAGCGCGCGGGCTCATCTCGCGCGAGCGGGGCGAAGATAGGCGCTACCTCGTCGTGCGTATAACGCCGAAGGGCCTGCGGTTGCTCTCAGACCTCGACGAGCCCGTGGCCGAATGCCATCGGCGACAGCTCGGCCACATGGGCGACGCGCAGTTCAACTCGCTCAACAAGCTCTTGAAGGCCGCGCGAAAAGTACAGGAATAAAATTTTTATCCCGATAATTGTTATAACAACGACTGAGGGTTAAAAGAGAGATGACAGAGAGAGTTTTACCGAGCATCTTCGTTTCACACGGCGCGCCGTCGCTCGCCATCGAGAAGAACGACACGGTCGAGTTCCTGCGTGGCTTGGGCACGGAGTTGGGACGACCGCGCGCGATACTCTGCGTCTCGGCGCACTGGGCGACGCGCGTGCCGACCTTGAGCGCGGCCGAGCACCCCGAGACGATACACGACTTCGGGGGCTTCCCCGCCGAGCTTTACCGCGTGCGCTACGACGCGCCCGGCGCGCCGCGTCTTGCAGCGCGTGCCGCGGAGCTTCTCAACGCCGCTGGCGTAGAGACGGAGGTCTCGCCAGAGCGCGGGCTAGACCACGGCGCGTGGGTTCCCTTAAGTCTCATGTACCCGGCGGCGGATATCCCCGTCACGCAGTTGTCCGTGCAGCCGGGCGCGTCGGCGGCCGAGCACTTTCGCGTAGGTCGTGCGCTCGCGCCCTTGCGAAGCGAGGGCGTGCTGATACTGGCGACGGGCGGCGCGACGCACAACCTCTACCAACTCGGCCGGGGCGCGGAAGCGCCCGATTGGGCCGCGCGCTTCGACGAGTGGTTGGACGAGAAGATTCGGGGCGGCTCTTACGAAGAGCTGCTCGACTACCGAAGGCTCGCGCCGCACGCGGAGCTTGCGCACCCGACGGACGAGCACCTTCTGCCGCTCTTCGTCGCGGCGGGCGCGGCCGGACGCGACGCGCCGGGGCGAGGTCTGCACCGCGGTTGGACGCACGGAAGCCTGAGCATGGCCGCGTACGCTTTCGGCGGCGAAGACGAAGAGAATCTCGACCTGAGTTAAGGGGGCGCGAATCAGCCTCGCTTGATCCAACTGAAATCGACCGTTAAGAAAACTTGGCGGACTGACATTGAGGAGAAGAAGAAGATGTCGAATCTGGACTCATCGCTCGCGGGGTGGACGCCCCGCATGCAGAGCGTGCTGCGAATCGTCACGGGCTTCCTCTTAATCGCGCACGGCGCGCAGAAGCTCTTCGGATTTCTCGCGCCTCCGGGGATGCCCGCGGCCACGTTGGGCTCGCTGATGTGGGTTGCGGGCGTGCTCGAATTCTTCGGGGGACTGCTCTTCCTGATAGGTCTGTTCACCCGGCCCGTCGCGTTCATACTGTCGGGGCTGTTGGCCGTGGCCTACTTCACGGCGCACGCGCCGGGCGGCTTCTGGCCCTTGCAGAACAAGGGCGAGTTGGCGGTGCTCTACTGCTTCGTCTTCCTCTTCTTCGCAGTGGCGGGCGGAGGCGAGTGGGCCGTGGATAGACTTATCCGTCGAGCCCGCGTGGCGTAAGGCGAGCGTCCGTCGAACGAAGGTAGCGCTTGCGCGTGTCGGGCCTGTGGTTGAGGCCGTGTGCATGCGCGCGCGCAAGAGAACGCGTGCGAACGTGCACGCGTGGGTAGGTTAAGTAAGGAGGTTTTGAGATGAGTTTGCAAAGGGCAAGGACGGTCGCGGGAGTGGTTGACGCGTTGGAGACTTTCGAGGGCGAGGGCTTCCTCGTGCGTAGGCCGTTTCCGCGTCAGGGCTTCTCCTTCTTCGACCCGTTCCTACTGCTCGACGAGATGGGGCCGATGGACTTGGCACCGGGCGAGGCGAAGGGCGCGCCCGACCATCCGCACAGAGGCTTCGAGACCGTCACATACATGCTCTCGGGCCGCATGGAGCACAAGGACTCGCAGGGCAACTCGGGCCGACTCGGCCCCGGCGATGTTCAGTGGATGACGGCGGGCGCGGGAGTCGTACACTCGGAGATGCCCGAGCGAGAGTTCGCGCTTCGTGGCGGACGCATGCACGGCTTCCAGTTATGGGTGAACCTGCCCGCGCGCGACAAGTTGATGCGTCCGCGCTATCAGGAGATTCCGGCCGAAGGGATTCCGAGCGCAGTGAGCGAAGACGGCCTCGTCTCCGTCAAGGTCATCGCGGGTGAGGCGCTGGGGGCGCGCGCAGCTATAGAGACGCGCACGCCCATCGTCTACCTGCACTACACAATCAAGCCCGGCGGGAGCGTCGCGCAGGCTGTGCCCGAAGGCTTCAACGTCTTCGCATACGTGATTGAGGGCGAGGGGCGCTTCGGCTCGGACTCGCGCGCGGGGCGCGACGGCCAGATGATTCTCTTCGACTCGGACGGCGAAGAGGCGCGCATCTCCAACCCTTCTGACGCGCGCGAAGACTTGGGCGTGCTGCTCCTCGGCGGCCTGCCTCTGGGCGAGCCCGTCACGCGCTACGGCCCCTTCGTGATGAATACAGAGGCCGAGATCCATCAGGCGTTCGACGACTTCAGAAGCGGCCGCATGGGCTCAATCACGTCCTGAGATTTAACAGAACCGCGAGCGGTAGCGACCGGGTAGTGCTACCACGGCAGAGACAGAGGCACGGCTAATTGAATCTTAGCCGTGCCTCTGTCTCTGCCGTGATTAATCCCTACCGCGACCCGCTCGCTACCGTTCGCGGTTCTGACTTATGCCTTGCGGCACGCCGCTCGCACTTGAACGCGGCGCGCGTGGGTTTCACGACGCGATTTAGTACAGGCTTCTCTTCGTCGGAGGCTGTTTCGGAAAATGTCTGCCGCTTCAACAACACACGTAGGGCAAGCCGCGCGGGGCCGCATACTCATCGTCGAGGACACGCACGACACTCGCGCTCTGCTCAAGGCGGTGTTTGAGGCCGAAGGCTATGAGGTGTTAGAGGCCGCGGACGGAATCGAGGCGGTCGAGGTCGCGCTCGCGGAGCTTCCCGACGCGATAATCATGGACATGAGCCTGCCGCGCATAGACGGCAACACGGCCGTCAAGATCATACGCCGCGAGCCTGCGCTACGCTCAACGCCCGTCATCGCATGCACCGCGCATAACCAGTGGGAGTGGCGCGGCAAGTCAATCGTCGCGGGCTGCGATGCCTTCATCACGAAGCCGATAGACTTCGCGCAGCTACGCGCCGTGCTCGCACAACTTCTCGCCCGACGACAAGCTTCCTGAATGGCTGTCAGCTAACCGCCGACAGCTAAAAGCCAAAAGCCCTTTTCACTGTCTGCCGCGCTCTTCGTCGTCGCGCCGCTCTTCGGATTGGCGTCGCGCGTCGCGCTCGGCGGTCATGAGGTCGAACTTCCGCTGCTGTTCGGGCGTGAGCAGCGCGCGTATTTTCGCGCGTCCGTCGCGGCGCAGCGTGTCGTAGCGCGGGCGCACTTCCGTGCGTAACTGCCTGTAGCCTTCTCGCGTCTCGTCTATAACGGCGCGGATTTGGGCTGACTGCCGCTCGTCGAGATCCAGGTTCTTTTGCAGAGACTCGAAGAAGTCCTCGCGCTGCTGCTGCTGCTGACGCGGCGGGCGGCGCGGGCCTGCCGCGCGCAGGCGGTACGCACTGTCGAGCGCCGCGCCCGTCACGCAGCCGAGGACGAAGACCGCGAGCGCCGCCGCGATGACCTTCGCGCGCGCACCGCCCGAGCGTCTTGTCGTCTCGTTCATCGCTGCGCCTCCCGGTCGTCTTCGATGATTGTCGCCAGAACCTCGTCGCTCGTGAGCGAAGACCTGTCCGCGAAGACGACCTGCTCGACGCCCGTGTTGCCGTCGCCGAGGAGCGTCGCCTCGTCGCGCGCGTCTCCTTGCGTCGTCCCGACGAGCACCGAGATGAAGAGTACGAGCGCGAGCGCCGTAACGACGGCCACGGTCGTTACGGCGCGCCGGAATACTCGCAGCGCCGCGCGCCAGTCGTCCGCCTCGTCTAGACGCGCACGCTCTTGCGCGACGCGCGTGCGGACGCGCGCGTAGAGGAAGGGCGAAGAGGCGACCCTCTCGGCCTCGTCTTCGTTCGCGGCGGCGGCCCGGACTATCTCGCGGCCGAGCGCGTCCAAGCCCCCAAAGCGTTCTCTGTTCTTATCTCTTTCAGGCATCGTCTCACCCGTTTAAGCGGCGAGTCACTTTCACGCGCGTCTCTCTCTGAAGTCAAGAGACGCGCGCGGCATGGCCGCGGTTACACGAATCTCTTGAGCACGCGCCGGAGGTGCGCGCGTGCGCGGTGCGCGCGTACCTTGACCTTCGAGACAGACCAGTTCAAAACCTCTGCTATCTCGGCGGTCGAGAGCCCTTCAACGTCGAGCATGACGAGGACGAGCCTGTCTTCGGGCGAGAGGCGCGCGAGGAGCTTCGCGGCAAGCTCGCGCGAGACCGCTTCGGACTCGACGCCGCGTGCGTCCGATGCCGCGCGCGAACGCTCGCGTAGACGTGCGGCCTCGTCCTCGTCCAACTCGCTCAGGCTGCTCTCGGGCCTGCGCTTGAGGCGGCGTAGTTCGTCGTAGCAGACGTTGAAGGCTATGCGCGCGAGCCACGCGCCGAAGGACTCGGCCTGTCGGTTCGAGAACTCGCCGAGCGCGAAGAAGGCTTTGGCGAAGCTCTCCTGTACGACCTCTTCTATCTGTTCGCGGCGACGGAAGAAGCGGCTCGCGATGAGCGCGACGCGCCGACGGTGTCGGCGGAACAACTCCTCGAACGCATCGTCACGGCCGGCGCGCACCTCCGAGACAAGCTCTGCGTCCGACGGCCCCCGCGCGGCCGCGTCCACGTCGTCGCGCGCGTCCGTCTGCGCGTCTGTGCTCTCGGTCGGCGTTTCCAAAATTAGCTTTTAGCCGTTAGCTCTTAGCTCTTAGCTTTAAACCTTCGCGACCTTTGCGACCACTTCGCGAGCCTTGCGTTTAAGTCCTGACTCCTTAACCGCAAAGGTCGCTAAGAAGGCGCGAAGGGCGCGAAGGTTATAAGCTAAAAGCCAAAAGCTAACAGCTAACGGCTAAAAAATATAGCGGCAGCCTTCGTCGGGAAAGGCTGCCGCCCCCTTTGCAGGTGGATTCGATTAAGCACGCGTGAGACGAAGGCGTGAGTCCGCAAGGTAGCACGCGCGCGCGAGTTGGTTACTGCATCTGGCCGGGGTTCGCGTTGCGGCGGGAGCGAAATTCCTGCCTGCGCTGCTGCCGGTCTGCTTCGAGCTGCGCCTTCTGCTCGGGCGTCAGGATGTTGTACATCTCGTACATCATGCGTGCGCGCGCGACCTCCATCTCGACCTGACGATTGGCGCGTGCCTGAGCCGCGGCGCGCACGGCCGACTCGTTGAAGGTGCCGCCCTTGAAGGCGTCGAAGCCTTCGCCATCGCGCTCGCCGCGGCCCTGCTCGCGCAGAGACTGCGTGTTCTGGCGGAAGCGCTCGGCTATCTGCTGCATCTGTGCCTTCTGCGCGTCGGTCAGGTTGAGCTTCTCCGCGAAGCGCCCGCCGAACATGCCGCCGCGACCCTCGCGGCCTTCGCCGCCCTCTCGCCCGCCGCGCCCTTCGCGGCCCCAGCCGCGCTCGCCGTGGGGCTTCTCGTTCTGCCCCTGTCCCGTCTGCGCGAAGCTCACAACCCCCGTCAGCGCGATAGCGCCGGCCAGCGCAAGCCCGCCCGTCAATCTCTTAACTACGTTGAAGTTCATTCTTTTGAAGTCTCCGGTAAGTTTATTTCCGTGTGGCCCCAACGGCCCGATGCGCGAGAGAGCGACGCCGCGAACCTTCCTGCCACACGAACTGTTAAGACGCCGCAGGCCGCGAGTTGGTTACAATTTTTTACTCTGGGACTAACGCCGTGCGGAAGCCGAGCAGAGTCCAGTCGGTCTCAAGCTCGACCTCGCTTATGTAGGAGAAGTCGCTGGGCGCGTTCGAGCCGACGCCGTAGCAGGTCGAGTTGCCTTCGTCGTCGCGGTAGAAGCCGAGTTCAAGAGTCTCCGTCTCGCTCCACTCTGGGTGAAACAGAGTTCCCACGAGATTGAAGACGGCGGGCGGGCAGACGGTCAGGCGGTAGCCTTCGGGCAGCACCGCGCGCGCGCGCCAGTCTTCGTTGACGACGCGTATGAATTCGCGGAGCGAAAGGAAGTTGTGTGCGTAGCGCGTGGCATTGGTCATCCCGGCGCGGCCGAGGTAGACGGCGAAGGGGTCTGCCGTCGCGTCGAAGCCGTAGGGCGTCCCGTAGAACTGTCGGTTGCCCGGAAGGTATCGGGGCTTCCGTGTAGTCTCGACGCCGACGAGCCGGCCCTGATGCCTTCCGTGTCCCGCGGCAATCGCGTCGCGGTAGCTCGGCGCGTGCATGCGCTGGCTCGCGAAGTCGCGCGGGGCCATCGGGTAGAAACGCTCTACGTACGAGTCGTCGAACGGCACGGCGTCGGCCGAAGGCACGACGTGCCACTCGATGTTGAAGTAATCCAGATGTTCGGACGGCTCCATGCGCGACGCGCGCTCGCGCGCTTCCTGCGTCAGCAGCGGCGTGTCGGCGTCTAAACCCAACGCCTCTCGCAGCGCGGCCTCCCTCTCCTCAAGTCCTAAGCCCATGAGCCTCTCGTCCCCCTCTTGTGATACATTTGACATCCTAACTTAGGACTTATCCCCCATACTAGCGCATCCAAAGGTGGCAGAAATTCTGTAACCCGGCGTGGGCGCGAGGCGTCTTCAACTTTTACATTAATTTACTCAGATTGAATCGTCTGAATCGTATCGAGTTTAATATGTCGTCTCTTCTATTCTCCCGAAAGGCACGCGCCGCCGCACTCCTCGTCGCACTCGTCGCCTGCGCGCTCGCGCTCGCGGGTTGCGGGGGTTCAAGCGCGGAATCGGCGGGCGGGCGCGGTAACAAAAAGGGCTCTACGGCGGGCGAGGCCGGCCCCGCGCGCGCGGACGCCGCCGCGCCCGTGCAGGTCTCGACCGTGCGCGTCGCCACGCGACCCGTCCCCGCCTACATCGAAGCAACGGGCAGCCTCGCCGCGACCGAAACCTCCAACGTCGCGTCGCAAGGCTCGGGTCAGGTCATCTCGACGCCCGTCAACGTCGGCGCGTTCGTGCGACAGGGCGCGGTGATTGCGCGTCTGAACGAGCGCGACGCTCGTCTGCGTTTGCAGCAGGCGCGCGCGGGCGTGTCGCAGGCAATAGCGGGCGTGCGTCAGGCGGAGGCGCGTCTGGGGCTCGGGCCGGGCGGTCGCTTCGACGCGAGCACGATTCCGGAAGTCCGCTCGGCGGCTGCCGCGTACCAGTCCGCGCTCGCGGCGCAGCGCCTCGCCGAGGCGAATGAAAGACGCTACGCGGAACTCGTCGAGACGGGCGACGTGGCGCGAAGCGTCTACGACCAGTACCGAACGACGGCGGAGACGGCGCGACAGCAGGCGAACGTCGCGCGGCAGGCGATGGAGACCGCTGTCAACCTCGCGCGCCAGAACAATCAGGCGATACAGACCGCGCAGGCGGGGATAGAGTCGGCGCGCGCGGCCGTCTCAATCGCGGAGAAGGCGGTCGCCGACACAATCGTACGCGCGCCATATTCGGGCTACGTCAGCGACCGGCCCATCGCCGTCGGCGAGTACGTCACGCCCTCCTCGGTCGTGGCGACGATACTTTTGACGAACCCCTTGAAGCTACAGCTTCAAGTTCCCGAACTCGAAGCGCCGAAGATGCAGGTCGGGATGCCCGTCTCGGCGAGCGTTGACGCGTACCCCGACCGGAAGTTCGCCGGTCGCGTGACCGCCGTTAACCCCGCGATTGACCCTGCCTCGCGCTCGTTCACGGTCGAGGCGGCGATAGAGAACGCGGACAACACTCTGCGCTCCGGGATGTTCGCCACGGCGCGCGTCACGCAGCCGGGCGGCGGCCAGAGCGTATACGTCCCGAAAGAGGCGGTCGTGCGCGACGAGAACACGAACTCGTACCGAGTCTTCACGGTCAAGGAGAACGCGGCGCACCTCAAAGTCGTCCAGATAGGCGACGAGGAGAACGGCTGGATTCAAATCCTCTCGGGCGTAGCGACGGACGAAGAGGTCGCCGTCAACAATCAGCAGCAACTCTACGAGGGCGCACGCGTCCAGGCGCAACAGGCGCAGACAGGCGGGCAGTAGTATTGGAGCGGTCAGCACTCAGCACTCAGCTTTCAGCTAAGACGAAAGCCTGTGTTGAGTCCTGAAGTACGAGGCCGGGCGTTGACTGTTTGGCTGAGTGCTGAGTGCTGAGTGCTGAGAGCTTTTAATCATGCAGAAGTTAGCCGAGATTTGCGTGCGGCGGCCGGTCTTTGCGACCGTCATCATTCTCGCCCTGACCGTCGTCGGCGGGTTCTCTTTCTTCTCGCTCGGCGTTGACCGATTCCCGAAGATAGACATCCCGACCGTCTCGGTCTCGACGACGAACGTCGGTGCCGCCCCCGCCGAGGTCGAGACGGAGATAACGGACGTTATAGAGGGCGCGGTCAACACCGCGACCGGCATTGACGAGCTTCGCTCCTCTTCGAGCACGGGACGCTCGCAGGTCACAATCAGCTTCGACCTCTCGAAAGACCCGGACGTGGCGACGCAGGAGGTTCGCGACAAGGTCAACACGGTTCAGAACCGCCTGCCCGAGACCGCGGACCCGCCCGTCGTGCAGAAGTCAGACCCCGACGCGCAACCTATCTTGCTCTACTCGATGACGGGGCCGTACTCCGTCCTGCAACTCACGGACATCGCGCAGAACCAGATAGTCAAGCGCATACAGTCGGCCTACGGCGTCGGCGATGTCTTCATCTACGGCGCGCGTCAGCGGCAGATAAACGTCCACCTAGACCCTACGCGCATGCGCGCCTACAACCTCTCGACCGTTGACGTGACGAACGCGCTTCGGTCGCAGAACCTGGAGCTTCCGGGCGGGCGCGTCAACGAGGGCGCGAAGACCGTCACGCTCCGCACGATGAGCCGCGTCACTAAAGTCGAGGACTTCAACCAGCTCGTCATCGCGAACAAGAACGGCTACTCGGTCAAGATTTCGGACGTGGGCACGGTCGAGGACAGCGGCGTCGACCCTAGCTCGATTTCGAGCCTCAACGGCGGCGCGGCCGTCACGCTCGCAATTAGAAAGCAGTCGGGCTCGAACACGGTCGCCGTCATCAACGCCGTCAAGGGGCGCATGGCCGAGGTCATCCCGACGCTGCCGCAGAACCTCAAGTTCCAGATAGTCCGCGACCAGTCGGAGTTCATCGAGAACTCGCTCAAGGCCATCGAAGAGCACCTGATAATCGGCGGCCTCTTGGCAGCGCTCGTCGTCTTCATCTTCCTGTGGAACTTCCGCTCCACGCTCATCGCGGCCTTCGCGATCCCGACCTCGATCATCGCGGCCTTCGCCTTCCTCGCGGCCTTCGGCTACTCGCTCAACCAGATGACGATGCTCGCGCTGACCCTGATGGTCGGCATCGTGATCGACGACGCCATCGTCGTCTTGGAGAACATCTACCGCTTCGTCGAAGAGAAGGGCATGCATCCCTTTCAGGCTGCGATTGAAGGCACGCGCGAGATAGGTCTCGCCGTGTTGGCGACGACGCTCTCGCTGCTCGCGGTCTTCCTCCCCGTCGGCTTCATGGGCGGCATCGTCGGCCGCTTCATGTCGTCGTTCGGCTTAACTTCAGCCGCGGCAATCGCCGTCTCGCTCATAGTCTCGTTCACGCTGACGCCGATGCTCGCCGCGCGCTGGATAAAGGTGAAGCGAGAGGAGCCT
This sequence comes from Pyrinomonadaceae bacterium, assembly GCA_045807805.1. Classification (GTDB taxonomy): domain Bacteria; phylum Acidobacteriota; class Blastocatellia; order Pyrinomonadales; family Pyrinomonadaceae; genus QHXN01. The sequence continues at coordinate 31,169 of JBJMGR010000052.1, read as the reverse complement.
CTGCCCGCGGGGCCCGTGGCCTTCGCGGCGACGGCGAAAGGGACGGGGCCGGACGACGAGCACCCAGAGGAGCACAGAGAGAAGGCGCACGAATCTTCGTCGAAGGAGTCGCGCTTCTACAGGCCGATTGACCGAACATACAAGTGGCTGCTCGAATGGTCTATGGCGCACCGCTGGGTGATTGTCGTCGCGTGCGCAATCGTCATCGCCTCCATCGTTCCGATGTACCGCCTCGCGGGCATAAACCTCCTGCCCGACGAGGACGAGTCAACCTTCCAGGTCTCTCTGCGCGCGCCGCAGGGCACGAGCCTCGCCGCGACGCAATCAATTCTCGACCACCTCGCGCGCGACATACGCGAGCAGATTCCGGGCGTCGAGGCGACGCTCGCCATCGCGGGCTTCGGCGGGCAGCAGTCAACGAACACGGGACAGATAACCGTCCGACTTGTCCCGCCGCAGCAGCGCTCGATGTCGCAGGCCGACATCGTCCAGCGCACGCGCGCGCTCACGCGCAAGTATCCGAAGGAACTCGTCATCGGCGCGTCGCCCATCTCGTCCATCTCGGGCGCGATAGGCGGCGGGCGCTCGTCCGCGCTCGCCTTCTACGTCACCGGCCCAGACCTCGACAAGCTCGACCAGTACTCGCAGGCCATCATCGAGAAGGTCAAGCAGAACCCGAACGTGCAGGACGCAGACCGCTCGCTCGTGCTCGGCAACCCCGAAGCGCGCGTCCACATCGACCGCCAGCGCGCGGCGGACTTGGGCGTCAAGGCGGGCGACATCGCGCAGACCCTTAGCACGATGGTCGCGGGCTCGCGCGTCACTACCTACAGCGAAGGCTCGGACCAGTACGACGTGGTGCTCATGGCCGCGAGCCAGTACCGCGAGAACACGGACTTACTCAATCAACTGACCGTGCCGACTTCTCGCGGCGGAACCATTGAACTCTCGAAGGTAGTCACGCTCGAAGAGGGCACGAGCCCGAGTTCGATTGACCGCATCAACCGCCAGCGGCAGGTGACGATAACGGCGTCGGTGGCGCAGGGCGGCTCCGAGACCGAGGCGCTTCAATCTCTGTATGACGCGGCCGCCTCCATCGGCATGGAGCCGGGCTACACGACGGGCGTGACGGGGCAGTCGAAGCAGTTGGGGCAGGCGAACTACTACTTCATGCTGGCCTTCGTCCTCTCCTTCATCTTCATGTATCTGGTGCTCGCGGCGCAGTTCGAGTCGTTCATACACCCCGTCACAATCCTTTTGACGCTGCCGCTCTCGATTCCCTTCGCGCTGCTCTCGACCTTCATCGCCGGGCAGAAGCTCAACATCTTCTCCGCGCTCGGCATGCTCGTGCTCTTCGGCATCGTCAAGAAGAACGCGATTCTACAGATTGACCACACGAACGAGCTTCGCTCGCACGGCATGGAGCGACACCACGCAATCATTCAGGCGAACCGCGACCGGCTGCGCCCAATCCTTATGACGACCATCGCGCTCGTCGCGGGCATGATTCCGCTCATCGTCGGGCAGGGCGCGGGCGCGGCGACGAACCGCTCCATCGGCGTGCTCGTCGTCGGCGGCCAAAGTCTATGTCTGCTGCTGACGCTGCTCGCGGTGCCCGTCTTCTACTCGCTCTTCGAGGACATGATGGAGTCGCGCGTCTGGTCTTACGTCGGCACGAAATACGGGACGTTTACCGGCGGCGCGCGCCGACGCTTCGCGGGCGGCTGGACGGCCTTCGCGAACCTCTTCACGCGCACGCCGCGCACGCCGAAGACACCACGGAAAGATAAGTATGCGGATCAAGCTTCTGGTGACTAGGACGAAGGATGAGGGCGGAAGGATGAGGGATGAAGTTAAGGCTCAACAGCTTTCACTTCCGCCTTCATCCTTCATCCTTCATCTTTTTAACCGCCGCCGCCTCGCGACTCTCTGCGCGCTCGCGGTCTTGTTGACTTCGCTCCCGCCCGCGCGCACGAGCGCGCAGCAGAGCACGCAGCCGCCCGGCACCAACTCGACGCAGACTCGGACTCAGACGCCGGGCACGCCGCAGCCTTCGCCCACGCAGTTGCCGCCGAACGCTTCCGGCTCGACCGTGCGACCCTCGAACGACGCGCAGCAGAGCACGCAGCCGCAGACGGTGCCCGAGCAGCAGCGACAGCAGACCGCGCCGAACACGCAAGGCCCCCGGCCCGAGACGCCGCAGAATCCCGTTCAGACTCAGACGGGCACGGGGCAGCCTTCGACCGCCACGCCGGCGGGCACTTCGGGCGGGCAGACGACGACCACCGGCACGCCTTCGACGACCGGAGGCGCGCAGCAGACCACGACGGGCGCGACGCCGGGGCAGAACGTCGGCACTTCGGGCGTCGCGCCCGCGGAGCTTCCGCTGCCTCCGCCGCCAATCTCGCCCGACTTCCGCGCGCCGCAGCGCCCTCTGCCTTCGGCCGAGCGCGTCGGCGTGGACGTGGCCGATCAGGTCACGCTCACGCTCTCGGACGCCATACGCATGGCCCTCAAGAACAGCAACGACATAGACGAGTCGCGCATAGACGTGCAGATTGCCGAGTACAACCTGACGGCCGCGCGCGGAGTCTACGACCCAGTCATCTCGTCCGAGAGCTACTACGAGCGTTCGAGCGTCCCGACCAGTTCGACGCTCGGCGGTGCGGGCGTCGGCGGAGCTGTCAACCAGACGGATGCGACCGGCTCCGGGCGGCTCGCGGGCTTCTCGCCGTGGGCGGGCGGCAACTATCAACTCGACTTCTCCTCGACGCGCCTGACGACGACGAACCAGAACGTACGCCTCAACCCGCAGTTCCCTTCGGCCTTCTCGATAACGTACTCGCAGCCAATTCTTCGCGGCCTCCGCTTCGACAACAACCGCCGCCAGATAGAGATCGCGAAGCGCAACCTCTCGCTCTCCGACGCGCAGTTTCGCCAGCGAGCCATCGACGTTATCTCGCAGGTCGAGCAGGCGTACTGGGACTTGGCCTTCTCTCTCAGAAATCTTCAGGTTCAGATTGACGCCGTAAAGCAGGCGCGCCTTCAGGTCGAGAGCAACCAGCGCCTCGTCGCGCAGGGCGTACTCGCGCCCATCGACATCGTGGCCGCGCAGACGCAGGTCACGACCTTCGAGCAGAGCGTCTACAGCGCGCAGGAGTCCGTCACGACGGCCGAGAACACGCTCAAGACCTTGATACTCGCCGACCGGACGGCAGACCTCTGGGCGCGTGCGATAACGCCCGTCACGCCCGTCGATCTCGAAGCGCCGCGCGTCCCGCTTGAGCAGGCTGTGACGGCCGCGCTCGCGAACCGTCTCGACCTCGCGCAGTTGCGAACCAGCTCGGACATCAACGACGTGAACGTCCGCTTCTTCCGCGACCAGACGCGCCCGCAGCTAGACCTCGTCGGCAACTACTCGGGCGCGGGGCTGGCGGGCACGTTCGTCGCGCCGGTCGTGACCGTGAACGCGGTGACGCAGCGCGTCAACGACCTCTCCGTGATAGCGGGCCTGCCGCCGCTCCCCGCGGCGACGCCCGCGACCATCGCGCCCAACCTCGTCGGCGGCTACACGCAGTCGCTCGCGAACCTCTTCGAGCAGAAGTACCCGACGGCGCGCGTCGGCGTGCGCCTCTCGCTGCCCTTGCGTAACCGCACGGCCGAGGCGAATTTGGGAAGCTCGCTCGCGCAAGGCCGCCGCATCAATGACCAGATACGTCAGGCCAAGCAGATAATCGAGGCGGACGTGCGAAACTCCTTGCAGGCAGTGCGCTCGGCCGAGGCGCGTCTCGCGTCGGCCGCCGCCTCGCGCTCTTCGGCGGAGCAGCAGTACGCGAGCGAGCAGCGACAGCTTCGCGCGGGCACAACGACGGTCTTCCTCGTCCTGCAACGTCAGACCGAACTGCTTGCGGCGCGCGCGCGCGAGCTACAGGCGCAGACCGATCTGAACAAGGCCGTCTCCGCGCTCAATCGCGCTACGGGTTCGACCTTGCAGGCGAACAACGTCGCCGTCAAAACCGACTCCGCGCTCCCGCAGCTCGAACAGACCAAGCCCGCCGACGACCCGACGCTCGACGCCAAAGCGACCGCCACGCCCGGCGCTTCCAATGTGGCTCCGGGCGCACGGCCCTAGACAAAGGATGAAGGCGGAAGGATGAGGAATGAAGTGATAAGTTCAAAGTTGCGAGTTCCAAGTTAGAAGGCGCGTGCCCTTAACTTTGAACCTGCAACTTTGAACTTTTAACTTGAGAAGGCAAGCCTTCGATTCCGCCTTCATCCTTGCAGCCTTCATCCTTCAAAAAAAGTCATGCTCAACCCGATTCTGAACAGCGCCGCCCTCAAGCTCCTTCTAACGCTCGCGCTCGTCTCGACGCTCACGGGCGCGGCGTGCCGCTCTACGGGCACGGACGATAACGACTCTTCCGGCATCGTGGTCGTGAGCGCGCCAGCGGCGGGCGTGGTAAAGCGCGTGCTGGTGAGCGAAGGCGTGAAGGTCGCGCGCGGAGCCGGGATAGTCGAGATAGCTCTGCCCGCTCCCGCGTCCGCGCCCGCGCCGCAGGGCGAGAGCCCGCAAGCTCGCGCCGCGCGCACCTACCAATCCGCCAACGCGGAGATTGACGCCGCGCGCGCAGAGGTCGTCAAACACGAGACGGAAGTTCAACGTCTGACGCCGCTCGTCGCCTCGGGACAGGCGTCGCAGGGCGAGTTGGACGGCGAGCGCGCACTCTACGAACACGCGCAGCAACGTCTACAGCGCGCGCAGTCGGCCACGCGCGACGCACAGACCGGCCTCGTCGTCGCGCAGCAACCCGGCGCGAGCCGTCAGACGAACACGCAAGCGCCGCCGCCGCGCGAACAACTCGTCACCGCCGACGCGTCCTCCGGCGGAGTCGTCACAGTCATAAGCGTCCGCCCCGGCGACCGCGTCACACAGGGCCAGCCCGTCGCGACGCTCCGCTCCAACGAACAGTAATGGCGGACAAGTTCAAAGTTCCAAGTCGCAAGTTCAAAATTTAAAGGCAGTCCCCTAACTTGCGACTTGCGACTTGCAACTTGCAACTTTGAACTTTGAACTTATCACCTACATCTATGGCGTCTGACGCAATCAACATCGGGCCGAGGGAGAGGCGCAAGAGGCGCGTGATGGGAATCGCGGCGCTCGCGGCGGGCGCGGGGCTCGCGTTCGCGCTCGTCGCGTCGGGTGTGCCGTGGTGGACGCGCGCGTTCGTCTTCTTTCCTGTGTGGCTTGCGGCGCTCGGGCTCTTGCAGGCGCGCGAGCAGACGTGCGTCGCGCTCGCCGCGCGCGGCGTCTGCAACATGGACGACGGCGAGGTGTCAATCGAAGACGAATCAGCCGCGCGCGAGCTTCGCGACAAGGCCCGACGCATCAACCGTCGCGCTATCCTCGTCGCCGCGTTAGTCACGCTCGTCGCGCTCGCCTTCCCCACTATTTGAAGGATGAAGGCGGAAGGATGAAGGATGAAGTGAAAGCTATTGAGCCTTACCTTCATCCTTCATCCTTCATCCTTCATCCTTTCTCTTCACCCGTCCGCCCTTCCGTACTGGACGGGCCAGTCGGCCTTGACGCCGAGCGCCTTCGCCGCGTGCAGAGTCCAGTATGGGTCGCGCAGCATCGCGCGCGCGAGCAGCACTGCGTCGGCCTCACCCCGCGCGATTATATCTTCGGCCTGTTGCGGCTCCGTTATCATGCCGACCGCGCCCGTGGCAACGCCCGCGCGCTCGCGCACCGCCGCCGCGAACTGAACCTGATAGCCCGGCCCGACCGGAATCTTCACGCCGGGCACCAGCCCGCCGCTCGAACAGTCGATGAGGTCAACGCCCGACGCTCGCAACCGTCTAGAGAACTCGACCGATTGCTCCAAGTCCCAACCACCTTCGGCCCAGTCGGTCGCGGATATGCGCACGAAGAGCGGCAGGCGCTCGGGCCAAACCTCGCGCACGCCCTCCGCGACGCGCAGAGGAAAGCGCACGCGATTCTCGAAGCCGCCGCCGTATTCGTCCATGCGCCTGTTCGACAAGGGTGAGAGGAACTCGTGCAGTAGGTAGCCGTGCGCCATGTGAAGCTCTACGACTTCAAAGCCCGCTTCATGCGCGCGTACCGCCGCGTCGCGGAACTGAGCGATGACCGTGTCAACGTCGGCCGCGCTCATCTCGCGCGGTACGATGTGTCGTTCCGCGAAGGGCAACGCGCTCGGCGCGAGTGTCTCCCAACCGCCTTCCGCTTTTGTGAGCGGGCCGCCGCCGCGCCAGGGCACGTCGGTCGAAGCCTTGCGCCCCGCGTGCGCGAGCTGCACGGCCGGAGCAGCGCCCCGCGACTTTATGAAGGCAGCGATGGGACGGAACGCATCGGCGTGCGCGTCAGACCAGAGGCCCGTGTCGCCGGGCGAGATTCGCCCCTCGGGCGAGACGGCCGTCGCCTCCGCGCAGACGAGCGCAGCGCCGCCCACCGCTCGACTGCCCAAGTGAACCATGTGCCACTCGTTCGGCAGCCCTTCGCTGCTCGAATACTGGCACATCGGCGACACGAAGACTCGGTTTTTGAACTCCAAGCCCCTCAGACGCAGAACCGAAAACAGCTCGCTCATCTTTAACCCTCGAACCTTGTTCGCCTCGAACCTGGCGCTCTTCGCGGTTAGAGGATCTGAGACTTAACCGCGGAAGGGCGCGAAGATGGCAGCGAAGGACGCAAAGGCAATACAGCGTCGCCTTCATCAATCCGAAATCCGCATTCCACAATGTGCCGACGAGGATATCGCGCGCGGTTGTTGATGTCGTAACCGGCGTGTCACTTTTGAGTCGCGGGCGAGCGGCGCTCGTCTGCGAACTCAGCGGCGGAAGAGGCCGAGGAAGGGCGCGTGCGTGTAGGCGAGCGAGAACTCTTCGCCGCCACGGAAGTCTCTCTTCACCGTCGCGGCCGGGTCGAAGAACCAGGAGCCGGGCGTTACGTCTCGCTCCGTCCGGTCGAACCACCCCCACGGCGGGCGCGCCGCGTTCGCCGCGCCGACCGTGCCTCGGAACGCCGCGCCGAGCTTGCCGAGTGTGACGCGCCGACTCGAAGCCTTGCCGCCCGCGAAGGCCGACGCGCTCAGTGTGCCGAAGTCCTGCGCGACGCCGAAGGTCTCGTTCGCGCCGCGATGCGCGCGCGGCCAAAGAGTAGTGTAGAGCGGAAGCAGGTCGTAGCCGACCTCGCCGCGCTCGCCCGCCGATTCGGCGTCGCCCGCGCGGCCCGCGTAGCGGTAGACGAGCACGCGCCGCGCGCCCGAGTCGTCCGTACTTGAGCCCGTCGAAGCCTTCGTCCCGGTCGAATCCTTCGCGCGCCGCTCCTCATCGTAGGCGGAGATGCCGTGGCCTTTGGGCTCGACGTAGAGAAGCGGGCGGCCCTTCTCCGACGCGAAGCGTTTGAAGCCGGGCGCGGCGTCGGAGTCGGCCGTGTACTTCTGAAAGCGGTCGTGGCCGAGCGTCTCGACGTAGACGGCTCGCGCGCGCGCGGGCTCTTCGCCGGACTTCGCGGCGACCACGAGGCAGCCCTCCATGTCGTTCTCGTGCGCGAGCACGGCCTCCGCAGAGAGGCCCGTCGGGTCGTACTGCCCGCCCATGCGCGCGCCTTCTTTAATCGCCTCGCTCAGGAGGACGCCCTTCGTCCCGCCGCCCTTGTAGTCGCGGGCGTGGAAGACCGCGTAGTGGACGAAGAAGTGCGTCGGCGTCTCGCTGACGGCGTAGTAGACGTATGCGCGCATCGGGAAACGTCTGTCTTCGGCGTTGGCCCAGTTGTTGTCGCCGCGCCAGTCGCCGTCGAAGTCGAAGTTGGTGATGAAGTCCGCGCGGCTGTCGTCGCCGAGGCCCTGATAGAAGACGGGCGCGAAGGTCGCGGCCACCTCGCGGTCGCGCGCGACACTGGCCGCGCCGTAGCTCGTCTTCGTCGCGCCCTTCTTCTTAGACTGAGAAAGACCGACGAAGGGAGTCGTGATGAGAATCGTCAGCGCGAGAAGAGATTGAGTCGTGAACAGGCGAGATGTCATCCGTCGTCGGGGAGTCTTCATGTTGTGCGTCTTGCGTGGGCGGAAGAATCAGGGAAGCGCAAGCTTCAACGCGTCGGGCGCGCGCAGTCTATGCCGCGTGCCGCGCCCGCCGCGTCACACGCGCGCGAAGTCTATGAAGCCGCGCTCCGGGTCTGTCGAGATAAGTTTGACGCGTATGCGTTCGCCGACGCGTAGGCCGCGCTCGCGCCGCACGACCATGCCGTCGGCGGGCGGGCGGAGAAGGCGCGCGAAAGTCCCCTTATCTTTGACGCCCGTCACGACCGCGTCGAACGTCTCGCCCACGCGCTCGCCGAGCATCACGGCGGCAGCGACCTTTCGCATGCGCCGCTCTACCCGGCGCGAGGCCGACTCCATCTCGTTGCAGTGCGCCGCAATCGCCTCCAACTCCTCGCGCGTGTAAGGCGCGGGCGCTCCGGCCGTGACGGACTTCAGGCAGCGCTGCGTAACTAAATCCGGGAAGCGCCGATTGGGCGCGGTCGAGTGCGTGTAGTCGTGCACGGCCAGACCGAAGTGCCCCTCCTGTTCGAGCCCCGGAGCCTCGACCATATAGTCACCGGGGCCGAGCATCTTCAGGATGGAGAGCGAAAGCTCCGCGTAAGAGGCGGGCTCGGCCGCGCGTCGGCGTCGCATGAAGTCGGAGAGCGCGCGCGGGTCTGGCTCGTCGGGCAGATGCTCGCCGAGCGCGGCGGCAGTCTCCACGATGCGCGGCCACATCTCGGGCGCGCGCACGACGCGACGAAGCGAGGGCACGCCGTGCGCTTCGAGTAGCTCGGCCATCGAAGTGTTCGCGGCGATCATAAGGCTCTCGATGATGTCCTGCGCGCGGTTGTGTCGCCGCTCGTCGAGGCGCACGATGCGGCCATTCTCGACGACGGGCACGAGTTCCGTCCTCTCAAGTTCGAGCGCGCCGTTGCGCCTTCTAAGCTCGTGAAGCGCCTGCGCTATCTCGTCCTGAAGCTTGACCTGCTCTTCCAGACCCTCGACGCGCGCGAAGGCTTCGTGCGCGGGGCCGCGACCTTCGAGCCACGCGCCGACGGTGTCGTAGTCCATCTTCGCGCGGTTATGAACGACGGCGCGGTAGACATTCTTTGAAGTTATGTCGCCGCCCGCGTTCACTGAGAGTTCCATGACGACGGCGAGGCGGTCTACGCCTTCGAGCAGAGAGGTCAGGCCCGTCGAGAGTTCTTCGGGCAGCATCGGGAAGACTTCGGCGGGCGTGTAGACCGAGACCGTGTTCGCCTCGGCGCGGCGGTCAACTGCCGAGCCCGCGCGCACGTACGCGTCAACGTCGGCGATGCCTACGAGGACGCGGAAGCCGCCGCCTTCGACTCTCTCCGCGTACTCGACCTGATCGAGGTCGCGCGACTCGCGGTTGTCTATCGAAGACCAGAGCAGAGCGCGCATGTCGCGCACGCCGGGGCCGGGCGCTGGCGTAACGCCCTTCGATTCGGAAAGCTCGCGCTTGACCTCCGCGGGGAAGTCGGGCTCGAAGCCCGCATCCTCGACGGCGCGGCGCGCGATGGCGTGCAGGTCTGGCGCTTGGCGATGTTTCATTGATAAGTTCAAAGTTGCAGGTTCAAAGTTACAAGTTCAAAGTTAAGAGCTTTGTGCATTCAACTTTGAACCTGCAACTTTGAACCTGTAACTAGTCTTTCAGAATTAGGAGCAGTTCGGTCTGTATGGGCTGGCCCGTGACTTCGATGCGGCCGTCGTCGCCGACGTAGAGGTCTATCTCGGAGCGCACGCCGAAGTTGCCGGGAAGATAGATGCCGGGCTCGATGGAGAAGCATGTGCGCGGGATGATGCGGCGCGAGTCGCGCGTCTCAAGGTTGTCAATGTGCGCGCCGTTGCCGTGGACTTCCTCGCCGATGGAGTGGCCCGTCCGGTGCGTGAAGTATTCGCCGTAGCCCGCGCGCTCGATGACTCCGCGCGAAACGTCGTCAACCTCCGCGCCCTTTATCTCGCGCCCCGCGCCGATTGCGTCGCTTACGAACTCAATCGCCGCGTCGCGCGCGTCGCGGACGATGCGGAAGACCTTGAGGTGCTCTTCGCCGGGGTCGTCGCCGACGAAGCCCGTCCAGGTCTGGTCGGCGTAGACCGCGCCCTCCGACTTGAGCTTGGCCCAAACGTCTAAGAGCAGGAAGTCGCCGCGCTTGATGGGCGAGAACTTCTCCGCGTTGGGCTGGTAGTGCGGGCTCGCGGCGTTCTCGTTGACGGAGACTATGGGGTGGTCGCCGTCGCAGGTCATGTTCTCGTCCTCGAAGCGCTGCACCATGAACTGCTGTATGTCGTACTCGGTCACGTCCCGGCCGGCCCTGATGCGTTTGCCGACTTCGGCGAAAGCCTCCTGAATGATGTCGTGGATGTTCCTGGCGGCCTTGACGTGCGAGCGGTACTGCTCCTCAGTCCACACGGCCTCGAAGAGCTGCACGAGGTCCGCGCTCGTCACGGGCTCGGCTCCGAGCGAGCGCACAAGCTCTATCGTGCCCGCGTCAACGCGCGAGATGTACGGGATGGAGTTCTCGGGCGAGTACTGCATGGCGATGCGCGGCGAGCCCTGCGCGTTTGAAGTCGAGAGCGCATCACGCACGTGCTCGTTCAGTTTCGGCCAACTGCTGTAGACGAGTCTGCGGCCCGGCAGACGGTCGAGCTTGCCCTGCTCGATGGCGTGGTTGATGCGCGTCGGCTCGCCCTCCGCGGGGACGAAGTAGAACCAGCGGCGCGTGGAGAACTGCTTCGGGTCGAGCTTCAGAATCCGGTAGGCGAGCGGGTCGCTCTGGCGAAAGTCGTAGAAGAGCCAGCCGTCGAGCCCCGCGTCTTTGAGCGCCTTCTGTATGTCGGCCACGCGCTCGGCACTCGCGGCGGCGGCGGCTGTAGCGTCCGTCGTAGTCATTTAGTCTCGGTCTTCCCTTCGGAGGTTTGTTGTGCGAGCTTCGGCTCGGAAGCCTGTCTTGTCCGTGTGCGCGTATTATGTTCCAAACGCGCCCGCCGCACAAAGCTCGCCGCCCGAAAGAGGGCGCGCGGGCGCGGGAAGTTTTACAACCCGACGCGCAGTCGAGGCCGTCTATAAGTTTGCCTGAGCCATTCCTGCATGTATCATGGCTGGAAAGCTCGACAGTGTGAGTCCCCCGTACAAGTTCTGCCCGAAGAGATCAACATAGGAGTGAACCCTAGATGAGCTTACCCGTAGACAGCACGGGCGTGAGCCCCGACAGAGCGCCGGACACCGGAGGAATCGGCGGCCACCCGCGCGGCCTGACGACGCTCTTCTTCACGGAGATGTGGGAGCGCTTCAGCTTCTACGGCATGAAGGCGCTGCTCGTCCTCTACATGACGAAGTCGGTGGCCGAGGGCGGCCTGAACTTCGGCGAGTCGTATTCGGGGCTCATCGCCGCGACCTACTTCTCTTCGGTCTACTGGACGCCGCTCATCGGCGGCTGGCTCGCGGATAAAATCTTCGGCGCGCGCCGCGCCGTCCTCATCGGCGGCATCATCATCGCGTGCGGCCACTTCTCGATGGTCTTCCACACGCTCCCGACCTTCTACGCGGGACTGATTCTTATCGCCGCGGGCACGGGGATGCTCAAGCCGAACGTCTCGACGATGGTCGGCGACCTCTACGCGGAGGGCGACAGGCGGCGCGACGCGGGGTTCTCGATCTTCTACATGGGCATCAACCTCGGCGCGTTCATCGCGCCGCTCATATGCGGCCCCCTCGGCCAGAAGGTTGACTGGCACTACGGCTTCGCCGCCGCGGGCATCGGCATGGTGCTTGGCGTCGTGCAGTACGTCTTGGGCGGCAGACGCCTGAGCCGCGTCGGCAACCCGCCGTCGAGAAGGGGCGAGCCGGTGAGGCCGGACATCAAAGAGACGAGGGCCGCAGGCGACGAGACGGGTGGCGTTGACGCCGTGACAATCGCGCTCGCCGTCGTCGTCTGCATCGTCGGCTTCACGCTCGGTTACGTGTACGGCGGGGCGGGCTTTCTGTCGGGGCTCTTCCCCGGCGTCGCGGGCTTCTTCGCGGGCTATCTGGCGGGCGTAGTCCGCCACCTCAACGGCGAGGAGCTGAAGCGGGTGCTCGTCATCTTCATCCTGTTCGTCTTCTCGTCCCTCTTCTGGATGTCGTTCGAGCAGGCCAGCACGACCTTGACGCTCTTCGCCGACCGCCTGACGAACCGCGTGGTCTTCGGCTTTGAAATCCCCGCGAGCCTCTTCCAATCAATCGAGCCGCTCTTCCTAATCCTGCTCGCGCCCGTCTTCGCGTGGATATGGATGAAGCTCGGGCGGCGCGACCCTTCGAGCCCGGCGAAGTTCGCCTACGGCCTCTTCTTCGCGGGCGTCAGCTTCGCCGTCGTGGCCTTCGCCTCGACTCTGACCGGCGCGGGACACGTCAGCCCGCTGTGGCTCGTGCTCGTCTACCTGCTTCAGACCATCGGCGAGCTGTGCCTGAGTCCCGTCGGCCTGAGCACCGTGACGAAGCTCTCGCCCGCGCGAATGGTCGGCCTGATGATGGGCGTGTGGTTCCTCTCCATCTCAATCGGCGACTACTTCGCCGGACTGGTGCTCGGCTTCTTCGACGAGAAGGCCGAGGGCGCGCTCCTGAAGCTCTTCGGCAGCGTGTCGCTGATGACGTTCGCCGCCGCGCTCGTGCTCGCGCTGCTCACGCCGCTCATCAGGAAGATGACGCCGAAGGCTGCGTAAAAGAGGGCGAAAGGTAAGCGGAAGGGCGGCCTCCATCGTTCGTGGATGAAGGCCGCCCTTCCGCTTACCTTTACTTTTCGCCTTTTTACTTCTGCCTTAACCTACAGGTTCGCCGTGATGAAGTCGGTCATCATCCGGCGCATGTGCGTGACGAGGAGCGGGTCTGAGACGCCGTGGCGCGACTTCGGGTAGAGCATCAGGTCGAACTGCTTGCCCGCCTTCTGCAAGGCGTAGATCAGTTGAATCGTGTTCGCGACGTGGACGTTGTCGTCAATCGCGCCGTGGATGAGCATGAGCTTGCCCGAGAGGTTGGCCGCGCCCGCGAGCGGCGACTCTTTGTACCCTTCGGGGTTGTGCGCGGGCGTGAGCATGTAGCGCTCCGTGTATATCGAGTCGTAGTTGGCCCAGTCGGCGACCGTCCCGCCCGCAATGCCGAGCTTCCAAGTCGTGCTGTGCGTCAGCGCGTAAGCCGTCATGTAGCCGCCGAAGCTCCACCCCCAAATACCTATGCGCGAGCCGTCAACGTAGGGCAGAGTCTTTAGATACGCGACGCCGTCTTCGAGGTCGCGTAGCTCAAGCGGGCCGTAGTTCTTATACGAAGCCCAAGCCGACTCCGCGCCCTTTCCGCTCGCCGTGCGGTTGTCGCAGTACCAGACGATGTAGCCTTTCTGCGCGAGCAGTTGGTGCCACATATACGTACTGCCGCCCCAGGAGTTCTTTACCTGCGGCGCGTGCGGGCCGGAGTATGTGAACTCCAAGACGGGGTACTTCTTTGACGGGTCGAAGTCCGGCGGGCGAATCATCATGGCCTCCATCACGAACCCGTCGCGCGTCTTCACCTGCATCAACTCGGCCTTCCCCAACTTGTACTGACCGAGCGCCGCCACCCTGTTCTCGTCAATCGCGCGCACGAGCGAGCCGTCCGCGTTGTAGAGCCTAACTTGCGTCGGCGTGTTTATGTCGCTCCAGTAGTCAACGAAGTAGCGCCCCGCGGGGCTGAAGATAGCGCGGTGGTTGCCCTCCGACTGGCTTATGCGCTTGAGGCCCGAGCCGTCTAAGCCTATGCGGTAGACCTGCTCCGCGATGTGGCTGTGCTCTGTGCCGCGGAAGTAGACGACGCCCGCGCGCTCGTCAACCACGTCGAGGTTGCGAACCTCCCAGGGCCCTTCGGTCACGCGGTTGATGAGTTTGCCGTCGGCGGCGTGGTGATAGAGTTGGAGCCAGCCGTCGCGCTCGCTCCGCCAGAGGAACGAGCCGTCTTTAAGCCAGCGCGGGTTGTCGTCCACCGGCTCGACCCATGCCTTCGTCGTGTCGCGCAGCAGTCGCGCGACCTTGCCCGTCGAAGCGTCGGCCGCGTTCAAATCGAGATAGGTCTGCTCGCGGTTCTGCGCCTGATAGACGACGCGCGAAGAGTCGGGCGTCCAGGAGACGCGCACGATGAGAAAGTCCGTGGGCTCGTAGCCAGTGGTCTCAACCCAGCGCGTATCGCCGCCCGAGGCGGAGACGACGCCGAGGCGCACGAGCGGGTTGGGGTCGCCCGCGAGCGGGTACAGAGTCTCTTCCAAGACTTGCGCGCGCGGGATTTGGTCAACTATGGGGAAGTTGCGCACGGGGCTCTCGTCGATGCTCAGGTATGCGACGCGCGAAGAGTCGGGCGACCACCAGTAGCCGCGCCGTAGCCCGCGCCCGTAGACCTCCTCCTCGTAGACCCAGTCGAGCACGCCGTTGAGACTCTTCTCGCCGCCCGTCTTCGTCAGGCGGCGCTCCTTGCGCGTCGAGAGGTCTATCACGTAGAGGTCGTTTGCACGCACGAAGCTTACCGCGCGGCCGTCGGGGCTGAAGTCCTCTTCGGTCTCCTCCACGGGGTCTGTCGTCAGGCGCGAGGCCGTGTCGGAGTCAAGCTCGTAGTAGATGAGGTCGAGGTTGAAGTTGAGCAGCACAGCCGTCTGCGCCGCGTTCAACTTGTACGAGTCGCCGTGCGCGAGCTTGCGCGCGTCGTCGCGGCTTATGGCGGGGAGCTTCGCGAGCGCCGCCTCCATCTTCGCGGCGTCGAAGAAGGGCGCGGCGTCGCCCGTGCGAGCGTTGACCTTCCAGAGGGTCGTTACGCCGCCCTCCTTCTTGCTCTGAAGGTAATGCTCGCCGTCGGCGAGCCACTGAACGTCGGCGGGCGGCGTGCCCGAGAAGTTAACCTTCTTGGCGGGGTGGAAAATCTCTTCGATTGTCAGCGTCTTCTCCTGCGCGAGCGCCGCGCACTGGCAGAGCAGGAGCATAACGACAGCGAGTACGACTCTTTTAGTTCGCATAAGTTTCTGATGTCTTCCGGCGGATGAAAGTTTAGAGAGACTGCCCCATAGCGTAACCGATGCGCGCCCGATTTCACAGTCGGGCTGCTATAGTTCAAAGTTGCAAGTTCAAAGTTGCAAGTTCAAAGTTTGAAGGCAAAGGGATTGTCCTTGAACTTTGAACTTTGAACTTGCAACTTGTAACTTTTAGCGATGACCACAGCACGATTCTTAATGTTTGCGCTCGCGGTCGCGTGCGGCTCGGCCTTCGCGTGCCACTCCACAACGGGCGCGCTGAGGGAGACCGAGAAGGAGCGGCGTCGCCGCGCGACCGTCGAGGCCGGAGCGCCCGTCGCCGCCGCGAGTCCCGCGCAGATAGCGACGCTCGAAGACCGGCATATAACGGAGAGCAGCGGCGTCGTGGCCTCGCGCAGAAACCCCGGCCTCTTCTGGACTCACAACGACTCGGGCGACGGCCCCTTCGTCTACGCATTCGACCGCGCGGGCCGAAGCCGCGGCACTTGGCGCGTCGAGGGCGCGAAGGCTTTCGATTGGGAGGACATCGCCGTGGGCCCCGGCCCCGAAGCCTCTCGCGCGTATCTCTACGCGGGCGACATAGGCGACAACGATGAGAAGCGCGAGTCGATAATCGTCTACCGCTTCGCGGAGCCCGAAGTCACGGACGCGGACGCGGCCTCCACGCATGAGAGCCCGCGCGCGACCGCGCCCGCCGAAGCCCTCAGGCTCAAGTACCCGGACGGCGCGCACGACGCCGAGGCGCTCCTCGTCCACCCTTTGACCGGAGACCTGTACGTCTTGACGAAGGGCGGAGACGCGGCGGGCGTCTACAAGCTCGCCGCGCCCTTCGACGCCTCGGCTGTGAACACGCTCGCGCGCGTCGCCGTGCTTCGCGGCCCCGGCTTCTTCGGCACGCTCGTGACGGGCGCGGACATCTCGCCCGACGGACGCCGCGTCGCGCTCTGCGACTACGCGAGCGGCTACGAGTTGACACTCCCTGAAGGCTCGAAGAACTTCGACGACATCTGGCGTCAGAAGCCAACCCTCGTCCCGCTCGGCGCACGCCGTCAGGGCGAGTCCGTCTGCTACCGGCTCGACGGCGCGGCCCTCCTCGCCACGAGCGAAGGCACGCCCACGCCCCTCATCGAGGTCGTACTCCCTCCGGGAAGGTAGAAGTAAAAAGGCAGAAGGTAAAAGTGAGGATGCGATTCGCGCGAAGAACTGTCCTTAACTTTTTGCCTTTTTACTGTTGCCCTTTCTGTATCTCTTCGCGGATGAAGCGCAGGAGGTCTTGAATCTGTTCGTCCGTGAATGTGAACTTGAAGGGCGGCATGCCGTTGCCGCCGTCGTGAATCTGTGAGAATAGGCGCGCGTCCGGATCTTGGACGGCGCGGCCTTCGCGGAGCGGCGGCACCTGAAGCGTGCCTACCTGCTTGCCTTCACCCGAAAGGCCGTGGCACACGGCGCAGTTGCGCGTGAACAACTCTCGCGCCGTGTCGTCCCGCCTCTTCTTGACGGCGGCCACGTCGCCCGTCGCGCACGCGGAACAGACGCAGACGAGCGACGCGAGCGCGAGCACGAAGATTTTTGCGAGGCGCATCTCGTGGGAAAGATAAACCGTCGGAGAGCGCGGTCGCAAACGCTCTTCAGAAGCTGAAGCGAAGTTGAAGCTCGACGCGGCGGTTGCCGGAAGTCTGGTTGCCGCCGCCGCCGCCCGCGCCGAAGCGTCCCGCGCCGGAGGTCGCCTGACCGAAGAGCGGCGAACTCAAGTTGCCGATGGGCGCGCCGAGGTTCGAGTGGTTGAAGAGATTCTGCACGTTCAAGGAGAGCGTAAGGTTGTAGCGCTGCTCCGAGCCTCCGCCGCCGAAGCTCTCGCCCTGTCCGCCGCCTCCGCCGCCTCCACGTCCGCCGCCGCCTCTACCACCTCCACCGCCGCCGCCGCGACCGCCGCGACCGCCTCCGCCACCGCCGCCAACGCCCGCACCAGCGGCGGCAGCGCCCGCGCGCGCGTCGGCCGTCGTGCCGCCGAAGCCGAACGTTCGGCTCAGGCGCGTGTTGACGCTGAAGAAGGCCGGGCCGGTTCCGAGGTTGCGCGGGATGATAACTTGACCGGGCTGCGGGTCGAGGTCGAACGCGCCGAAGGGAGTGACGCGTACGCTCGAACGCGTCAGGTCTGTCGCGAACGCGGGGCGCTCCGTGAAGAGCGTGTCGCCGTTGAGGTCGCGGCCGATTGTGATGTTGAAGGGGCGGCCCGAGTTCAAGACGACGAACGGGTTGAGCCTCAAGCCCCACGGCAGAGCGTTTATCGAGCCGCCGAGGAATAGGCGATGGCGTATGTCCTGAACCGAGCGGCCGTACTCGCCCGTCAGGTCGTACTGGTTCGCGGGGAAACTGCCCGCGCCTTCGGCGTCGCTGTGCGCGCGGTTCAAGGTGTAGGTGGCGAAGAGCGTCAGCGCGCGGCTGAAACGGTTGTTGACGTTGACGACGAGTTGGTGCTGATTGAAGATGCCGCTCGACTCGAACTGGAAGACGTTGCCCGAAGTAGGAATTGGCCGCACGACGCTCCCCGACGCGTCAATCAAAGGCCGTCCCGCCGCGTTCAAGAGCGGCGCGTTTATGTTTCGCGAGCGCAGGACGTGGAGCGTGCGCGAGCCGATGTAGCTCACCGAGAGCGTCATGCGGAAGGGCAACTGCCTCTCGACGCTGAAGGCCGTCTGCATCGTGTAGGGCGTGCGAAGGTCGGGCGCAATCCGTCTGACCGTCTGTTGAATCTGGAAGGCCGAGAGTTGTTCGACGGTCGGCACGGTGGGGAACAAGTCCAGCACGGAAGTGCCGCCCTCGGTCGCGCCCGTGACGAGGAACTGCTGTCGGCTGACTCCGTCGGAGCGGAGCGTCTGCAAGGTCAGGTTCTGGCCGAAGCGCTGGAAGAAGATTCCGAAGCCGCCGCGCACGACCGTGTGCTGATTGCGCGGGTCTGCCGACGGCGACCATGCGAAGGCCACGCGCGGCGCGAAGTCGAGGTTGCTTGAGATGTTGTTCTGCCTCTCGTAGCGAAGGCCCGCGGAGAGCGTGAGGTTCGGTCGCAGACGCCAGTCGTCCTGTATGAACGGGCTGAAGTCTATGTAGGTCACGTTGGCCTCGGGGTCGCCGCCCGAGATGGAGAACTGCGTGGCCCCGCCGCCGCGCAAGCGAATCTGCGTGGGCGTCAGGCACGGCGCGCTCGCCGAGCCGCAGTTGGGCGCGGAGAACAGAAGCGTGCGCCGGTAACGCTCGATGCTCGTTATATCGATGAGCACGGGATTGCCCGAGGCGTCCGTCACAATCTGATTGTCGGCGTCGAGTTGCGGCGCGCGCCCGCCCGCGAAGGTGAACGTGCCCGCGAAGTTCTGCTGCGACACGTCGCGCAGGCGATCCGCGCGAAGACGCGCGCCCGCCTTGAGCGAGTGCGCGCCCACAGTCCACGAAGTGTAGTTCTGTAGCTCGAAGTTGTCCTGATCATTGAACGAGAGTCCGACCTGCGCGCCGCCGCCCGTGAAGGCTTCCTGCACGCGAAGCGTCGGCGCGAGCGTCCCGCCCTGCTGCGTGCGCCGCTCGCGCTCGTACTGGAATCGCGTCTCGTTGATTATCTTCTGCCGGATGACTGCGGTCTCCGTAGCCTGAAACGTGTGCTGCGTCGTCGTCACGTCGAAGGCGCGCGATGGCAGGTCGAAGTCGCCGACGCCCTCGTCCTGCCGCGACGAGCGCTCGAAGGTGTAGCGCGCGACGAGAGTGTTCGTCGGGCTGAGTTGATAGTCGAGACGCGGGCTGAAGGTCGTGCGGCGGTCGGGCGTCAGAATCGTCTGGTTGAAGGCGACGGGCGCGAGCGACGGGTCGAGAATGATTGCGCGCACGATGCTGTTGTCGTCAGTCTCGCGCCGCTCGAAGTCTAAAAAGAAGGAGGCCCTCTTCGACGCGAGCGGGCCGCTCAGGTTTCCGCCGAAGCGACGCGACTGATACGGCGCGCGCGTGGGCGCGAAGGGCGAGCGAGAGTTGAGCGCCTCGTCGTTGAAGTTGAAGAAGGCTTGCCCTCGGAACTTGTCCGTGCCCGGCTTGGTGAAGATCTCTACGCGCCCGTAGCCGAGCCGGTCGTACTCGGCCGAGAATGGGTTGCGGTTGATGCGTATCTCGCGGATCGATTCTTTGGGAGGGAGGCGTCCGCCCGTGAAGCCGTCAACGTAGACCTGCGCGCCCTCTTCAGACCCGGCCGTCGGGCCCGCGAGCGCTTGCAGAGCGTCGGAGAGGTCGTCGGGGTCGTCGGGCAGAGCGTCCAGGTCTGAGCCGCGAAGGACGACCGCGCCCGCGTTCGACTCGGGCTCGGTGCCCACAGGAGCCTCGGCCGTGACCGTCACCTCCTCCTGTTCGATTGCGACGGTGAGAGTTATGTCGAGCGGGTCTGTGCGTCCGGCCTGTACCTCGACGCCGAGGTTCTCGTACGCGGCGAAGCCCGGCTGGTTGATGCGAATCGTGTAGCGGCCGGGCGCGAGCGCGGAGAAGACGTAGCGCCCCTCCGCGTCCGTGACCGCGCTCTTCTCGACGCCCGCCGCGTCGGTCGCCGTCACGTTCGCGCCGATGATGACGCCGCCCAACTCGTCCTTGACCTGCCCGCGCAGTGTGCCGAGCGACTGCTGCGCCGAGGCCAACCCGAAACAGAGGAACAGAATCGACAACACGACGAGCGCGCGGCCCGTCTCCCCCCAAACTTTTCTCATCACTCTCTACCCCGCCTCGTTCTCAAGTAACAACACGTGGCCGAACTCAGAAGGCAAAAGTAAAAAGGCGGAAGGTAAAAGTGAGGACGCGTTTCGCGCGAAGAACTGTCCTTAACTTTTTGCCTTTTGCCTTTTACTTTTGCCTTACCTCGGCGGCTCGCGGCTGCCGCCCGTGCCGCCGCCGATAACGTCGCCCGGAAGGCCGGGGCTCATGCCGCGCTGTCGGCCTTCGCCGCCGCGCTGCTGCATGCGTCGTAGGAACTCCGCGTCGCCCGTGACGATTGAGACGGCCGTGACGCTCGAAGCGTCCGCGCCGGGCGTCGCTGTTACCAGAAGGCCGTCGCCCTTCTTCAACTCCGCGAGCGTGATTGTGGGCAGGCTGTCGAACATCTGTCCGCCTCCCGCGCCGCCGAAGCCTCCGCCGCCCGCGCGCCGACCGCCGCCGCCAACTCTACCTTCACGACCGCCGCCCTCGCCGCGACCGCCCTCGCCCGCCGCGCCGCCGCCTTCGCCTTCACGACGACCTCCGCGCCCCTCTCCGTTACCGTTGGCAGACTGCCCGCCGCCCTCCGCGCGTCGAGCCTCGCGCTGCGCGCGCATCTGCTCTGCGCGCTCGTTCATGGTCTTTATGAACTCGGGTGTGACGCGCCGGAGCGTCGTGCGCTGTCCTACGTGGACGCGGAACGTCTGGCCCGTCTGCTCGTTCTTCAACGTCAACTCGCCCCGCGCGGCGTCCACTGAGACGACCTGCCCCGCAACGCGCGTGAAAGAGCCCGCGACTATCTCCTCGGCGCGGAAGCCCGTGCCTTCCGCCGCGCGCTCGCCCGTCGCGCGTAGCTGGTCGCCAACGCGTATCTCCGCGAAGCTCATGGGCTGCGCGTCCGCGACTCGCGAAGAGTCGGGCGCGTAGTGAAGAAGCTTCGCCCCGTTCGACACTTCGACGTTGACGGTCTCCGTCGCTTCGCGCCCGCGCGTCTGGACGACAATCAATCTCTTCGACGCGTCCACAGAGACGACGCGGCCGAGTAGCCTTCGACCGTCGTCGCGCCCCTGCGCTCCGGCCGCCGCCGCGCGCGTCGTCAATATCAACTGCCGCGCGACGCCGCCCGAACTCCCTACGCCGACCGCCAGCACGCGGTCGCCCGCGCGCACGTCCGCGAAGGTCGCGGCCGTCGCCTTGTCGAGCGAAGTCTCGCCCGGCGGCAGACGCCTGATGGTCGTCTTGTCGTCGGTCGTAACGCTGACGGTCTCGCCCGCGTCCGTGCGCACGGTCAACCCGCCCGCCGCAGAGTCCACGGCCGTCACCTCTCCGACGACGCGCTGGCGCGCGGGACGCGCCGCGTCGCCCTGCGTGGTTTGCGTCGTCGCGGTCTGCGCGGACGCTTGAACGAACGCGGACTGCGCGAGAAGCGTCGCCGCGCAGAAGAGTAGAAGCTTTCTCATTTCAAACACTGCCGCTCTCGACTTTCTTCGTTACAGCTTTGAAGTCCGGGAGAGAACTTAAAACTTAAGTGGACGTGTCGTCGTCGTTCGCCGACTCGGCCGCGCTCGCCGCGCCTCGGCCGCCCGAGCCGGCCGAAGGCTCCGTGTCTCCGAGCGCGGCCGTCGTCGCCTCGATGCTCTGCGGCCCCGCGCCCGCGACGCCCGGCCCCGTGCCGCCCGAAGTGTGTGCGCCCCCGCCGGTGCCGCCGCCGCGGGACTCGCCCGTGGGGCTCTCACCGCTCGGGCCCGTTGAGCCGCCCGGCCCGGCGGGCGAGCCCGTGAAGTCCATCTCGCCGACTGCGCCCTCAGTCCCTTCGGCGCTGCCCGCGCCACGGGCCCTCGCGCGTCCTGTGTCCGGGAGAGTTTCCGAAGTGCCGCCCGTCACGCCGGGTCTGAAGTCGTCGCGCTCGGCCTCCTTCTTCTCGGTGCTGCCTGTGCCGTGCGCGAATCTATCGGGCGCGTCCGCCCTTCCCTGCTCTGCCATTATAGAAGCCCCCTTCAGGCTCCGTGTTTGAAGACGAACAAACGCGGAGCGCAGTTACATAAAAAGCGCGCGCGGACGCCGCCGCAAATCCTCTCGGGGAGAGCACGCGCGCTGTCGTAGGGGAAGAGTTTTTAGGGGATGATTTAAGACTATAACTTAAAGCGCTCGCCGTTGTCAGGCCACTAAGACACGAGAGACTTGCGCCCCCGAGTAAGCCGAACTCTCGCGCGCGCCCTCATGCCGTGTGGAACGTCAGCCGCCCCTTCGGGCCTCGCCCGCCACCTGCGCGTGGCCGAGCGACGCGACGAGGGTCGTACCCCCGATTATGTTCCCCGCGAGGGTCGGCAGCGCCCAGCGGAAGTAGTCGCCCCATTGCGCCGCGCCCGTCAGCACCGCGTAGAAGACCTCGACCGCGCCCGCGATGATGTGCGCGAAGCCGCCGAGCGCGACAAGATACGTCATCGCTATGACGACGAAGAAGCGCGCGGACTCCGACGCCGGAAGCATCCAGACCATCATCGCTATCAGCCACCCCGCGAAGACGCCCTTGAGCAGCGTGAGCGCCCACCAGTTCTTCAGAGCCTCGCGCCCTATCTCCGCGAACGCCCCGCGCACGTTCGGCTCGAATAGCTCCGTCCGGCTTATCGTGAAGGCGAAGATAAAGGCGCCCGCCATGTTCGCCGTAAGCACGACGGCCCAAAGCCGCAGCATGCGCGCGAGCGTCGCCGAGTCTTTGCGCTGTAGGAACGGAAGGACGGCCGTCAGCGTGTTCTCCGTGAAGAGTTGGTGGCGGCCGAGAACTATGATGAGGAAGCCCACGCTGTAGCCGAGCTTCGAGACGAGCGGACGCCACTCCGTGTCGGGCAGGTGCGAGCGCAGCAGGCCCTCGGCGACGAGCGAAAATCCCATCGAGAGACCGGCGGCGAGGCCGTCCCACGCAAGCGCCGAAGGCGAGCGGCGAAGCTCGCCCTCGCCCTCCTCGCGTATCGCCTCGTAGACGACCTCTGTGCGCGGGGCGCTGCGGCGCTCGACCTGCTTTCGCTCCTGCTCGGACAGCTCTGGCTGATTCTCGTTCTCAGGCTCTTCCATCTTCAAGCCCCATGCCTTCTCCCGCCGATTCTTCCACCAACGTGTGTTAGAAGTTTGGCTCAGGGCTCACATGAACGTCCACACGGCCTCGATATTTGGATTTCGCGTTCGCGGCAAAAAAAAGCGGGCGCGACGAATTTTGGGATTCATCGCGCCCACTCATGGCAACGGTCACTGTCCTCACCCCAGCAACCGTCTAGGCATTTGGATTCACCGCATGCCCGGATTGACTTAAATATAAAACTTCTTGAGCGTGGATGCAACAGCTAAGTTTGGCACTGATGCAAAATCCAAAAGACTTAGGATTCACTGCCAAAAATGCGGCAAACCGTCCTGGCCGAACTCTCTTCCCGCGCCTCAAATCTCCCCCGAAAAGGCCGACGTAACATCCTCCGGGACGTGCGAGCGAAACTCCGACCAAACGTTCGTCGAGGGGTGGCGGAAGGCCAGCCGAGACGCGTGCAGACACAGGCGCGTGTGTGGCTCGCCCGAGTAGAATCTGTCGCCGACAATCGCGTGGCCCACGTGCGCGCAGTGTATGCGAAGCTGGTTCGTGCGGCCCGTCACGGGCTCTAACTCGACGAGCGTGCGCGCGCCGCGTCTCTCGACCACGCGCAGGCGCGTCTCGGCACACTTGCCCGACTCAACGACACGCCACTGCGGGGTCGCCTCTTCGTCGCGGCCTATGGGCGCGTTGACGGTGAACTCTTCCTGTTCGACGCGGCCCGCGACGACGGCCGCGTATCGCTTCTCGACCAAACGACGCTGGAAGTGCTGCGACAGGCGGCTGAGCGCGGCCCGTGTCTTCGCGACGACCAGAAGCCCCGAGGTGTCGCGGTCGAGACGGTGGACGAGGCCGGGGCGTATGAACTGCTGATTGATGAGAGCGCCGCCTTCGTCAATCTGGAACCGGTTGAGGTGGTATGCGAGCGCGTTGGCGAGCGTGCCGCGCTTGACGCCGCGCGTTGGGTGTACGAGTTGGCCCGCGGGCTTGACGACGACGACTATCTGCTCGTCCTCATGAACTATTTCGAGCGGCGCGCGCTCGGGCGTCATGGAGTTCTCGACCTCACACGCGTCGCAGACCTCCACCGCGTCTCCCGCGCGCAGACGCTGACCCGCGCGCGCCTCTATACCATTGACCGCACACGCGCCGCGCGCGAGCAACGCAGCGATGTGCATGCGGCTCAGAGTCGCGACGCGCTCCGCGAGAAAGTCGTCGAGCCTCTGCCACTCGGACTCCTCGCCGACTTGAAACTGTCTCTTCGTCTCCGTCAAATCAGGTCTTCGCGAAGGTGTCTCGGGCTTTCAGTTGCGGAACTCCTGCGAGACCATTATGCCGCGGAAGCCTCCGTCCATGATGCCTATGCCGAGGCGGCCGAACTCGGGGCGGAGTATGTTCGCGCGGTGGCCGGGCGAATTCATCAGCCCCGTGTGTGCGAGTTGCAGCGTGGGCGCGAGCGCGAGATTCTCGCCCGCCGTGCGGAAGGTGACGCCCGCATTCTTCATGCGGTCGAAAGGGCTCAAGCCTTCGGGCGAGACGTGCGCGAAGTAGCCGCGCTCGAACATGTCTGTCGAGTGCGCGCGCGCGACTTCGGTCAACTCCGGGTCGGGCGCGAGCGGCTTGAGGCCCGCCGCCTCGCGCTCGCGGTTGACCAACTCAAGCATCTGCGCTTCGAGGTCTGGGCGCGGCCGTGTGCCGCTCACCTTGTAGCCCAACTCGACGCGCTCGTTCGAGTCGGGGTGAATCGTGAGGCGGTTGAGCGTCTGTTGTATCGCGGGGTTGAAGACCGGCCCGAGCACATCCTCCGCGAGTTCGGTGTAGGAGGCGAGGCTGTTGGCGAGCGCGCTGTCACGCGCGGAGTCGCGCAAGCCTTCGGGCAGAGGCGCGGCGAGCAGGAGCGCGGCGAGCACGGCCGCCGAGATAAAGCCACTGACGAGTCCCGGCAGCATGCCGAAGAGGCGGTTGACGCCGTGCTCGTGCGCGCGCTCGGGCAAACGTCTGAGCAACGCGTTCCCGGCGAGTTGAATAAGGAGGAACGCGAAGACCGCCGTCAGAAGGAACGCGACGGGCATGTCCCAAGCCTCGTCCCAGAAGTCTACGCGGGGCCCTATCCAGCGCGCGACGGGCTGGTAGAAGCGCAGCGCGAAGAGGAGACTTCCAGCCCAGCTCGCGAGGTCTAACATGCCGAGCAGAAAGCCACGCCGCCAGCCCTGCCACAGCGCGAGGCAGACGACGAGAACGAGCAGCACGTCAACGACAGTAAAACTCATAACAGCCCGAGCCTCCGGGAGAGACACAAGTCACGGCGACGAATCATAGAGCCTCACGCGTGTAGACACACTAACGGAGAAGTTCTCTTCGTGTCGCGCGCCGGTCTGTGTGATGCGTAAAAGGGCGCGACGGTGACTCGTACACCGTCGCGCCCTTTCTCACTCCGCGAGTGAGTTTGAAAAATTTGAGCCTGACGAAGAACTTCCACGCCTTCAGCGTCGTCGCCCGAGTGCGCGATGCTCCACCATCAGGCAGCGATCCTGCACGACCTTTATCCCCGCGCGCGCGAGCTGCTCGGCCACAGGGTCGTTGCGTATGCCCGACTGAAGCCAGACCGACTTGGGCCGCGCGGCGAGTATGTCTTCGAGATGCGGCGGCACGTCCTGCGAGCGACGGAAGACGTTGACCATGTCAATCCGGCCGGGCACGTCCGAGAGCCTTCGATAGACCTTGCGCCCGAGTATCTCCGTCGCCTCCGGGTAGTAGACAGGCACGGGGATAACGTCGAACCCGGCGGCGGCCATGTACTGCGGGACGTAGAAGGCGGGCTGGAAGCTCTGCGCCTCGGTCTTCATGCCGAGCACTGCGACGCGCTGCGTCTCCGCGAGCAGCTCACGCAGCCCCGCGTCCGTCTCGATGATGTTCTCGCGCCAGTCCGTCACCTCTGTCACTTCTGTCTCTTCTGTCACTTCTGTCTCTGGCGCGCGCGCGTCGCCGTCGCCGTCGATGTCGTCTGATGCTGGCAACTCTCAAGCACCTCCCGTCGGATGTTTAATATGGGGACGCGCGCGGCCGAAACGGTACGCGCGCGCGCACTCTCCCTAGCATTTTATTGCCGCCGCTTTCTTAACACAAAGAGGCTGCAAACGTGATGCCGGATTGGACTACGAATAAGGCTCGACGGTCGAGACCCTACGGCACACGTCCTCGTCGCTCATCGTCCGTTAACGTACCTGTTTTGTTCAACTTGTGAACTAAGTCGGCGAAAAATTCTTCTCTCCGACGTGACCCTTTATGCTATTATCGAGTCGCCCAAATTTTCCAACACATTCGACTCATGTGGTTGCTCGAAGAGGCCCCTCAACCACGAGCATTTTCTTTTGAGGGAGGCAAGGCAATGGTACAAGCAATCGCTGCGAGGCAGAGGGCGGCGGTAGTCCCGAGGCCGAAGCTAAGGGAGTTAGGCGTCTACGCTCTTCCGGACGGGAGGGAGTTCGTCGTCAGCACGATCTACCACGACGGGTGCAGCCTCTACGCTCCGCGCGCGTGGGAGACCTTCGGGCTGGCCGAGTACTGGGTTGACAGAGACGGCCGCCTTCTGCACCGAGGCGTCGCGAGCGTCTGGAAGGCGCAGGACTTGAACGACACGGGCCGCACGGCGAGTTACCCACGGCCCGTGATACGTTAACACATTCGGCTTAATCAAACTTTCCGCACGGGCGCGTGCCGGCTCTACATGAGCGGCACGCGCCCTTTGTTGTTTCTACCTTCTAAAGATTGTGAGAGATTCGAGGAAGCGTGGGGCGATTTGAACTTTACTCAACGCATGCCCCGGAAGGTCTTGCTACTCACTCTCCTTTGCCTATTCGTCTTTGCGGCGGGCAGCGAGGCTCGCGCCGCGCGCGTCGAAGGCGCGTCGCGCGCGAAAGACTTGAAGAGGGCCGAGGTGGTCGTCTCGAAGTTGAAGCGACTCGAAGAGTCGGCCGCGTCGCGCGAGCCCGGCGTTCTCCGCAAGGCCGCTTCAAAAGTCTACCCCGGCCTCTTCTCGACGGTCTCGAAACTCAAGGACTCGGACTTGAAGACAGACCTCTCGACGGCCGTTGCGCTCTACGACTCGGCCGCGCGCGACGCTGGCGGCCACGTCGCTCTCGACTGCTCGCGTGAGCTTCGCGCCTCGTACTCGCGTCTGTGCAGAGAGGCCGCCGCGTCGAGTGATGTCGGCCGCGCCGACCTGCTCGCCGCGAAGGCGCGGCTGCACACGCGCTTCGCCGAGGCCGAGCTACGCCACGCGCGCGGCGCACGCGACGACGCGACGCTCGAAACGCTCTCACTCATACGCGCGGAGCGCAGCACCGACATCGCGCTCGCCAGAGAAGCCCTTCGCGAACTCAAACAACTGACGGGCACGCCCGCCGACTCCGACAGGCTCGAAGAGGTCGAGCTGATACTCGCGTCGCTCCCGCGCGGGCAGGTCTACATGCTCCTGCGAAACGCATTCGACGCCTCGCGCGACGCGCTCTGCTGGCAAAATAGGACGCTCCCCTCGCGCTCGCTCGTCGTCTCGGTCAACTCCTACGCCTCGCCCGACCCGCTCCGCATCATAGACGCGCGCTCGGACGACGCAGACCGCGCCGCGCTCGGCAACCAGCGCGTCGCGCAACGCTTCATTGAGCGCGCCGAAAAGGCAATCGAAAATCAGAACCGGGAGCGGTAGCGACCGGGTTGCAAGTTCCGACATGAGTACGTGTCTCGGAGCCGCTACCCGGTCGCTACCGCTCCCGGTTCTGTTAACGTTTCTCTTCGCTAACAATCTTCCCGTTGATGAGGACGGTCGTGACGTGCGTCGTGTACTCGAAGGGGTCGCCGTCGAAGAGCGCGAGGTCTGCGTCCTTGCCCGCTTCGATTGAGCCGACGCGCGACTCGACGCCGAGTATGCGCGCGGCGTCAATCGTGACGGCGGCCAAAGCCTCGTCGAACGTCATGCCGTTGGCGACGGCCTCGGCCGCCTCGAAGAGCACCGCGCGCGTCTTCGGCACGTAGGGTTCAAACCCGCTCTGTATCGCGACCGTCAGCCCCGCGTGGCGAAGCGTCGCGGCCGTCTCCATGCTCAGATTCTCCGCCTCGCCCGCGGCCCGATACATCGTCGGGTGGACGATGACGGGCACGCCCGCCGCCTTTATCTGCTCGACGACGAGGTAGCTCTCCGAAGCACCGTCGAGCACGATTCTTATATTGAACTCCTTCGCGAGCCGGAGCGCCGCGATGATGTTCTGCGAGCGGTGCGCGGTGACGAGGAGCGGAATCTCTCGACGGAGCACGCGCGCGTAAGCCTCCATGCGCAGGTCTCGCGCGGGCTTCTGGTCCTCCTTTGCGGCCTGCCACTTGCGGTCGTACTCCTGCGCCTTCAAAAGCTCGCCCCGCAGCATCGCGACCATCTTCGCGACCGTCCCCGGCGCGCGCCCGCCCTCCATAACCGCCGAGTCGCCGAGCGTCGCCGCAATCATCGCCTCTGGAACTATAACCGCGTCGTCAACCTCTTCGCCCGCGGTCTTCGCTATCAAAGTCTGACCCGAGATGAGTGCGCCGGGGCCGTGGCCCGTGTGAATCGTCGTCACGCCCAACGTGCGCAGCCACTCGACGAGACGCTCGCGCGCGTCGTAGGCGTCGGTCGCGCGAAGCTCGGGCTGCATGGGCGACGAGCGTTCGAGCTGCATCTGGTCGTGCGGCTGGTTGAGATACCCGGAGAGGCCGACGACCGTGTGCGCGTCTACGAGTCCGGGCGTGACGACTCGCGCCGTGACGACGCGGTAGCCGGCGGGAATCGTCACCGAAGACGCAGGCCCGACGCGCTCAATCTTCCCCGCGCGCACGAGCACGACGCCGTCGCGTATCGAAGCGCCCGCCATCGTATGCACGGTCTCGCCGCGCACTGCGATTTGAGCCTGCGCCGAAACGGCTAGAAGGCAAAAGAGCAGAACCGCGAGCGGTAGCGAGCGGGTAATTCCACCACGGAGACGCGGAGGCACGGAGACGGTTTCAACTCCTCCGCGCCTGTGCGTCTCCGTGGTTATGTTTCTTGCGACCCGCTCGTTACCGCTCGCGGTTCTGCTTTCGCCTTTAATCATCGCTGCTCTCCTTCCCTCTCTTCGTAGCACTCGAAGTCGAGGTGCTGGCCGTAGCCCGCGCCGTAGCCGCCCGTCGCGTAGAGCCTATCCTGCTTGTCTGAGCGGTCGAAGACCTTCACGCCCTCGACGTAGGTTTCTAAGACGTGCGTGTAGACGCTGAAGGGGTCGCCCGAAAGAACTATGAAGTCGGCATCCTTGCCCGCTTCGAGCGAGCCAACGCGGTCTTGCAGATCGAGCATGCGCGCGCCCGCGAGCGTGAGCGCGTAGATTGCCTTCTCGCGCGGCAGCCCCGCGCGCACGGCGAGCGCCGCGCTGCGTAGGAGCAGGCGCGAGTCCGTGATGTAGTCGTCCGTGTGGATGGCGACGAGCACGCCCGCGTGGTCGAGCGCGGCGGCAAGCTCGAAGCGCGCGTCCACGGCTTCGAGCTTGCCGCCCGGCGAGTCCACGACCGTAATCGAGGCGGGCACACCGGCACGCGCAATCTCGTCGGCGACCTTCCAGCCTTCGGTCACGTGGTGCAGCACGAGCCGGAAGCCGAACTCCTTCGAGAGACGTATGGCCGTGAGTATGTCGTCGTGTCGGTGCGTGTGAAAGTGCACGACTCGCTTCCCGTCGAGCGCCTCTACGAGCGCCTCCAACGCGAGGTCGCGCGGCGGCATCTTCGACTTGTCTGCGCCCGCGCGTCGAACCTTCTCGCGATACTCCTGCGCGCGCACGAACTGCTCTCGCACGAGCGAAGCCTCGCGCGCGCGCGTGCCGGGAAACGGACCCGTCGAGTTCGGCCGAAGCGGGTTCGTGCCGTTCGCCATCTTGATTCCGCCCGCGAGGTTTCCGGCGGCGTCGCGAATCGCGAGGTCTTCGATGGTCGAGCCGCGCCGAAGCTTTATGTAGATAGTCTGACCGCTGAGGAGATGGCCCGAGCCGGGCATTATGTTGACGGTCGTGATGCCGCCCGCGCGTGCGCGCATGAGGCTCGTATCGCGCACGTTGACGGCGTCGAGTATGCGCACGTCGGGCTGAATGGGGGCGGAGCCGTCCGCGCCCGCGCCGCCGCCGATATGGCTGTGCGTGTCGACGATGCCGGGCATGACGGTCTTCCCCGAGAGGTCTACGAGCTGCGCGTCCGAAGGCACGCGCGTCGAAGCGCGCGCGCCGATTGCGACCACTTTTCCGCCGCGGACTACGAGCACGCCGTCGTTGATTGATTGACCCGTGGCGTTGATGACTGTCGCGCCTGTGTATACGATTGTGCGCCCTTCTTGCGCGCGCACGTGCGCCGCCGCGCACGCGAGCGCGCAGAGCAGGAACAGGAGTCTCTTCATCGTCTACCCTCGCGGATTCCCGGCAGGAGTCTTGAGCGGAGCAACAATCGGTGAAGCACGCCGCTTCTGTCAAGCATTATGTTGGCGGCTCGGACGCGCGACGGCATCGCTTCGTCGCCGTCGTCAACAAAATGCGCCACGGCCTCTGTGACGAAGCCGTGGCGCGTGCGCAAACGGAGGAGTCGGCGCGAAGAGTTCTGTTACCTCACGGAGAGTTTTACGGAGCGGCGGAGGACGACGCGCCCGAGTTTGAAGAGCCGGCCGTCGTCGAGTCTCCGACGACGAGGTTCTGCCTGTCGCCGGGGAAGGCCAAGCTGACGAGCGAGAGGCCGTCGCCCTTCTGCGCGAGCACAACGTCCCAGCCCGTCTTCGCCTGCTCGCGCTGCTCGACCTTGACGGTCGCGCGCGCGAGAGTCGAAGTCTTGTCGCTGATGCTGACCTCGCCCGTCTTGTCGTCGTATGTAACCTTGTACGTCCCGGCCTTGACGAGAGTAGAGCCGACGCGGAAGTCGGAGCCGAACGTGAGCGTCCTCGACTTCGGCTTTGCTACGACGGCGCCCGCCGCCGCCAGACACAACGCGAGCGCCAGCGCGGCGCAGACCGAATGCTTTCTCATATTCCTTGTACCTTTCTCAACGAGGCGAAAATGTTTAGGCGGGCACCTAAGCCGCGCGCACTCGGCGCGACGCCGCGCAGACTAAACCCCACGGCCCGGCGTCGTACACACCTTTGTGACGAGACGCGCCTTTACGCGTGCGAACGCACGGGAAAGCGATACGGGAAAATGGATGGGTGGGAGAAAGTGATGAGTGATGAGTGATGAGTGATAAGTTGCAGGTTCAAAGTTGCAGGTTCAAAGTTAG
>JBJMGR010000051.1:0-11896 GCA_045807805.1 Pyrinomonadaceae bacterium | reverse complement strand
CCCGAGCAGCATGAAGAGGAAGTAGACGACCAGACGCTCGGGGCTCGAAGTCGCGCCCATCGCGGCGATGCTGACGGACTCTGTGACGGAGCCCACGGACGAGACGACGACGGGCAGCGCGCTCACGCGTATGAGCGCGAAGAAGTGATGCCTGTAGAGGCGCACCGTGCGGTCTATGAGGTCGCCCGCGCCGAGCGGTGCTAGTGGAAGCTGTTTGACGGCGAGCGTGGTCAAGGCTCTCCTTAAGTTACGCGGGCACCTCCGAGGTTCCCCGGTGGCGTGAGACGGTGGCGGATTGTAGCACAGCGCGCGTGCGCCCCTTCCGCGTGTCGCGCCGAGAGCGAGAGGGCCGACTCCTTCGGAAATACCTCTTTTTTCGCGGCCGACGAGATTATTCAAAAATTTGAAGGCGAGCACCAATTCAAATTTTTGGAAGCCGACTTCAAAAATTCGTCGCGGCGGGCCAATTTTTACTCTCTAACTGAGGCCGCCCGAGCCGCCGACGCAGCGCATAAACCTCTACGTGTGTTTCACTTACGACCGGGGGGCGTAGTTGCCGTCGAAAGCTGGCCTCAACTGGCCTTGTACTTGCCTGATAGGGGTTTGGCAATTCTCTGTAAGCCAAGCGTCACAACTGAAAGTTTCTCCTTTGAGACTAAGGAAACAAGATGAAAGGAATGGTTAGTATGAGAACTCCCATACGTTTCGTGGCCTTTACGCTGGCCGTCGTGCTCTCACTATTCGTGAGCGCGTCGGCCCAGACGACCACGACGGGTTCCATTGAGGGGACCGTGACCGACGTTAATGGTGCGGCAGTCCCCGGCGTTACCGTTACAGCCACCCGCCAGGGCGGCCGCTCGCAGACTGTCGTCTCCAACGACGAGGGCATCTACCGCATGCCGAACCTCGAACCCGGCCGCTACGTGGTCACGGTCGAGTCGGCCAAGGGCTTCGCCCGCTTCGAGCAGTCGGATGTCGAGGTCAGCCTCGGCCGCACGTCGAACATCACCGTCTCGCTCCGCCCGCAGGGCGCGACCGAAACGGTCGAGGTCACGGCCAGCTCCGGCGCGGCCATCGACGTGACTGCCAACACGACCGGCACGAACGTCTCGACCGAGCAGTTTTCCAACTTCCCGACGCAGCGCACCGTCCAGTCGCTCTACTCGATAGCGCCGACCGTCAGCCGCTCGGGACTTCGCGACGCCTCGGGCCGTGACCGCGACCCGTCGGTCGCCGGATCGTCCGGCCCCGAGAACAACTACATCCTCGACGGCGTGACCGTCTCCGACCCCGCCTTCGGCGGCTCGGGCGCGAACCTCCCGTTCGAGTTCGTTCAGGAGGTCGAGGTCAAGACCGGCGCTTACGGCGCTGAGTTCGGCAAGGCCACGGGCGGCATCTTCAACGTCATCACGAAGAGCGGCACCAACGACATCCGCGGCGACGCGTTCGTCTACTTCACCCCGCAGAGCTTCGTCCGCAGCGTGAAGTCCTCGGCCATCCCGTTCACGGGCTCGGCCGCGAACGGCTTCTCGGAAGTTGACGCGGGCTTCGACGTTGGCGGCCCCATCGTCAAGGACAAGCTCTGGTTCTTCGGCGCGTTCAACCCGCAGCGCCGCAACAACTACTTCCTGACCCAGACGTTCCATACGAGCGTCAACAACAAGGTTACGACGCCCTTCTACGCGGGCAAGATCACGTGGCAGCCTTCGCAGAACCACGTCATGAACTTCTCGACCTTCGGCGACTTTACGAAGCAGGAAGGCTTCCTCTTCGGTAACTCCGGCTTCGGCGCCGATGTCGCCAGCTTCCGCGGCGAGACGCAGACGGGCGGCCACAACTACGCGCTTCGTCTGAACTCGACCTTCACGCCGAACTTCATCGGCGAGTTTTCGGGCGGCCTGCACTTCCAGCGCGCCAACACCCTCCCCGAGGCGAGCGTCGCCGATACCCCGCTTGTGACGGACGCCTTCGCGGTTCTGAACAGCGGTTCGGTTCTGCCCGTCACGACCACCGCCGTGACCGTGCCTTCCGGCAGCGGCAACCTCTTCCTCGCCTTCGTCAACGGCACGGGCGGTTCGCTCGCGCGCAACTACGTCCGCCAGGGTTTCGGCCTGCGCTCCGACCAGGATCGCGACCGCATCGAGGGCGCGGCGAGGATGCAGAACATCTGGGGCAACCACACCTTTAAGTACGGGTTTGAGTTGAACCAGAACCGCTACCGCATCAACACGCGCTCGACCGGCCCGAGCCAGGACTTCGGCGCGCCGACCAGCGGCGTCTTCAACGGCTTCCGCGTGACCAACGCCTACGGCGTCTGCCAGGGCGACCCGACGGGGCACAACATCATCTGCCCGAACTCGACCTTCCAGGGTCGCGCCAACGCGCTGATCGCCGCCGGCTCCTTCGGCACGCAGTACACTTCCTCGACCGTCGGCGGCGTCTCGCTCGCCACGCTCGTAAACCCGATCCTGATCCTGAGCACGGTCAGCGTGCGCGACTTCCGCCTGACCACGCACGGCGACTTCACGCACACCAACACCGAGAGCTTCTACGGCCAGGACGACTGGAAGGTGACGAAGAACCTTCAGTTCAACCTCGGCCTCCGCTGGGACTACCAGCAGACCTACGGCTCGACGACGAAGTACTTCGCGCTTAACAACTTCATCGACAACGCGCAGCCTCGCCTCGGCTTCATCTGGGACTTCACAGGTGAGGGTCGCGGCAAGATCTTCGCCAACTTCGCGAAGTTTGTTGAGACGCCCGTACCGCTCGACCTGAACGTGCGCGCGGGCGGCAACGACCAGCAGATTGACTTCAACATCCGCGTCAACCGCCTGAACGCTCCGGCGGGCTCGACGACGCTCACAGACTTCGGCAACCTCGGCGGCGACCGCACGCCGATTGACCCGAACCTGAAGCCGCAGACCGTTAACGAGTGGACGGCCGGCATCGAGTACTCGCCCCTGAAGGACTTCGCCCTCGGCATGCGCGGCATCTACCGCGCCCAGCGCGACGTTATCGAGGACGGCTCGTTCAACGACGGTGAGACCTACTTCATCTTCAACCCCGGCCGCCGCGGCAACGGCGAGACGACCGAGGACATCGCGTGCACCACGGCGGGCGTCGGCTGCTTCGGTCGCGCGCGCCGCTACTACCGCGCACTCGAATTCACTGCGACGAAGCGCTTCACCAACAACTGGCAGCTCATCTCGTCCTACGTCTATTCGAGTCTGATCGGCAACTACGAAGGACTGTTCCGCAACGACAACGGCCAGAGCGACCCGAACATCACGTCGCTCTTCGACCTCGTCAGCCTGCTCAAGAACACCTACGGGCGTCTGCCTAATGACCGCCCGCACCAGTTCAAGGTTGACGGCACGTACCGCACGCCGTTCAAGCTGCTGGTCAGCACGTCGTTCCGTGCCCAGTCGGGCATCCCGTTCGACCAACTGATCCCGCACCCCGTCTACGGCAACAACGAGGGCTTCGCCGTCCCGCGCGGCACGGCCATCAACCCGTTGACGGGCCGCAACCGCACGCCCACGACCTGGAACCTTGACCTCGGCGCTTACTACCCGATTCAGGTCGGTGAGAACCGCCAGCTCAGGCTCCAGCTCGACTGGTTCAACGTGACGAACACGCAGCGGCCCATCCGTCAGGATACGACGTTCCAGATCAACTCTGGCGCGTCGGGTATCCCGCCGGTGAGCAACCCGTTCTACGGCACGGGCACGATCTTCCAGTTCCCGTCGGCCCTGCGCCTCGGCATCAAGTTCCAGTTCTAAGGCTGGCTGCTTTCGCGCGGCGGCCCACGGGTCGCGCCGCGAAAGGTTAATGGGGAGGGGCATGAAATTCATGTCCCTCCCCTCTCTTTTTCTGTGCTATCCTTCGCCTTCGCAAACAGCTTCGCTCCCCACGCCTTTCGAGTTTTTGAAAAGGAGTCGTCGAGATGTCTCTCCGTGAAAGCCTGTCACACATCGCGCCCACGCGTCGCCGGACGGGCGTCGCGCTCTGCGCCCTGCTCTTCGTCGCGCTCTGCACGTCGGCCGCGCGCGCGCAGGTAGGCGTTGACGACACGGGCACCGGCGGCAAGCACGTCATACAGGGGCGCATCGTCTTCCCCTCGGGCCGTCGCGCCGACACGCGCCTCAAGGTTCGTCTACAGACTCAGTCTGCGGGAGAACTCTCAGTCTACACAGACTCTAACGGTTACTTCGGCTTCCGCTCGCTTGAGGCAGGCTCCTACACGGTGGTCATCGAGGGCGGCAACGACTTCGAGACCGTCAGAGAGTCCGTCTACATCGAGACCGACATTAACAGCATGCTTCGGGGCGTCACGCTCCCCTCCGGCACACGCCCCTACACGCTTCAGGTCTACCTACAGCCGAAGCGCAAGGACGGCACGCCCGCCGCCGAGTCGCGACCCGGCACGCTCAACGCCTCGCTCGCCAGCGTCCCGAAGCCCGCGCTCGACCTCTACAACAAGGCCCTCGACGCCCTGCGCGGCAACGACCAGGTGAAGGCCGTCGAGTTCCTCAAGGAGGCCGTCGCCGCCTATCACGACTTCCCCGTCGCGCTCACCGAACTCGGCCTGCTCTACATGAAGCAGAAGCAACCGGCCAAGGCGGTCGAGGTGCTCCGCGACGCGCTCAAGCTTTCGCCCGACGACTACCCGACGCTCTTCACCTACGCCGTCGCGCTCCACGACAGCCAGCAGTTCTCCGAGGCCGAGACGCAGTTTCGCAAGGCCGCGCAGAAGAACGCCACAGCGCCGCTGCCGCACTACTACCTCGGGCTCATACTCATCAGGCGTCGCGAGTTTGAAGAGGCCGAGAAGGAGTTGAAGAAGGCCGTCGAGGTCGGCGGCGACGAAGTGCCCTACGCGCACAAGTACCTCGGCGGGCTCTACTGGAACAGGCACGCATACAAGCAGGCCGCCGACGAGCTTGAGGCATACCTCAAGCTCGTACCTAACACAGAGGAGGCGCCGCGCTTGCGCGCGACCATCAAAGAGCTTCGCTCCAAGAGGTAAGTCGGCGGACTGAACGAGCCCCTTGACCGAGAAGTCTTAAGTGAAGCTACGGCGCACGACGAAAGTTGAGCGCGGCGCTAAACTCCCTAGCGGCCGCGCTCTCGGTGCCGAGTCGGCTACCGCCCTATGCGCCGTCGCGTACGTGAAACCAAATTTCCGTACGTATCCAAAAACTTGGACTAAATATCCGGTTTAACCCGCCGCGTCCGTCCCCCGCTCACCTTCAAGTTTCGACAAATCAACAGCTTCCCGCGCGGACGGCACTGCCGCCCCACACGGCACAAATCTTGCTCCTTCTGCCGCGTCAGTCCCAAAGTGTCGGAAAAGGCGCGGCAAGTTTGCCGGTTCCCCTTCCGCTCCACTAATCCAGCAATCCCAAATCAACCGAAGGTAACTCCGCAACACACACGTTTGTTAGTAGGAGGGAGAGTGTAGAGTGAGTACCATGATGAGAAACAGACTGGTTCCCCTAGTCGCCGTGCTGGCGCTCGTCTTCGCCTTTACGGCGCCCGCATGGGCGCAGACGATCAACGGCAATGTAGTCGGCTCGGTCACCGACGAGCAGGGCGCCGCCGTACCCGGTGCCAACGTCACCGTCACCAACGTCGCGACGGGTGCCGAGCGCACCGCCACGACGAATGAGGAAGGCTTCTACCGCGTCGCGGGCCTGCCCGTCGGCAACTACTCCGTCAAGATTGAGAAGTCCGGCTTCTCCACGACCACGTCGAGCGTGGGCGTAAGCGTCGGCCAGGACTCGAAGGCGGACGCGCAGCTTAAGACCGGCGGCGTCGCCGAGCAGGTGACCGTCGTCGCCACGGGCACGCTGCTCGACACGACGCAGAGTCAGGTCGCCAAGAGCGTCGAACAGACGAGGATTCTAGAGCTGCCGGGCCGCAACTCGCTGAACGGCCTCGCGCTCCTCAACCCCGGCGTGCTGCCGAACCAGAACGGTCGCCCCGGCTCGGGCTTCGCCGTCAACGGCAACCGCACCCGCTCGAACAACTTCACGATTGACGGAGCGAACAACAACGACCAGTCGCTCTCGATACCGCGCCAGAACCTCCCGCCCGAGGCCATCGGCGAGTTCCAGATCATCACCAACACGCCCTCGGCGGAGTTCGGCCGAAACGCCGGCTCCTACGTCAACCAGATAACGAAGTCGGGCACGAACGACTTCCACGGCATCGGCCACTACGCGTGGGACGGCAACGGCATGGACTCGCTGACGACGACCCAGCAGCGCAACTTCAATGCCCTGCGTGCCGCCCCCGCTAACTCCGCCCTCTCCGACAAGCAGATACTCCGACAGGTGCGCAGCGTCACCAACGACAGCATCTACGGCTTCGTCGTCGGCGGCCCCGTCAAGCGCAACCACACCTTCTTCTTCGGCAGCATGGACTTCGACGACTTCCGCCAGACGGTCGGCTCGGCCACGCGCCCGGCCATCACGCAGGCGGGCGCAGACCTCCTGAAGGCCAACGCCTCGAAGTTCGCCCCCGGCGTCGTTGACTACATACTGAAGACCTACCCCATCGCGAACGACCCGACGACGAACGGCTCGGTCGTCGTGCGCGACGTGAGCAACCCTGCGGCGACGTGTCAGGCCAACCCCAACGTCTGCCCCACGCTCTTCACGCTCCCGTTCCAGACCTTCAACAGGTTCCTCGGCCAAGGCGCTCTGGCCTACGGCACGGACTTCAATCGCTACCTCGCGAAGATCAATACCAAGATCAACAACAAAGACCAGCTCTCGTTCCGCTACCTGTTCGACAAGTCGTTCGACCCCGGCCTCCCCGTGAGCCTTGAGGGCCAGGAGCTTGGGCAGGCCGGGCGCAACCACTCCTTCACCATCAACGACGTGTACGCGCTCACGCCCAACTGGATCAACGAGGCGCGCTTTACCTACAGTCTCAAGACCCTCGCCTTCCCCGAGAACTACGGCCTCGCCTTCGACGTGGGCGGCACCCCCGTATCCACCGCCTTCACGCTCGGCAACGTCAACTTCCCGCAGGGGCGCAACGACAAGGTGCTTGAGTGGACTGAGAACATGTCCTACTCGACGGGCAAGCACAACTTCAAGTGGGGTGCCAACATCCTCCGCTACAAGCTCAACAACTTCTTCGCGCCCAACCTGAGGGGCTCGATCTCCTACCCGGACTTCAACTCGATGCTGGCCGACTTCAACGCCAGCGTCTCGAAGTTCAACGGCGCGGGCGCGATAACCCCCGTCACGTGGGAGCATAGCTACTTCGCGCAGGACGACTACCGCTTCAGCTCCGACCTGACCTTCAACCTCGGGCTGCGCTACGAGTACGTCACCACGCCCTTCGGCTTCTTCTCGAACGCCAAGAGCGACCTGAACAACTTCGGGCCGCGCGTCGGCTTCGCCTACAACCCGAAGGACTTCGCTGGCGGCAAGTTCGTCTTCCGCGGCGGCTTCGGCATCTCTTACGACCAGATATTCCAGAACGTCCTGCTCAACGTCTCGCGCAACTTCCCGCTCGGCTACTCGTTCGGCGCGCAGGTGTCGGGCGCACGCCCCTACAACGGGCTGCCCGCCATCGCCAACACGACGCCCGCACAGGCCGTCGCGCAGGGACTCGACCCGACCAAGCTTGAGTACCGTCTGTTCTCTCCTAACAAGCGCATACGCAGCCCGATGTCCTGGCAGTGGACGGTGAGCGGCCAGTACGCCTTGGGCCGCGACTACGTCGTCAAGCTCGAATACATCGGCACGAAGGGCTCCAACCTCGTCGGCGAGTACGAGTCGAATCCCGGTTTCTTCACGCCGCTCGGCGGGTTCGCGCCCTGCACCACGGCGCAGCTCAACGCCGACCCGTTCTGCAACAACCGCGGCCGCCTCGACCCGAAGCGCGGCTCGACGATCATCGGCGACGGCATCAACAGCTCGATCTACCACGGTGGTCAGGTCACGCTTGAGAAGCGTCTGAACAACGTGAACATCGCGGGGACGAACTTCGGCGGTCTGACCTTCAACGCCAACTTCACCTACTCGATGTTCATCTCGACGGGCGACGACATCCTCGGCGGCGGCAACGGCCTTAACCGCACCGTCCCGTCCGACCCGCGCTGCATCGCCTGCGACAGGGCGCGCTCGGGCTTCGACCAGCCGAAGCGCTTCATCGCGAGCTACGTCTGGCAGAGCCCCGAAGTCTTCAAGGGCAACGGTTTCCTTAACCGCGCCTTCAGCGGCTTCGAGATATCGGGCGTCACGACGCTGGCCGACGGCACGCCGTTCTCGGTCATAAGCTCGCCCAACGCGCTCGGCGTTATCCCGTCGGCGGTGCTCTCGACCGTCCAATCTACGCAGCGCGTCGGCGTCAACCCCAACGGCACGCCCGGCACGTTCACGACCGCCAACGCGGCGGGCGTGCTCGCCAACCCGAACGGCTACTACATCGTTTACCCCACAAACTCGGGCCTCGGCAACGGCCTCGGCGCCAACACGCTCCGCACGGGCGGGACGATCAACACCGACTTCGCGGCGGTGAAGAACTTCCGCACCTACGGCGAGAGCCAGAGGCTACAGCTCCGCGCCGAAATCTTCAACGCTTTCAACCATAGGAACTTCACGGTGATTCCGAGCCGCGCTCTGGCCGCGACCTCGGACCCGACGCTGTTCCTCAACTACGGGCGCACCAACGTCGCAGGACGCACGTTCCTCTTCGGCGCGCGCTACTTCTTCTAATCCGGGCAACCGGCGGTTAGCCCTTCGGGACTCTCCCGCCACACGCCCTTCGGCCGGTCGGCCCCGCTCTAAACGAGCGGAGTCGGCCGGCCTTTTTTGTACCCGCCCCCTACTCGGAATTTACCGCACTCCTGTTCTATAATCCGCGCGTCGAAATTTCAGACAACCATACAATTTTTCGGACTCCACCACTCCGAAACTTCATCGGCCGCACGGATTAGAAAGAGGATTTCTCAATGAAAAAGGCACTGGCTCTCCTGCTCGCGACGACCATGCTCGGCGTCTGCGCCCTCGGACAAACGACCGCACCCTCGCCCGCACAGCAGCAGAATCAAGAGGGGGACGAGGACGTGATTCGCATCACGTCGCAGCTAATTCAGGTGGATGCGGTGGTCACGGATAAGGACGACAAGGTCATACCAGACCTGAAGCCCGAAGACTTCAGCCTCTACGAGAACGGCAAGCGGCAGGAGTTGCAGTTCGTGAGCTACGTCGGCGCGGACTCGGTTCCGCGCATAGACGGAAGCGTCGTACTGGCCGGGCGCACCGTCGAGCCGGAGGTGGCGCGCAACCTCTCGGCGCGAGACCTGCGCCGCGTCTTCGCCTTCGTCGTTGACGACCTGACCATACCCGCAAACGACATGACGACCGTCCGCTCAGTGCTCACCGACTTCGTGGACAAGAAGATGGGCGCGGGCGACCTCGTTGCGATAGTGCGCGTGGTCGGCGGCGTGGGCTTTCTACAACAGTTCACGTCCGACAAGCTGCTACTACGCCGCGCCATCGCCGAGCTAACCCCGAGACCGCACCCCTACTCGGTCTTCAACAACTTCTCGCGCTCGGAAGGTCTGCCCGACGACCCCAAAAGGGCCATGAGTTCCGGCGTCGGCGGCGAGGTCGGGTCGTCAGGTATGGGCTCGGCCTCACTTGAGGACACGAGGATACACATGCCGGGCAACGGGCTGGACTACGACGTGACGCCCGACGGCTTCACGCGCGGCGCGCGCGCCCTCTCCTCGCTCTCCGTCACGGCCAACCTGATTAACACTATGAAGCCTCTGCCGGGGCGTAAAAGCGTTGTGCTGATTTCGGGCGGCCTCCCCATCTTCGAGTCTACCCCGTCACAAATCATCGTCAGGGGCGGCGGCCCTATTCAGTTGCAGGAGGCACGCTCCCTACAGTCGAACATCACCTACATGCTCAATCAACTCGCCGACATATCGAGCCGCGCGGGTGTGGTCATCAACGCGCTCGACGTGCGCGGGCTCGCCGCAAGCCCTGGAGTCACCGGATTCACAGACCCCGGCAACGAGGCGAAGAGCGGGTTGGGTAGGTTCGACAATGCCGCCGCGAAGGACTTCGGCCGCTCGCCGGACATGGCCGCCTTCGACAACAAGGCTTTCGACGCGCTGACGGCCCACCAGGGGCTCGAAGCGCTCGCCGAAGCGACGGGCGGCATCTCCATCATCAACACAAACAACTTCGGCGAGGGCATCGAGCGCATGCTCGACCGGAGCAGCTACTACCTACTCGCATACAAGCCCGCCGAGGCGTTCGACGGCAAGTTCCACAAGTTGCAGATAAAGGTCAACCGCCCCGGCGCGAAGGTCTACACGCGCATCGGCTTCGTTGCCACGCCGGACGAGGCATCTTCAAAAACAATGTCGAAGGAGCAGGCCATCATCAGGGCTGCGATGTCTCCGCTCGCGAAGAATGAAGTTGACCTCTCCGGCGCATTCCAGTACCGCTTCATGCCCGGCAATGGCGCGTCCGTGGACATGGACATACGGATTGACGCCAAGACCCTCGACTTCAATCAGGATTCGGACGGCAAGTACCACACGTCTCTAGACCTCGTCGGGTTCGTCTTCAACTCCGTGGGCAAGGTGCAGG
The DNA here is from genome assembly GCA_045807805.1 of Pyrinomonadaceae bacterium. Taxonomy (GTDB): domain Bacteria; phylum Acidobacteriota; class Blastocatellia; order Pyrinomonadales; family Pyrinomonadaceae; genus QHXN01. The sequence continues at coordinate 1,262 of JBJMGR010000051.1, read as the reverse complement.
GCGGCTTCAGCCAGACCGTCAATGCCGCGCTCTCTCCCGATGACTACAAACGCGCCCTCGACACCGGCATCGGTTACACGGGCCACGTCGATGTGCCCACGGGCAACTATCAGTTCCGTGTCGCGGTGCGTGAGGCCAAGACCGGCAAGGTCGGTTCCCTGTCCAAGTACATCGAAGTGCCCGACGTGAGCAAGAAGCACTTGGCGATGAGCAGCGTCTTTCTCTACGCGGTTGACCCCGCGGCCGGCCCGAAGGGACAGTCAACCGCACTGACGGCGCTGCGACAGATTCCGCGCAAGGACGACCTGCGCTACACCGCCATCATCTACAACTCGAAGATGGAGAAGGGTAAGTCGCAACTCAGCGCGCAGCTCGCCATCAACCGCGGCGGGCGCGTAATCTTTCAGGGGCCCGTGCAGGCGCTCGACGTAAAGGGCGCCGACGACACGCAGGTCGTGAAGATTGGACAGATAGGCGTCTCAAAGCTCTCGCCCGGTTCGTATGTCCTGACGCTCATCGTCAAGGATGAACTGGGCGACAAGAACGCCCCGCCGCTCGTGCGCAGCATAGACTTCAACGTCGTGGACTAGACCGACGGCCTACGTCCGTAGAACTTAAACGCCAAGGGGCCGCTCCTATAAAAGGACGGCCCCTCTTCACGTCCGACTATTTAAACTTTGTCCATAAATGTGGCCGATATGGGCCGATTTTCCACCGTCAATGCCGACGCCGAGCCGCGCGGACGTACGGCGTTTTTATGAATTATTCAGGAAATCGTATCCGAAAAATTGAATGAAATCTGTTTCGCCCCCGCGTCGGGCGCGGGCCGGGCGTGCACGCCTCTTAAGGAGCGAGAATATTGCCGGATTCCTAGGGTTGTCGGCGCCGTCTCTCCCGGCAACGGAAATCGGGACGGTTGTACGTCCGGTGGTATGCATCTTGCTCTTTCCTGAACCTCAAACACGCATACCCCCTTAGAAGCGGTACCATGCTTTTGAAGAACTCGGCTCATAATCGCGAATCACGTAAACACATTTTCGGCGCCATCAAGCGTTCGGGGGAGGCTTTTGCCTGCGCCCGCTTGATGATGCCGTTCGGGCGCGTGAGGGTGGCGGGTAGGCTGCAATAGTAAAAGCGAGGCTCCGGAAAGCGCTTTCCTTAGAGCCCGCTTTTTTTTCAATAGAACAGTTAGGGAGGGATAGCATGAATAATTCATGGATGGCTAAAGCGTTCGCACTGTTAACGGTGTGCATGCTTATTAT
>JBJMGR010000050.1:0-28773 GCA_045807805.1 Pyrinomonadaceae bacterium | reverse complement strand
CTGTGAGAGCGAGGCCGTGTCGAACTCGGCACGCTTGTCGTTGCCCTTCGGCATGACCATCTCGTAGTTCGGGAACTGGCCCGTCAGCGTGCGCGAGATGAGGAGCCGCGGCCCGGCCTCGAAGTATATGTGATTCTCGTCTGCGCCGAGGCCGATATCGCCCTCATATGAGGTTGTGAGCTTGGTGAGTTCGGCGAGTGTCTTGCGCGGGATGAGAACGTCTATCTCCTCCTTTGGGGCGGAGCCGTTCCCGAGGTCTTTACGCTCGACGTATGCGAGGCGGTGACCGTCGGTCGTCACCATCTTCGCCCCCGCGGCGCCCAGCATGAACTTCGCGCCGGAGAGCGTGTAGCGCGACTCTTCGAGTGTGATGGCGAAGATAGTCCTGTCGATGAATGTCTTGAAGATGTTCGCGGGGAACTTTACGGGCGCGGACTTGAAGTTCGGCACCTCGGGGAAGCTCTTCGGATCTACGCCGACTATGCGAAAGTTCGAGCGCTCGCACTTGACCGACGCCCAGTTGTTCTCATCCCTACGAAAACTGACGGGCGCGTCCGGCAACACTCGCGTGATGTCGAAGAGCTTGCGCGCGCCTACGCACATCGCGCCCGGCGTCTTAATCTCCGCCTCAGTCTCGCAGCGTAGCGTCACGTGCTGGTCGGTTCCCGTAATGCGGATCGTGCCCTCGCCTACGGACTCGATGAAGATGTTGGACAGTTCAGGAATCGTGTTCTTCTTCTCGACAGTGCCCTGAACGAACCCAAGCTCCTTCTGTAGAGCATTCTTGCTGATGGTGAATTCCATTTCTAAACTCCTCTATGAGACTTCGTCTTTGAATGAATTCTCAAGCTACGCCTTTTCCTATTTATACTAATTTAATACCTTATATTTATATCTAGTAGTAGTAGTAGGGCCTGTGGAAATGTGGAAAACCGGGTTAACTGTTGTAGTCAATAGAATTATTTTCCACAACCCCTGTGGAAAATGCTGTGGAAATCTCGGCGTTTATGTGGAAAAGAATCATGAGGCGAGAGTTTTCCACATTTCCACAGGCCCATTTTTAACCCCTCCTGTGGAAATGTGGAAAACTTTTAGTCAACTCTTTGATTTTAAACAACTAAAAGGGTATTGGCGCTGTGGAAAACTTTTGGACGTATTTTGCGCTAACTACTTGCAAAGATTGTCCATAATGTCACTCACGACTCTGTGGAAATTCTGATCCTTCAAAACGAGCCCTTCAATCTTATCCACAGAGTGAATTACGGTCGTGTGATGCTTGCCGCCGAACTCCCTTCCTATCTCCGGGAAACTGTGTTTTGTCAGACGCTTGCACAGGTACATCGCCACCTGCCGCGGCACGGCTATCTGCCTCGAATTGTTCTTTGACTTCAGTTCTTCCACGCGGAGCTTGTAGTGCGCGGAGACGGTCTTTTGAATCTGCTCGATAGTAATGCCGACAGGCTGGTCGTCATCGGCGATGTTGCGTATGGCGTCCTGCGCGAGCATCTTCGAGATGGGCAGTCCGCGCAGGGACGAGATGGCAATCAGCCGCACGAGCGAGCCTTCCAACTCGCGTATGTTGCTCTTGACCTTGCTTGCGATGAAGAAGGCAACGTCGTCGGGGAGAGTGACGCCGTCCAGGTCGGCCTTACGTTTTAGAATCGCGACCTTCGTTTCGAGGTCGGGCGGCTCGATGTCTGCTATCAGGCCCCACTCGAAGCGCGAGTGGAGCCTCTCTTCCAGCGTCGGAATCTCGCGCGGCGGGCAGTCGGACGTGATTACTATCTGCTTCTGGCCGTCGTAGAGCGCGTTGAACGTGTGGAAGAACTCCTCCTGCGTGCGCTCCTTACCCGCCATGAACTGTATGTCGTCCATCAGAAGCACATCAATCGAGCGATATTTCTCACGAAAAGTCTGCGTCTTATCGTAGCGTATGGCGTTGATCAGCTCGTTCATGAAGCGCTCGGCCGATATATATGAGAGGCGCAGATACCGGTTTCGCTCCTTTATCGCGTGCCCGACCGCGTGCATGAGGTGCGTCTTCCCAAGCCCCACGCCCCCGTAGATATAGAGCGGATTATAAGTCTTCCCCGGCGCTTCGGCGACGGCGAGCGAGGCTGCATGTGCGAATTGATTGCAGGAGCCCACGACGAAGGATTGGAATGAGCACTTGGGGTTAAGCGTATTCTCCAGCGGCTCTATGTCAACGAACGTGGTCGCTCCCGGCGTGAGGCCGTCCGACTTCGCGGCTTCGAGGAGCGAAAAGAGGCTCGAAGAACCGTTCTTGGAAGAGTTCGGACGGCTCTCGGCCTTTAGTTCCGCGTCCCCGAGGTCGTCCTCTTTACCGACCATCAGGCTCGGAGTCTGCGACTCCTCTTCGACAGTCCAGTTGAGTTCATACTCAGTCAGGTTCAGTTCGGACAGCGACGCGTCGAGCACATCGGAGTAGTTGGAGCTGACCCAATCCTTGACCACGTGGTTGGGCGCGCGCAGGTAGAGCACGTGATCGCCTTCGTCGAGGCCCTCGAAATGGATCGGACGAATCCAAGTCTCGAAGCTCTGCCGGTTCAGCCGCTTCTCGACCGCGAGCAGAATGTCGTTCCACACTCTATTCTCTATACTTGTGCTCATCTCGCTTCCCCTAACCGACCATCAACGCGGATGAATCAAAAGGATACAACCCACCTTCCGTCTTTGCTCAAGCTAAGCTTTGAAGCAAACGGCGGAAGATGTTGGAAAAGCTTCCTTTTGAGCCCTCGCACGGCCTCATTTTGGAAGTTTTCCACAGAGTTTTCCACAAGGCTGTGGAAAACTCTGTGGAACTTAAAGTGAAGCTTTAAGTGTTTTACTTTCAATTACTTACAGGCACTGAAGACCTGTGAAACGGGCGCGAGACTAGCACAACCTGACCGTGGATGCAAGAGAATTCCACAGGGCTCGGAGAAAAAATTTTCTCCCTTTAATTTCGATATTTATTTCGGCTGGAAAATTTGGTTTTCTAAGGAAAACGGAGGAAAAGTGAATCTATTTAAGACAGGCGATTTTTAAGGTTTTGCGCTCCGGAGTTCACATATCGAGCCTCCGAAGGATATTTTTCGTCATTCATAGCCCTGACTTAAATCATTTAGTTTGGCACCGCACGTCGTTTTCTTTCGCGTGAAATATCGGAGCAAAAGAAGGCGAATAACAGGGCCTTTCGCCTTGACACAAATCCCTTTAGAGGCTAGTCTTAACGTTTTCGTTTGAGGAGAAATAAACGACTATGCCTAAACGGACTTTTCAACCTAACAATCGGCGGCGGGCCAAGACACATGGCTTCCGCGCGCGCATGGCGACCAAGAGCGGGCGGCTCGTGCTCAAGAGGCGACGTGCCAAGGGGCGACGGCGTCTGACGCCTTCGCATTACTAAGTCGGAGCTGCTTTTTGCCCCAGAATGCGCGTCTGCGTAATTCCGCGGAGTTTCGTGCGGTTTACGGAAAAGGGAGTCGCTTCGACGGTCGCCTGGTGACGGCCTTCATTCTGGCAAATGGCCTCGACCGCCACAGGCTAGGGATAACGGCTTCGCGGAAGATGTCGCGTCACGCGGTAGACCGGAATCGGGCGAAAAGGCTCCTGCGCGAGGCTTTTCGGTTGAGCGTGCCGGAATTTGCTTCCCTTCGGACGAATTACGACTGGGTTTTTAACGTCCGACGCGCCATCATTGAGACGAAGCTGGACGCCGTCATCGAGGATTTGCGTCGCGTGTTGGCTCAAGTCAGGCGGGGCGAGCCTGAGGCTTCAGTTGAATCTGGCGTGTGAGCGCGGTGAAGACATTTCTTACATCTTTACTACGGCTATATAAGGCGTTTATCTCGCCTCTGCTCCCGCCCTCATGCAGATTCGTTCCCACCTGCTCGGAGTACGCGCTCGAAGCCATCGAACGATACGGGGCCATGCGCGGCAGTTGGCGAGGGGTACGTCGCCTCTTGCGCTGCCATCCGTTTCATCCGGGCGGGTACGATCCGGTCAAATGAGGGCGACTCACTTAATTTCGTCATCTTATGAGCGCCTGGGGCTCGTATAAGAAATAATGGACCAGAAGCGCCTTCTACTTGCCTTTGTACTCTCGGCTGTAATTCTTTTCGGATGGACTTACCTATTTCCTCCGACGAATCCCCAGCAGAACGCTAATTCTAACCAGACTGCGTCGGATGCTACGCCGACTCCCGCGCCAACAGCTCAGCCGATTCAGGCTGAGCAGCGGAGTGCGCCGGCCGCAGCGTCGTCCCCCGACACCACGCCGCAAAGGACTGTTATCGTCTCGACTCCGCTCTACAGGGTCGAACTCGACAGCCGCGGCGCGGTCGTAAAGAGCTGGATAATCAAGCAAAACAAGGACAAGGACGGCCGAACAAGGCCTCTCTATTCCGTCGCCGGCACACGGGAAAATCCGCGGCCACTTGAGCTTGTCAATCAAGACGGGCTCGGCAAGGGCAAAGCTCCTCTCGCGATTTCGACGGGCCGCACGGATGTTGATTCCGCGCTTTCTACCAGAAATTTCGCCGTAAATGGCTTGGACGCGGCCGCGCCCGACGGGCAGTTGAGTTTGAATCCCGGCGAGCAGAAGTCGGTCGAGTTGACGCTGGCAGACCCTTCGAGTGGGCTTGAGGCGGTAAAAAAGCTGACTTTTGACGCCGACAGCTACGTCGTCAAGCTTGAAACAAAACTCTCTCAGGGCGGACAGCCGGTGCCGAACGCGAAGGTCGCAATCGGCCCGAACATAGGCGATCAGGGCGTACCGCGCTACACTTTCTACTCCATCGCGCCCGAAGGCGTGGTCGCCCTCGGCGATAAGGTAGACCACTGGACGGCCTCGCAGATTGATCAGGACAAAGCGAGTCCGCATGTCAAAAAATTCGACGCTTCGGCCCATTGGGCGGCTGTCGGCGACACATACTTCGCGATGACTCTCGTTCTACCCGAGCCCACGGCGGGTCTTGAGTTCACAACAGAGAAGTACGAGCATCAGGCCGACGGCAAGAAAGAGGATAGATATCTAATCACGGCCCTCGTCCCTATTCCTTCAGATGGATCGCCGACATATCTTTTCACTGGCCCCAAAGACCACGACCAGCTTCAAGAGACCAGCGAACTGATTGCGAAGAACCTCGGGGGACATCCGGTTGACCTCGCGCAGTTGATAAATTACGGCTGGACGCGGCGTGTTACAAAACCTCTTGCAACTCCCATTCTGTTGACGATAAAGTACTTAAGCAAGCTAACGGGCAGTTACGGCCTTGCAATCATCCTCTTCACAATCATCATCTACACGCTCTTCTTCCCGCTCAAGTGGCGCTCTTCCAAGTCCATGAAGAAGGCCCAGAAGCTTGCGCCTCGGATGAAGGAGTTGCAAGAGAAGATTAAGGGGATGAAGCAGAATGACCCGCGTCTGAAGGAGTTGCAGATGGAGCAGTTGCGTCTGATGAAGGAGGGTAACCCGCTCGGCGGGTGCCTGCCCCTTCTAATTCAGATGCCTTTCCTGCTTGCGCTCTACGTCGCGATAACTATCTCGATAGACTTCCGGCAGTCATCATTCCTCTGGATTCAAGACCTTTCAGCGTCGGAGCCTTATCACATCCTCCCGATTCTGATGGCAGGCTCGATGCTGGTCTTGCAGTTGATAACTCCATCGCCTTCCGCCGACCCTTTGCAGCGGAAGATGATGGCCGTAATCATGCCGATGATGATGCTCTATCTTCTCTGGAGCGCGCCGGCGGGGCTGCTTGTTTACTGGCTTGTGGGCAATCTGGTAGGATTCGGCCAGCAATTTCTAATAAATCGAATGCTCAAGTCGGAGGAAGGCGAACAGCCTCCGCCTGAGACAGGCAAATCTTCGCGGCCTAAAAAGAAACTTAGCGGCCCAAGCTTGACGCAGGCATAACCTCTTATTATTGCTAGACTTTTGGAACTTTAACTGCACGACTCATCACTCCAATGAAGGAAGTTTACCAAGAGGCTCAACGGTTCCTAAACGACGTATTCGCCGCCGCGCGCTTCGACTTACACGCGGAGGCTAACGAGGGCGACCCCGGCTGTACTCTCAATATTGACGGCCCGGACGCACACATTCTTAGAAGCGAAGGCGGCGAGCTTCTTGACGCATTTGAGCATTTCGTTAACCAGGCCTTCTCTCGCGAACTCCCTGAAAACACACACTTTATCTGTGATGTTCACAGCTTCCGGGCGATTCGCGAGTCGGAGTTGCGTGCGATGGCAAGGCATGCGGCCGGGCGCGTTCGCTCGAACGGCGTTCCCTTCACCTTCGGCCCGATGAACGCAAACGAGCGGCGTATCATCCACCTGGAATTGGCTGAGGAAGAGGGTCTATTCACGGAGTCTGTGGGCGAAGGTAACGCGCGCCGTCTGAAGGTCAGTCTGAAGGCGCCAGCCAAAAACTGAGCCAAAATCGGGTCGCGCACATCCTCCCGGATTTTGCGCGACCTTACTATTTTTCGCCGTGCCCGCAACAGATACTATCGTTGCCCTCTCGACGCCTCCGGGCCGAAGCGGAATCGGCGTCGTACGCCTCTGTGGCAAGAGCGCACTCGAACTCACACGCTCACTCCTACATGATCCTGATTTTAATCCGGAACCGAATCGAGCTACTTTAAAGGCCATTCCCGATCCGGATAGCGGCGAGATTTTAGACCGCGCCATTCTTCTCTATTTCAAATCCCCTCAATCATATACGGGCGAAGATGTCATCGAGCTTAGCTGTCACGGCTCGCCGCCTCTGCTACTCAGAATCGTGGACTCACTTCTCTCTATGGGCGCGCGTGCGGCAGAATCCGGCGAATTCACGATGCGTGCCCTCTCGAACGGCCGCCTGAATCTTACTCAGGCCGAGGCCGTCCGCGATTTGATTGACGCGCAGACGCATGCGGCCGTCCGACAGGCCGCGCGTCAACTCGGAGGGGAGCTTTCGGCGCGGCTCCAGCCCGTCAAGGATTCCCTGCTGGAGATAATCGTCCCGCTCGAATCGTCCCTTGAATTTGTTGAAGACGACCTCCCGCAAGATATAACCGACGGAATCGTCCGAAAGCTCTCCGACCTTTCAAATAAACTCGAAGACCTCGCCGACACTTTCCGTCAGGGAAGACTTCTGAAAGAGGGTTTACGAGTAGCACTCGTCGGGCGGCCTAACGTCGGGAAGTCAAGCCTCTTCAATAGTTTAATCTCGTATGACAGGGCAATCGTTACGGAAATCCCCGGAACGACGCGCGACACCATCAGCGAAGTAATAAACATTGAGGGCGTGCCTGTCTTAATCACTGATACGGCTGGCGTTAGAGCTTCAACGGACAGAATTGAACAGCTCGGAATCGAGCGCACGCGCCGCGCGGTAACGGACGCCGACCTCACTGTTATTGTGCTCGACGGGTCGCAGATGCTTACGGCGGAAGACAGGAAAATCTTTGAAGAGGCTTCGGGCAATCATATTCTAATTGCCGTGAACAAGTGCGACTTGAAAGATTTTAGCCTTAATAACATGCGTTCTTTGGCAAACGGTCTGCCTATAATTTCTATCTCGGCAAAGAATGGGGCCGGTTTAAATGACCTGCGTGCTGCTATAATGGAGCCGTTTTCGACTCGACAGGCTTTTGAAAACAGCTTCGTTATCACGAGCGCCCGGCATTATGATCTTTTGAGGCGAGCTAGCGATCTACTCCGTTCTACCGAGAGGCTATTCGCCGATTGCGTGAGTGAAGAGATTATCCTTGCGAGGCTGTACGATGCTTTGCGTTTCTTGGGCGAAATCACCGGAGAGACCACTCCGGAAGATGTACTATCAGAGATTTTCTCGTCCTTCTGCATAGGAAAATGAAGGAAAGCTTCGACGAAGATTTTGACGTGATTGTTATCGGGGCCGGACATGCCGGCTGCGAAGCCGCGTCAGCGAGCGCGCGTATGGGCTGTCAGACGGCCCTCGTGACCCTCAGTCTGGAGATGATCGGCCAGATGTCCTGCAATCCGGCCATCGGCGGCATCGCTAAAGGGCACTTGGTACGCGAAATTGACGCACTCGGCGGCATAATGGGCCGAATCATTGACCGCACGGGGGTTCAGTTTCGTCTTCTCAACCGCTCGCGCGGCCCCGCGGTTCAGGCCCCACGCGCACAAGCCGACCGGACTCTATATCGCACGGAGATGCGGCATGTCCTTGAATCAACGCCGAATTTACACCTGCGCCAAGGGCTCGTAATTGACTTCATAATTGAGAATGGGCGTATAAAAGGCGTCGCCCTACAGGATACGAGGCGGTTGCACGCGAAAGCAGTCGTCCTTGCTGCTGGAACTTTCTTAAACGGCCTGATTCACACAGGCCAACGCACATACACAGCCGGACGCGCTGGCGAACCCGCATCAATCGAACTCGCGGAGAGTCTGAAAAGACTGAATTTTCCGGTCGGGCGACTCAAGACCGGCACTCCTCCCCGCCTTGACGGCCGCACGATTGACTGGGATGCCTTCGAGCCGCAGCCCGCGGACGAGCGTCCGATTCCCTTCTCCTTCTCGACGGAGACCATAGAACAGCCTCAGTTGCTCTGTTATATCGGCTACACGAATGAGGAAGTCCACAAGACGATTCGTGAAAATATTAAGGAATCTCCCCTTTATTCGGGCCAAATTAAGGGAATCGGCCCACGCTACTGCCCTTCAATTGAGGATAAGGTAGTAAAATTTCCCGAAAAGACCCGTCATCAACTCTTCCTCGAACCTGAAGGTCACGACACGTACGAGGTCTACCTGAACGGCTTCTCGACCTCTTTGCCTGCGGAATTGCAGCAGGAACTCATTCATAAAATTTCTGGTCTTGAAGAGGCGAAGATTATCCGACCTGGCTATGCTATCGAGTACGATTTTGTTGATCCGCGCGAACTTACGCCGTTTTTAGAGACGACGCGCGTACGAGGTCTTTTCTTTGCAGGTCAGATCAACGGTACCACGGGCTATGAGGAGGCCGGCTGTCAGGGTCTTCTCGCGGGCATAAACGCGGCGCTTTATACGCAATCCCGTCAAGGATTTAAGTTGCGGCGCGAGGAGTCCTACATAGGGGTCTTGATTGATGATCTGATTACACAAGGGGCCGACGAGCCTTATCGCATGTTTACTTCCAGAGCTGAAGGCCGTCTACTGCTTCGTTATGACACTTCTGATGCCAGACTCTCACCCTACGGCAGAATTTTGGGGCTTGTTAGTGACAGCGAATGGGAAAAATTTGCTGAGAGGCGTGATCGTTTAGCCTCTCTACGCAACTCTTTGGTTGAAACTCGCTTCAAGCGTTCTGACGCGACCTATCGAGAACTCTCGCGTACTATCGGAAAAGAGTTGGGTGATTCCCTCTCTTTAGCTCATCTCTCACAATACTCATCCGTTGACTCTTCATTGATCTACAGATATCTCCCCTCACATATACAGTCTGCGTGTAGCCTCTCAGACCTGGATACGGCCATCGCCGATCTGCTTTATCATGGTTATGTTCGTGCTCAGAGCGATAATAATGAGCGCATACGAAATTATGATAGTCTTCCGATTCCCCAAAATATCAACTACCGCTTGATAAGCGGGCTTTCAAACGAGATGGTAGAGCGGCTTGAACGCAACATGCCTCATAATTTCGGCCAAGCTCGCCGCCTGTCGGGTCTCACGCCGGGCGCAGTCTCTACGCTCCTCTTCTTCCTTAAAACCGCGAAAGCAGCCTGATTTTTAGCGTTTCACGTGGCACATACCCGTCATGTGCCACGTGAAACGTTAAGGTGAGAGCTTAAAAATTCCCGCATGAAAGATAGATTATCTAGAATCCCAATATAATTTATGTTAGTTTAGCGCTGTTCATAGATGACCGCGGCGACAAGGATATAAGAATGGCGAAGATTATCGCGGTGGCGAATCAGAAAGGCGGTGTGGGTAAAACAACCACTTCAGTTAACTTAGCCGCTGCTCTCGCCGTGACCGAAAACAGGGTTCTGATAGTAGATACAGACCCTCAAGCCAACGCTACCTCCGGCGTCGGTATACAACGAAATAACTATCGAAGAAGCCTCTATCACGTTCTCGTCCTCAATGAATCGCCCCAAAACGTACTACTAGACACGGAACTACCCCTCCTAAAGGTCATCCCTTCCGACAGAAATTTAATAGGTGCAGAGGTCGAGTTAGTCGATGTTAAGGAGCGCGAATTTAAGCTACGCGAGGCATTACGCTCAATTGAGAATGAATACGACTTTATAATAATTGACTGTCCTCCATCACTTGGCCTGCTCACCTTAAATGCTTTGACCGCTGCTCATTCCCTGCTGGTTCCAATTCAATGTGAGTATTACGCACTGGAAGGAGTGACAGAATTATTCGACACACTCGCGCGCATACGTCGTTCGTTAAACCCTTCTCTAACGATTGAAGGTCTGTTACTCACGATGTACGACGAGCGAACCAACTTATCGGCGGCCGTGGCTTCCGATCTGAGAGATTTCTATGGCAAGCAGGTTTTTGAGGCTGTGATTCCACGTAACGTGCGTCTGGCGGAAGCGCCGAGTTACGGTAAGCCTATTATTATCTATGACATAAAGTCAAAAGGTGCCGAAAGCTACATCCAACTGGCAAAGGAGATAATGTCTCATGACAAGAAGAGTGTTGGGCAGGGGCCTGAGCGCGTTGCTGTCGGACAGGCCAGCGGCGATGTCGGAGGAGATGGTTGAGATAGATACAGACCTCATCGAGCCCAACAGCTTTCAGCCTCGAACGAATTTTAATGAGGATAAACTGGAGGAGCTTGCGCAATCTATAAGATCGAACGGCGTAATTCAGCCGCTCCTTGTTAGAAGAATCGGTGACGAGAGGTATCAACTGGTCGCGGGGGAAAGGCGCTGGCGTGCGGCACAGCGTGCAGGACTTTTGAAGGTGCCGTGCGTGGTGAAGGAGATACCAGAAGATAAGATGCTTGAATTGGCCCTGGTTGAAAATATCCAGAGGCAGGAACTGAACGCAATTGAAGAGGCACAGGCGTATAAAAGATTAATAGAAACTCTCGGATTTACACAGGAGATGGTTGCTCAAAGAGTGGGACGAGATAGAACATTTATCACTAACTACTTAAGACTCCTACGGTTGCCGGAAGACATTCAGCAGTTAGTCGAGATTGAAAAGATTTCGACGGGGCACGCTCGCGCTCTATTAGGTATAGATGACCCTGAAATCCAAAGAAAGCTAGCGAAGAATGTTATGGATAAGGGTCTTTCCGTTCGCCAGACGGAATATGTTGTAAAAAGCACTATCGAAGGTAAGAGTCAATCTAAGGAAGAGACATCTGTTGGCATTAAAGAGGATGCGAACATAAAAGCTGCGGAGGCTAAATTACGCAGAAAGTTAAGTTCAAAGGTAAATGTGCTGACCAATCAAAGAAATGGGGGAGGGAAGATTGAGATAAGCTTCTATGATGAAAAAGACTTAGGACGTATATACGATTTGATAATGGGTAAAGGCGAAGAATAAAGAAGATAATAACTAGTAAAATGAATAATGCACGATATGATCCGGCCAATTTAATGATCTGAGTTTAAGCTGAGTAAAATTTTCAGGTTCTTTTAAATGCCTTTCTATAAAAGCCGCTGTATTGACAATTGCCCCGGTGTGCCCTTTCCCTTAGAATTCTTACAATCTAGAAATATGCGAATCAGTAGTTGAAAACGAGCAGGAAGAAAGCGACTGCCAGTTTTCCCCAACAGTGGATCATGAGCGCATCAGTCGAGCGCACTTTGCTCGCTCTTTGAATCCGTGTCTTCTCCTCGATCCAGTTGAAGAGACTTTCGATAGGCTGCCGGATGTGGCGCACCAAGTGATTGTAATGCTTCTCGTCGGAGGTTAACTCGCCGCCCTTCGGTTTCTTGCGTGGCGCAATGAGCCTTGTCTGCTGCTCTTTCAAATGAGAGATGATTGCCGGTGTCGGATAAGCTAAATCGCCGAACAGTTCAGTGGCGGCTACTTCCGACTGCTGCTCAATGAAGGCTTTGGAATCGTGATTGCGAAGCCGCGCAGAGCCAGACTTGAGAGGGGAGCGGCAAGCGGTTCACCTGTCTTTGTGCAAGGCAGTGGAGGCGCACGCCATGAAAGCGTGTCTTCTTGGCGGCACAATATCCGATGTCAGCCACTTCGTGCCCGACCCGTGCCCCGTAAGAATGACCGTGTTGAGCGAGCATGACGGGCAGGGAGTCAATTAGATGGTCAAACTCCGGCGTCCTGTTCGCGGCCAAAGCGCCGGACAAGAACATTCCGAGAGTCTGAAAAGTCGGCTCCAAACGATTCAGCCGCAGGACGAAAGTTTGATAGCTGGGCGAAGCGTGGGAACCATGACCGCCAATACTTGAGAATCAAGGCGTGCATCCTCTTCTTCTCGAAGCAGCCCTCGCAGTGAGCGAAGATCCAGATGGTGATTAGCTCCTGGTCGGTGAACTCCGGCTCCCGGTTATTGCTCATGCGTTGATAACAGGTTTGGGACGAAGTATCGTAGACGCAGCAGACAAACAGGTAGATATCAATCAGTAGATTTTCCATCGCAAGAAAATTCTACTCAATCTCCTGTTTGTCTGTCTTTTCAACTACTGATTCGCATATGTGAGTTGGTTGCAATGTATGAGGTTTGGTAGTGTCTTAAATCCGGGGTAAGTGACGAAGGGGCGGCACGCTAAATGCCGCCCCTTTCCTTTTTCAGTAGGCGAGTAGGTCTTTGAGTTCCCACACGCTCTTAGCAATGCCCGCCTCCATCGCCGGAGTGCAGCGGATGGTCTTGTGAATGCGGCAGAAGTTGTAATAAGCAAAATGGAGCGCGAGCGCCGCTTTCAAGTTCTCCCACTTCTTAGAGAAGCCGTTCGTCAGTCTGGTCAGCCGACGCATCATCATTCGCATGGTCAAGTTCTGCCGCTCGACGTGGCTTGTGCAAATGCGCTCTGCGTTCGGCTGACCGATGATGGTTTTCCTAATCGTCTCGACGACCCGAGGGGGAGAGTAGCGGCGCTCGCCACCGCCCTGTTCCGGCTGGTCGTAAATCTTTATTAACTGCGCGAAGTCAACGCGAGTTCCGAGGCTGTATTCGACGGCCGGGACGTAGGCCGCGAAGCCGTCCGTAGTAAGCTGGAATTGCCCGCTGGTCGCGTTGTAAAGCTTCTCCGTGAATTGCTCCGTGTCGCCCGACGTGCGCCGCCCCAAGTGCCAAGCCAGAACGAGCTTCGTATTCCGCTCTATCGCAACGAACGTGTAAGCGTCTCCAAGCGAGTCGTCCGGGCCGAGCACATCAAATATTTTTGATATCACTCGCTTGCGTTTCTTCGTCTTTTCCTTCATCCCGACGAAGCCCCACATCTCATCCGCCTGTACGTCACTGACTGACAGGCCGCGAATCTTATCGTTTAGAAGGCGCTCGCACTTCTCTCCGACCAGCACCAGCAAGTCAAGGATGGTGTTACGGTTCACGCCCGTTACGCGCTCCGTGCTTCGGATGCTGTTACCCTCGACAAGAAGCCTCAAGCACATTTCAGCCTTATCAAGCGGGAGATACATGCCGCCGAGCGGCTTTTCCGGTGCGTCCACAAAGGACTTGCGGCACTTCTGGCAGCGGAAACGTTGATTGCCTTTGCGGTCTTTGCCGATTTTGACTGTTTGAAGCTGGCAGTTGTGACAGGTCATTGTAAGCCTTGCCTTTCGTTGGCGATTGGCTCACAATGTCTTTGTCCGAAGGCCAGAGTGAGCAATCGCTTTGGTTTTCAAAAGGCGCTGGTAGTTAGTAGCTATCAGCGCCTTAACTATTCAATGCACGCATCTTAATGCTTGAGCAAGGTTTTGTCAAGGGTATCCTGCTAGGAAACTAAAGATTTTCTTGAGTTTAATGCTTGAGCAAGGCTATTTACACGCGCGATAATTCGTGTTAGTCTGCGCGCATGAGCAGACCAAAACCTAGACCCGAACCTATGTCTAAGAAGTACGCGGGCCGTCTCGGAGGCTTAAAAGGCGGGCAAGCTCGCGCGGAAAGTCTCACGCCCGAGCAGAGGAAAGAGATTGCTAAGAAGGCGGCAGAGGCTCGCTGGTCTAAAACCGAGAAGCGAGACGCGTAATCTGTTCAACGGTACGAATTAAGTTATTTTTGCTATCATTGATAGCATTAAGTGCTACTTAACAAAGGGCTTACATATATTATATATTGGAGTAAATAATTGACAGGCCCGCATGATGCGTGTATTTTAAGGTTGTTATCTTGAACTGGGGTTAGTTCCTTTCGACCCCATACGGTTTTTCTACTGGGAGTCAGTAGAAATGGAAACGCCCGGTGTTCGCAACAACACCGGGCGTCTGGTTAACCGTAGAAGTGAAAGGACACAACCATGGTCACAGTCAACTGTGAGCAGAGCGAGCGGGTTAAGGTAACAATCACAGTCTCGAAAAACGGGACGGTGACTGTCACAATCAAGAAACCGCCTTAACAGGCGGGCCGCTCAAGCGAAGGTCGGAGGCTTCAACTCCGGCCTTCACTTTTTTGTACGCACGCTGTACGTACAAAACTTATAATCGGGCGTACATAATGTATGTACGTTTGTACATAAAAGATGTACACGGCTGGCGGCAGCTTTCCGCGCCTTTCTCCCGAATCTCAAAGAACCTTTGAATGATTCCGCCGGGTTAACAAGGTATACAAAGTTTACTTGGTATACCTGTATACCGCATACAGTAAACTCACAGTAGACTTTTTGTCAACAAATTGTTGACAGGTAAATACAACCATCTAAAGCCATTTGCAGGCTTTATGTTAACCGTAAAGTTAACGTTATCAAGACTTTGTCTAGACATTTCTGGTACTAACAGGTACCAAAAAACTATATAGAAACAATATAGTTCCGGTATCGAAGTAGCGCCACAAGATACCTTTCAAAGACCCGCTAGAACTTAAGTAAGTCAATAGCCGCGCCGTTCAATCAGGGGCGATGCGTTAGCCCTGCGTGCTTCTTCGCGCTCGGCAACTTGGCGGGCAAGTCCAATTCATCATCAATCAACGCGTCCAGGTAGACGTTAGCCAGCCGCGCGTATCGCAGGAGCGTTATCAACGACGGCTCGCGCTTGTCCGTCTCATATTCCGAGATTTGGCTGGCTACGATACCCTCATCGCCGAGACGCGTGACCATCCCCGTCTGAGACAGGCCGAACGCTTCACGTATCAAACGGAGCTTTTCGCCTAGACGCTCCGGCCTCTGCCGTGGCTTCCGGCCCATCAGGAGTCACCTCCCGACGGGCGAAGCCGAACACGGCACTTGCCGCCACTAGCAAATACTAGTAGAATGTCTTTGCGTAACTTGTTCGCCGTGAGTAGAGACCTCTCTTGCTCAACGGCGATGCTCATCTCTGAGGGTGAGCTACGCTACGCATCCGACCCGTTGCCCTTATTTTCAAAGATTAGAACGCGCGGAATATACCACAGGAGGCCCGCACCTATGTCCATTCTCGTCTCTTAATAACGACAAAGGGATGCGACCGGGCAGCCGCATCCCTGAGCACGCTCGCGCCTCTCACTAGCGGGCTGTGCTGAGGGGCCGCGCATGAAGAGGGCACGTGCGCGGCCTCTTCATTTTACAAAGCAAGGGGTATGCGCTAACCAGCCTTCAAAGAACCGGAAAAAAGCGTACCCCGAATTTAAGACATTGTCTGAGGTTTCGTAACCTTGACGCTTCAAAATAGCGCATGTTAAACTTTCGTTCTTTTAGCATGCTGTGAGTACTCATCCGAGTATAGTTTGCTTGTCGTAGCGGCCGCTATACTGAAGATAACAGTCTAAATACAATGACCATGCTGGCTTTCGCGGAGTCGATACAACTCGTGCCCGACGGCACGATTGTCCTGCATATTGCGATTATTATCACGATGGTCTTCGTCTTGAACAAGATTCTCTTCAAGCCCATCAACTCAATTCTTGAAGAGCGTGAGAGACGCACGCGTGGACGTTCCGGTGAGGCGCGCGAAACCATAAGGCATGTTGAGGAAAGCCTGGCAAACTATGAAAATTCGTTAAGGAAGGCGCGCGCCGAAGGCTACAGGCTTTTAGAACAACAGCAGGCGGAAGCATTCGGCTATCGTCAGCAGAAGATAAGTCTGGTGCGGAAAGAAGTAGAGCAGCAGATAGAAGAGCAGAAGGGCGTTATCGGCACGCAGGCGGAGGATGCCCGCACGATGCTTGAGAGCGAGGCTGTAAGGATAGCCTCGGGCATAAGTTCGCAAATCCTCGGGCGATAGAGAGTCACCAGAAGTCTTTATAGTGAACGGCCGTTCAGTTTAAGTCGGGACTTGATTGAGCATGTTATTCGGTCTGATTCAGATGCCGGGACTCTTCGCGATCGAGTTGGGGGAATTGATTCCAATCATCGCGAAGGTCGTGAACCTGCTGCTGTTCGCCGGGGCGATGTACTTTGTTCTCCGGCGACCTCTCGCCGAAGCTTTCCGAGCGCGACAGGAGGGCATACGGCGCGACCTCATGCATGCGGAGGAAGAGCGCCGCGCTGCGGTTGCGAAGCTGCAAGAGGTCGAGGAGCGGCTGGCGAATTTGGGCTCCGAGACCGAGGCCATACACGAGCAGGCGAAGAAGGAAGCGGCAGAGGAGCGTCTGCGCATTGAGCGCGCGGCCGAGGAAGATGTGCGCAAGATACGCGAGCAGGCGCGGCGCGAGATCGAGAGTGCGTCGAAGGCTGCGCGCGCGGAGTTGCGGGCTTACGCGGCCGAGCAGAGTGTGCGTTTGGCTGAGGAGATGATACGCCGCGAGATTCGCCCCGAAGACGACGCGCATCTGGTCGGCGAGTACGTGGAGGAGCTTGGAGGTGTCGGGCGTTGAGTGTACAGGCCCTTGCGCGCCGTTATGCAGCGGCGCTCGCGGACGTTGTTACGACGCGCGGTGAGGCGCAGGAAGTCCGCGACGAGTTGGAGGCGTGGGAGACGATGACGCAGTCCAACCCGCAGCTCCTCGAAGTCTTCCGGCACCCGACCATCCCGCACGAGCAGAAGCGCGCAGTCCTCAGCGATCTTGTGGCGCGTACGCGTGTGCGACCGACCACGGCAAATTTCCTGCAAGTGCTCCTTCAGAATCACAGGCTCGGCGACTTGAGCGAAGTCAACCGACAGTTCGCGCAGGAGTTGGACAGGCGCTCGAACATCGTGACGGCGCAAGTGACTACGGCGCGGCCGCTGCCCCGTGACGCGCAGGAGTCTCTGCGCGCGAAGCTGTCGCGTATGACGGGCAGGAGCGTGCGGCTAAAGTTTGAGGTTGACGACTCGCTCATCGGCGGGGTCGTGACGCGCATTGGCTCGACGCTCTACGACGGCTCGGTGCGCGGCCAACTGGAACAGATAAAACGGAAGATGCTCGGGGCGCGGTAAGCCTCGGGGCTTAAATTTTCAGAAGCACGAATTCTAATCATGGAACCAATCAGGGCAAACGAGATCAGCGAGATCATCCGCCGGCAGATCGAGAACTTCGACGCGGGCGTGACCGTGACCGAGGTCGGTACCGTCATCAAGATAGGCGACGGCATCGCGGAGGTTCACGGGTTAGAGAAGGCGATGGCGGGCGAGTTGCTTGAGTTCCCGCACGATGTGCGCGGGCTCGCCCTGAACCTCGAAGAGGACAAGGTCGGCGTCGTGCTCTTCGGCGAGTACCAGATGGTCAAAGAGGGCGACACAGTCAAGCGCACGGGGCGCATCATGAGTCTCCCTGTGGGCGAGTCGGTCGTCGGCCGCGTCGTCAACGCGCTCGGTCTGCCGATTGACGAGCGCGGCCCCATCACGGCCGATGAATACGCGCCTTTGGAGCGCATTGCGCCCGGCGTCGTCGACCGGCAGCCCGTGAAGGAGCCTTTGCAGACTGGGCTCAAGGCGATTGACTCGATGGTGCCAATCGGTCGCGGCCAGCGCGAGTTGATAATCGGCGACAGGCAGACGGGCAAGACCGCCGTCGCGCTCGACGCCATCATCAACCAGAAGGGCAAGGAAGTAATCTGCATCTACGTCGCCATCGGTCAGAAGAATTCGACCGTCGCGCAGGTTATTAAGACCTTGGAGAGCTTCGGCGCGATGGAGTACTCCATCGTCGTCAGCGCGACGGCCTCCGACCCGGCGGCGATGCAGTACCTCGCGCCGTACGCGGGCGCGGCCATCGGCGAGTACTTCCGCGACCGAGGCCGACACGTTTTGACGGTCTACGACGACCTCTCAAAGCACGCCGCGGCCTATCGCGAAATCTCTCTGCTCCTGCGCCGTCCGCCGGGGCGCGAGGCTTACCCCGGCGACGTGTTCTATCTACACTCGCGCCTGCTTGAGCGCGCGGCGAAGTTGTCGGACGCGAAGGGCGGGGGCTCGCTCACGTCGCTTCCAATCATCGAGACGCAGGCGGGCGACATCTCTGCTTACATCCCTACGAACGTCATCTCGATTACGGACGGCCAGATATTCCTCGAAGCAGACCTCTTCAACAGTGGGATACGTCCGGCCATCAACGTCGGCAACTCCGTGTCGCGCGTCGGCGGCTCGGCGCAGATTAAGGCGATGAAGCAGGTGGCGGGCACGCTCCGACTCGACCTCGCGCAGTACCGCGAGCTTGCGGCCTTCGCGCAGTTCGGCTCCGACCTCGACCGAGCGACGCAGCAGCAGCTCGCGCGCGGACAACGCCTCGTCGAGATTCTGAAGCAGCCGCAGTATCAGCCGATGGACGTTGAGAAGCAGGTGCTCATCATCTGGGCTGCGACGAGCGGCAAGCTCGACGACATCCCTGTAGAGCACGCGCGCCGCTTCGAGGCGGACTTCGTTCACTTCGTGGAGAGTTCGCACCCGGCGACCATCAGCGCCCTGCGCGAGAAGAAGGCGCTCACGGACGAGATAAAGGGCGGGCTCGAACAGGTCGTCTCGGACTTCAAGGCCACGTGGCAGGAGCGCGCGTTCAACCCGCAGCCCGACCCGCCCGCAGACCCTACGAAGGCCGTCACGGAGGCGAGCGTCGGGGCCGGGGTGTAAAAGATTAAGCTCCAAGTTGCAAGTTCAAGGTTGAAGGCGCGAAGCTCTTAACTTTGAACCTGCAACTTTAAAACTTTGAACTTTGAAGAATGGCAAATCTCCTCGACATACGCCGGCGCATCAAGTCGGTCAAGAACACGCAGCAGATAACGAAGGCCATGAAGATGGTCTCTGCCGCGAAGTTGAGGCGCGCGCAGGAGCGTGCTGTCTCGGCGCGCCCGTTCGCGACGAAGATGGCCGAAGTCCTTACGGGTCTCGCGACGCACGCGGGCGAAGACTTCAACCATCCGCTCCTCGACGCGCGCGGCGACGAGCGTTACCTGCTCGTGCTCGTCACGGCCGACAAGGGGCTCGCGGGCGCGTTCAACGCGAACCTCACGAAGGCCGCGCAGGCATTCATCAACGAGCACGCGGACAAGTCCGTCGAGATTCTCGCCGTCGGCCGAAAGGGGCGCGACTTCTTCCGACGCCGCGGCGTGGAGATTGTCGGCGAGTACATCGGGCTGACGGGCAAGGGAAGGATTGACCACGCCGAGGCGCTCGAAGTCGCGCGCGACGTGATGCGCCGCTTCATCGAGGACTCGGCGCTAGACAAGGTCTTCGTAATCTTCAACGAGTTCCGCTCGGTCATCTCGCAGCGCGTCGTCGTCGAGCAGATTCTCCCCGTCTCGCGCACGGAAGAGGAAGAGACGGACGTAGGGTCGGACGCGGCGCATCAGCAATCGTTCGTCGAGTACATATACGAGCAGCCGCCCGAGGAGATTTTCACGCAACTCCTTCCGCGCTTGATCGAGACGCAAATCTACCGCGCGCTTCTCGAATCGGTTGCGAGCGAGCAGGGCGCGCGCATGACCGCGATGGACTCGGCGTCGAAGAACGCGGGCGAGTTGATTCAGTCTCTGACGCTCAACATGAACCGCATACGTCAGGCGAGCATCACGCGCGAGATTATCGAGATAGTCTCGGGCGCGGCGGTGGCGCAGTAGGCCGAGACTGAAAAGCTTCGGAACGACTAACGTGTAGACTCGAAGAGGGAAGCGGCACACGCGGCTTCCCTCTTTCGTTTAAGGCCGGACGGATGGCGACGCACACATCGAAGGGTAAGACTCACGCGCGACGCACTCACAGTAGTGCGCGCAGGGACGCGCGCTCGGTGGCACGTTCGCGCGCGCGTGTCGCTGGAACAGACGGACGCTTTCAGACACGCACCACGCCACGAGCGAGCCGCCTCTGGCGTTACGGCCCGCTCGTGGCGTGGGCGGCCTTCGTGCTCTTCGCTTCGACGGCGAACTTCTCCGCGTCGAACACCTCGCGAATCATTCGCCCGCTTCTGCTCTGGCTCTTCCCAGACATCACGGAGCCGACGCTACTCCGAGTCCACTTCTTCGTCCGCAAGTGCGCACACTTCACAGAGTACGCGGTGCTCGCGCTCATAGCCGCGCGCGCGTTTCGCACGTCGGGACTCGCGGCGCTTCGGCGCTCGTGGTGGCTCGCCTCCTTCGCGCTCGTCGCCGTGGTCGCGCTCGTGGACGAGTATCACCAGAGCTTCCTACCTTCGCGCACGGGAACGATCTACGACAGCTTTCTCGACATGACGGGCGGCGCAACCGCACTCGCCGTCCTCGCGCTCTGGCTCGCCGCACGGCGGCACAGGATGCGTTGAGCTTTAACGAAGCAGGGACTTCAACCGTGAGCAAACCGCCGCCCCGCCGCACGACTCAAAGAGTTAATGCGGAAGGGAAGTGCGATCCGTCAATTAGTGGAGGTTACGCAATCGTGTATAAGAGAGGGCCCGGCTCAGTCGTCAAACGCGTAGCATTCGCGCACGCGCTCTGCTCTGTGCTCTTGCTGTCGGCGGCGTGCACGCGTCAGGAGCAGCCGCCACAACAGCCTCAACCGACGCAGCCTCAACGGACGCAGCAGGCGAAGACGACGGGCGCGGCTTATGCGGACGAGGTCGAGCAGTGGAAGGCGAAACGAGTCGCGAGCCTGAAGGGCGATGACGGCTGGCTCTCGCTCGTCGGCCTGCACTGGCTCAAGGAGGGCGTGAACAAAATCGGGAGCGACCCTTCTAACGAAGTCGTGCTGCCCGAGGGCAAGTCGCCGCGCGTCGCTGGCTCTCTCTTCCTGAACGGCGGCGCGGTCAAGATCGAGGCGCGGCCCGGCTCGGGGATAACGAGTGAAGGGAAGCCCGTCACCTCGCTCGACCTAACCTCCGACGCGGACGGCGGCAAGCCGACAGTGTTGAAGCTCGGCACGCTCACCTTCCACGTCATCAAGCGCGGCGAGCGCCTCGGCGTGCGCGTCAAAGACAGTGCGAGCCCGGAGCGTGTGAACTTCCACGGTCTCGAATACTTCCCTCTGGACGAGCGCTGGCGCGTAGAAGCGCGCTTCGAGCCGCACAACCCTCCGAAGACAATCCCCATCACGAACGTGCTCGGCATGGAGGATGACGAGCCCTCGCCCGGCGCGGTCGTCTTCGACATCGACGGCAAGACCTACCGGCTCGACGCGCTCACGGAAGCGGGCGAGGAGCAGTTCTTCATAATCTTCGCCGACGCGACGAGCGGTAAAGAGACCTACGGCGCGGGCCGATACCTCTACGCGGGGCCGCCCGACTCAACGGGGCGACTCCTCATCGACTTCAACGAGGCATACAGTCCGCCGTGCGCCTTCACGAAGTACGCGACGTGCCCTCTGCCGCCCGAGCAGAACCGCCTTCCCCTTCGCGTCGAAGCGGGCGAGAAGTTCGCGGGCCATCACTGAAGCGTGAGACGATGGAAGGCGTGAGCCGAGGGCCGCGTGCGATGGTCATAGTCCTGATGGGTGTCGCGGGTTCGGGCAAGACTACGGTGGGCCGCATGCTCGCCGAAGAGTTGGGCTGGACGTTCTACGACGCAGACGACTTCCACTCGCCCGCCAACGTCGAGAAGATGTCGCACGGCATCCCCCTCGACGACGAAGACCGCCGCCCGTGGCTCGAACGCCTGCGCGAGTTAATAAAGGACTGCCTCACGAACGGACGCGACGCGGTGCTCGCGTGCTCCGCTTTGAAGGAGAGTTATCGGAAGTACCTTCTCGTTGACGAACGCGTCAAGCTCGCGTATCTCAAGGCCAAGCCCGCGCTCATCCTCGAACGTCTGACCGACAGAAGCGATCACTTCATGAAGGCACAGATGTTCGACAGCCAGCTCGCCGCGCTCGAAGAGCCCGAAGCCTCTACGCACTACGACGCTTCGCTTCAACCGACAGAGACAGTCCGCGAGATACGTAAGCGCCTCGGCGTCTAAGCGGACGAACCTTCAGTCAAACCAACTCTCCCGCCTCTTCACGAACGTGTGCGACGCAGCACGCCGCGCGCGCCCCGGACGCGGCGTCCGCCGTCGCGCGCAGGTCCTGCATGAGACCCGCGAAGCCTTCGAGCGTGAGCGACTGCGGCCCGTCCGAGAGCGCGCGGTCTGGGTCCGGGTGTACTTCGATGATGAGGCCGTCGGCTCCGACCGCGACGGCCGCGCGCGACGCGGCGGGGACGAGACTGCGTCGGCCCGTGCCGTGCGAAGGGTCTACGAGGACGGGCAGGTGTGAAAGCTCTTTGACGCGCGCGACCGCAGCGAGGTCGAGCGTGTTGCGCATCTCCGTCTCGAAGGTCTTGATGCCGCGCTCGCAGAGAATCACGTCCGGGTTGCCGCCCGCGAGCAGGTACTCGGCCGCGAGCAGCCACTCCTTTATCGTCGCCGAAGGGCCGCGCTTCAAGAGCACGGGGCGCGGCGTGCGCGCGAGAATCTTCAGCAGAGAGAAGTTCTGCATGTTGCGCGCGCCGACCTGTAGCATGTCCGCGTGCTCGGCGACCGCCTCCACGTCCTCGGTCGCCATCACCTCGGTCACGACGGGCAGGCCCGTCTCAAGGCTCGCCTCCTTCAGAAGCCGCAACGCTTCGAGCCCGAGCCCCTGAAAATCGTACGGCGAAGTGCGCGGCTTGTAAGCGCCGCCGCGCAGCATCGAAGCGCCCGCGCGCTTGACCGCTCGCGCCGTCTCGAACAACTGTTCGCGCGACTCGACCGAGCAAGGCCCCGCGATGACTACCGCGCGCGAGCCGCCCACCATGACGCCGCCCACGTTGACGACCGTGCGCTCGCGCCTCACCTCAAGGCTCGCGAGCGTGAACGGCTGCGACGCGCGCAGGACTGATTCGACGCCCGGCGTCCTCCTCAACTCGTCGGCCTCGCTCCCGCCGACGCTCGCGCCCCCGACGCCGATGACCGTGCGCCGCTCCTGCCGGTTCACGTGCGCCTTGTAGTTGAGTTCCCCTATGCGCTCGACGACGCGCTCTATCTCTTCGGCCGTCGCCAACTCCGACATGCTTACAATCATCTTTAATACTCCGTTCGATTCGTATGAGTGACTCTGTTATGCGTAAACGCGCGCGCCGCGCGCGGGCGTGAGCAGAAGGAAGCGCGTGTAGTTCTCGCGCGAGTCTTCGACGTGCGCGCGCAACACGACGCCGCCGTATAGACGAGCCGCGCGCTCCGAAGCGATTGCAGCGCGACGCACGTCGCCGCTCTCGACGACGCGACGCACGCTCGCCGCCGTGTCGTCCGCTTCGACGGCCGAGACGTGCGGGTGCTCGCGAAAGAATCGGCTGCACTGAGCGAGCGCGACCGGATGAGACTCGACCTCGCGCACGGTCGCGAGCGTCGCGCCCCGGCACGCGATGAGGCACTGCGAGATGCGCAGGACGACTTCGCCCTCGACGCGCAGACTCGTCTCGCCCAACAGTTCGCGCACGCGCGCGACCACTCCCGCGAGCGTGTTCTCGACGGGCGCGACGACGCAGTCCGCGACGCCCTCTTCGACCGAAGAGAAGAGCGCGTCGAAGGTAGCTCGCGGCACTGCGCGCACGCCCTCGCCGAGCAGTCGCGTCACGGCCTCCTCGCCGAACGCGCCGCGCTCGCCCTGAAATGCGACGCGCAGCGGCCCGCGCCAATCCTTCGACGTTTCGATCAGCGTTCCCTTCATCATCGCTTCGCCTCGTAGAGCACCACGCCCTGCGTTGCTTGCGCGCACTCTTCGACGCGGCGCGACTCGCGTATGATTCTCCGGAAGATTCTCGCGACCGAGCCGTCGGCGAGCGGCCCCGCGTTTGCGACGGACGAACGCGAAAGGACTTCGCGCTCGCGCCCCTCGTCCTTCAGAGGCAGCCCCGCGCGCGTCTTCATCTCGCCTATCTCCAACGCGAGCAGCGCGCGCCTGTTGAGCAGGCGCAGAAGCTCCCCGTCAATCCTGTCTATCTCCTCCCGGCAATCTTCAATGCGCATTCAAGTCTCTCCTTGAATCAGAACCGCGAGCGGTAACGAGCGGGTCGCCAGTCTCTCCACACGGGTCTCTGTCGAAGCTTGATACCCGCTCGCTACCGCTCGCGGTTCTGTTAAGACAAAACGGCCGCGACTCCCATCGGAGGTCGCGGCCGTTTCGGGCTCAAAATTGACGGGACTACTTTAGTCCCACACGTCAGTCTCGCACGCCCGCGTTACGCCCGCGCCGCCGCCCCCGAAAGGGAAGCGGAACGTAAACGCAAAAACGTTGTAGAGACTGTTAGACATTCGTACTCGGTTTCACCTCGAAGGCTTGCGACACCTGTCGCACGTGCATTCGTCGCCCATCGTTACACCTTTACCGAACTCTTCGTCAAGACCACGGCGGCGGTCGTCGCGAGCACACACACTCTACTAGACTCCGCGCCGCGACGACCAATAGAAAATTTTTACCGCACGATAAATCGTTTCAATCACGCGCGCCTTCAAGCGCCGTGCGGGTCGAAGAGGCGCGGACGCCGCGACTCGTACACGCTTATGCCTGGCTCGTGGCGCAGCGTGAGCCCTATGTCGTCCAGACCTTCGAGCAGACAGTAGCGTCGGAACTCGTCCACGCGGAAGCGTGCCTCGAAGCCCGACGCGTCGCGCACGACGCAAGCTTCAAGGTCAACGGTCAGCTCGTAGCCTTCGCGGTCTTCGGCGCGTCGCACGATCTCCGCGGCCTCTTCGTCGGTGAGCGCGACGGGCAGCACGCCGTTCTTCGTGCAGTTGTTCGCGAAGATGTCGGCGAACGACGGCGCGACGATGGCGCGGAAGCCGTATTCGACGAGAGCCCACGGCGCGTGCTCGCGCGAAGAGCCGCACCCGAAGTTGCGCCCCGCGACCAGAACACTCGCGCCCGCGTAGCGCGGCTCATTCAGCACGAACGAAGAACGCGGACGCCCGTCTTCGTCGAAGCGCCAATCGTAGAACAGAAATTCCCCGAAGCCCGTCCGCGCCACGCGCTTCAAAAACTGCTTCGGGATAATCTGATCCGTGTCAACGTTCGGCCGGTCGAGCGGCGCGACCAAACCCGTGTGTACTCTAAAAGGAATCATCGTGATAATCAGAGCTTTCAGCGGTCAGCTTTCAGCACTCAGCCAAAACCTCTTCGCGTTCTTCGCGCCTTCTTCGCGCCCTTCGCGGTTAGACCTTCTTTGCTTAACCGTAAAGCGCTCGAAGGTCGCAAAGGATTGAAGCTGAAAGCTGACCGCTGAGTGCTGAAAAGCTTTCACCTGAACTGCCAGGAGCGAACGTCCGTGAAGTGGCCCGCGACCGCCGCGGCGGCGGCCATCTCGGGGCTGACGAGGTGCGTGCGTCCGCCGCGCCCCTGTCGGCCCTCGAAGTTGCGGTTGCTCGTCGAGGCGCAACGCTCGCCGGGCTTCAAGGTGTCCGCGTTCATCGCGAGGCACATAGAGCAGCCCGCCTCGCGCCACTCGAAGCCCGCCTCGCGGAACACTGAATCAAGCCCCTCCTCTTCGGCCGCGCGCTTGACCGCCTGCGAGCCGGGGACGACCATCGCGCCCACCGTTCGACCTACATGATAGCCGCGCAGCACGCGCGCGGCGGCGCGCAGGTCTTCGATGCGTGCGTTCGTGCACGAGCCTATGAAGACGCGGTCAACCGAAACGTCCTCGATGCGCGTGCCCGCCTTCAAGTCCATGTAGTCGAGCGCGCGCTCGAAGGCCCTTCTCTCGCTCTCGCTCGCGGCCTCTTCGGGGCGAGGCACGCGGCCCGTGACGGGCACGACCTGTCCGGGGTTCGTGCCCCAAGTGACGTGCGGCGCGAGCGCCGACGCATCCAACTCGATAACACTATCGAACTCCGCGCCTTCGTCCGACCGGAGCGTGCGCCAGTATCGAACGGCCTCGTCCCACGCCTCACCCTTCGGCGCGTGCCGACGGCCTTCGATGTAGGCGAAGGTGACTTCGTCGGGCGCGATCATGCCTGCGCGCGCGCCCGCCTCGATGCTCATGTTGCAGAGCGTCATCCGGCCTTCCATCGAAAGAGAACGCACGGCCTCGCCTGCGTACTCGATGACGTGCGCGGTCGCGCCGTCCGTACCGACGCGGCCTATAAGTGAGAGCGCGAGGTCTTTCGCCGTCACGCCCACGGGCAGACGCCCCCCGGCGCGCACGAGCATTCGACGCGGCTTCATCTGCTGAAGAGTCTGCGTCGCAAGCACGTGTTCGACTTCGCTCGTACCGATGCCGAAGGCGAGCGCGCCGAACGCGCCGTGCGTCGAGGTGTGGCTGTCGCCGCAGACGACGGTCATGCCCGGACGAGTCAGTCCAAGCTCCGGGCCGACGACGTGGACTATCCCTTGCTCGGGCGAGTCTATGTCGTAGAGCTTGACGCCGAACTCCCGGCAGTTGCGACGGAGCGCGTCCATCTGCTCGGCCGCGACCGGGTCCGTGACGGGCGCGCGGCGGTCTGTCGTCGGAACGTTGTGGTCAACGGTCGCGTACGTCAGATCGGGTCGGCGCACGCGCCGCGCGGCCGCGCGCAGTCCGTCGAAAGCCTGCGGCGAAGTGACTTCGTGAACCAGATGCAGGTCTATGTAGAGGAGCGCGGGCTCGCCCGCGGCCTCGCGCACGACGTGAGCGTCCCAGATTTTGTCGAACAGAGTTTGAGGCATAAAGACAGATGTTGGATGCCGGATGCGGGATGCTAGTTAAAGGCGACTGCTCTTAACTAACATCCCGCATCCGGCATCCGGCATCTTCCTTTCATACTGCATGGTAAGCGTGGCGCATGTCCGCGAGTTCGGCCGTGTGCTCGGCGACGAGCGAGCCCATCTCGGCGGTGCCGACCGTGAACTTGCCTTCGTCGTCGCGCAGGTCTTCGGTGCGGTAGCCCGCGTCGAGAGTGCGCGTGATTGCCTCTTCAATCTCGCGCGCCTCCTGTTCGAGTCCCGCCGTGTGGCGAAGGAGTAGCGCGGCGGATGCTATCGCGCCGAGCGGGTTCGCGACGCCGCGTCCGGCGATGTCGGGCGCCGAGCCGTGCACCGGCTCATACAGGTCAACGGGGCCGCCGACGCTCGCGGAGGCGAGCATGCCGAGCGAGCCCGCGAGCACCGCGGCCTCGTCGGAGAGTATGTCGCCGAAGAGGTTCTCGGTCAGTATCACGTCGAAGCGGCGCGGGTTCGTGACCAGATGCATCGCGCACGCGTCAACGTAGACGTGCTCCAACCGGACGGAAGGATATTCGCGCGCGACGCGCGTGACGGTCTCGCGCCAGAGGCGCGAAGTCTCAAGCACGTTCGCCTTGTCAACAGAGGTCACGTGGCGGCGACGCGCGAGCGCCGACTCGAACGCCACGCGCGCGACGCGCTCAATCTCGCCGACCGTGTAGCGCATCGTGTTGAAGGCGGCGGCCCCTTCACCCTCGCCGCTGAAGCCGCGCGGCTCGCCGAAGTATAGACCGCCGAGAAGCTCGCGCACGATGAGCACGTCCGCGCCCGCGACTATCTCGGGCCGAAGCGGCGAGCATCCGGCGGTCGCGGCGCGACATGTGACGGGGCGCAGGTTCGCGAAAGCGCCGAGCGCCTTGCGAAGCGTGAGCAGTCCCGTCTCGGGCCGTCGGCCAGCGGGCAGAGAGTCGTAACGCGGAGCGCCGACCGCGCCGAGCAGAACCGCGTCGGCTTCGAGGCACACGTCGAGCGTCTGCGTCGGGAGCGGGCTTCCCGTTAGTTCAATTGCCGCGCCGCCGACCGGGCCTTCGGTGAACTCAAACTCGTGGCCGCCCGCGTCGGCCGCGACGCGCAGCACGCGCACAGCCTCCTCCGTCACTTCAGGCCCGACGCCGTCGCCGGGCAGAACAGCAATCTTCAGTCTCATATCTTCAAAACCCTTGGCCGCGCGAACGATGCCGCGCGCTTCGTTTCAACTGCGAGAAGCAGGCGGCCCGTTCGACCTGGACAAACGAACGACCCTACGCCTCGACCATCTCCGCGCACGCGTGCGTGCGCGCCGTCAAGGGGATGAGCGAGAGCAAGTCCTGGTCATAGATTCTCTTCTTGCGGTCGGCAAGCTCGGTGAAGCGGCCGTAGGCGGCTTCGACTTCCGTTTGGCTCAAATGGAAGCCCAACTCCGTGTAGCGCTGCGCGAGCGCATGGCGGCCCGAGTGCTTGCCGAGCACGATTCGATTCGTGGGAACGCCGACCGACTCGGGCGTCATAATCTCATAGCAGAGCGGGTTCGAGAGCACGCCGTGCTGATGAATCCCTGCCTCGTGCGCGAAGGCGTTGCGGCCGACGACGGCCTTGTTCGGCTGCACGTCGAAGCCGATGATTTCGGAGAGCATCCGGCTCGTCGGGTAAATCTCTTCGGTGCGCACGCCGCACGCGTAT
>JBJMGR010000049.1:0-5724 GCA_045807805.1 Pyrinomonadaceae bacterium | reverse complement strand
GAACTCGCCGGGCACTTCCTGATAGGCGGGCTGGCCCATGTTATCGCCGAAGCCGACGCGCGCGTCCGCCTCCGCGGGCTTGAGGAAGATGCCCCAGCGGTAGTCGGGCATCTTCACGTAGTCGAAGTGCGCCCATCCGTCCGCCTCGACGCTCGTGGCCGTGCGCAGCCAAACGTCCTTCTCCTGAAACCCTTCGGGCCCCATCTCGCGCCACCATTCGAGATAGTTCGGCAGCCACTTCTCCAGCGCGCGCTGCAATTTCTTGTCGCCCGAAAGGTTCACGTTGTTCGGAATCCGCTCGTGTAGTTCCATGATTACCTCTGGTTAAGAACGGGAGATTAAGAGCCCCATAAGCCGGGCGGGTCAACTTCCGCGTCGGCGTATGAGCGGAGCAGCCCGCACCCGACGCAACGATACGTCTCGACGGAGCGGCACTCTCTACCCTGCGACTTGACGCCCACCCAGAAAGACTTTTCGGGACGACCCTTCACCCAGCGCGGAACCATCTGCCCGCCGTAGGTCAGGTCGAGTATGAAACCTTCCACCATCTCCGCGCCGCAGTCGGGGCACCTCTTTTCGCCGTCGGCCATTCGCTGAGACTCCTTACTTTAAGTTCGCTTGTAGTCAAACTGCGGCTGCGTGGGCTTGCCGTAGTTCGTCAAAGCGCCCTGCGGGCCGACGGCGTTGGGGCGCTGGAAAATCCAGTTCTGCCATGCCGTGAGGCGTCCGTAAATTTTCGTGTCGAGCGTCTCGGGGCCCGCGAATCGGAGGCTAGCCTCCATCCCCGTCAGTGCGTCGGGCGAGAGAGATGTTCGCTCTTCGACGGCGACGCGAATCTCGTCCTCCCAATCCAGATCGTCGGGCGCGAAGGTGACGAGGCCCGCCTCTTCCGCCCCGTCGGTGTCGAAGCGTTCCGCGTGTTCGAGGACTGCGTCGGCTCGACGGGGCTCGGCGAGGAAGCGCGACTGAAGGCGCGTGAGGCCGTTCGACATCGGGAGCGCGCCCGCGTTCAACTCGCTCACCGCAAGCTCGACCTTCCGGTCGGGGTCGTTGAGCATGTAACTTCGGTCTGAAGCGAGTAGGAGTTCGAGCAGGTTTCCGGCGAAGCAGCTTCCGGGCTCGGCGAGCGCGAAGAAGCTCTTCGCGGTCAGGTCGAGGCGGCGGAGCACGCGCGACATGTAGAGAAGCGTCTCGCGCACGAGCCAGTGGTCGCGGTTCGCTACGAGCGTTCTGTCCACGGCGAGCACGTCGTCTATCTCGCCCGTGGTTCTAAGGAGGACGAGTCCGACTTCTGGCTCGTTCATGCGTAGGTGCAGGAGCGCGTCGTCGAGTTCGCGGTACGCCCGCAGCGGCCAGTACGAGTCGCCGAGCTTATGAATCTCCTCCGTGGTCGTAGGCAGGTTCGCCTCGGGGCCGCGCACCGTCAGTTCCGCGTGCCTCGCCTCGCGGTTCACCTTCACGGAGACGTGCCTGTACTCGCGCCCCGCGTCGCTCGCCTCAACGTCGAGCGGGTTGAGCTTGATGCCGACGAGCGCGCCACGGTCTTCGGTCTCTTTGAGAATCTCGCCGACGCGCGACTCGACGCCCTCCTGAAACCGGCTCGTCGGGAAGCCGCCGTCAATCAGCCCCCACTCCTTCGCGCGCTTCGTCTTCAAGCCTTCGGCGAGCGTCGAGAACACGTCCGCGCGGTCGCGCCGAACCTTACGTTTGTCTACGAGGCGTGTGAGTCCGCCCGTGCCCGGCAGCACGCCGAGCAGAGGGACTTCGGGGAGCGAGACCGCGGAGTTGCCGTCGTCAACGAGGTAGATTTCGTCGCAGGCTATCGCGAGTTCATAGCCGCCGCCCGAGGCAGTTCCGTTCAGAGCGGCGACGTAACGCTGGCCCGAGTGCGCCGAGGCGTCTTCAATCGAGCAGCGCGTCTCGTTCGTGTACTTGCAGAAGTTGACCTTGAAGCCGTGCGCGGAGGTGCCGAGCATGTATATGTTCGCGCCCGCGCAGAATATGCGCGGCTTAAGACTCTTGACGACGACGACGCGCACCTCCGGGTGCTCGAAGCGCAGGCGCTGGACGGCGTCGGAGAGTTCTATGTCAACGCCGAGGTCGTAGGAGTTGAGCTTGAGCTTGTAGCCTTCGGCGAGGGTTGCATCCTCCTGCACGTCCATCGAGAGCGTGGCGACCGCGCCGTCTGTCTCAAGCTTCCAGTGCCGGTAGCGCTCCGGCGAGGTCTCGAAGTTAATCATTACGGTTTCCGAAGAGTCCACAGTCAGAAATATGTCGCGGGCACGAAACCGCAATTATACCCGCTAGCACGCCGGAATGCATCGACGCAGGCACCGTCCCGAAGACGCCTGCGCGCGGGAGTAAAAGGAGAGGGACGCGAGACGTTTCAGATAACGTCTCGCGTCCCTCTCATGCTGATTTGAACCGTCCGGCCCTTAGTGATTCGCGTTGCCGTTGTGGTTCTTGTTGCCGTTGGCGTTCGCGTTGTGATTCGCGTTGTTGCTGTTCGTCGAGCGAACGCCGTCGGTATTCTTGTTGCCGTTGTCGTTGGTCAACACGCCCACGTTCGACGGGGCGCTGTTAGAGTTCAAGTTCTTGGGTACGTTGGCGTTCGTCTCGACCGCGCCGTTACGTGTGGCGTTGCCGTTGCCGTTGTTGGCGTTCGAGTTGGTTGCGTTTGAATCGCCGCCGCCGCAGGCCGTGCCCCAAGAGGCGACCGCGAGCAAGAAGAGTGTAGCTAATGTCCTTCGCATCTGTCCTCCAAGCTATCCGCGCCCTGTTAGAGGGGGCGGCTTAGCGGTAAACCTCTTCGCCGCGGTTGTTCTTCCACTCACGCTCGAAGTACTCAGCGTCCTCGTCCGTCTTGGGCGTCACGCCCATCACGATGCCGCCGTCCTTCAGGCCCTGCTCGTAGTGCTTGACGCGCTCTTCAGGGATGCCCGCGCCGACGAGAGCGCCGATGATGCCGCCCGTCGCGCCGCCCGCGCCCGCGCCCGCGAGCGCCGCCGCAATCGGGCCCGCGACGAGCAGTCCGAGACCGGGCAGGGCCAGCGTCGTGCCGATGGCCGCAATCGCGGCGAGGGTTGCGCCGACGGTGCCGCCGATGGCCGCGCCCGTCCCGGCGCCTTCCAGCGCCTTGTTGCCCAACTCCGTCTCCTTGCCGTCCTCGGTGAAGTGCTTCTTGCGCGTATCGTCCGACATCAGAAGGTTTACGTCGTCGTTGCTGTAGCCGCGTGTGGTAACGGAGCCGTAGGCGCTCTCGGCGCTCTCCCTGTCTCTAAACAGTCCAGTTACCATCCTTGAACGTCCCGCTGCCGAACCGGTAGTTTCTGCCATGTGATTCTCCCCTGTACTTTAATTAAGTGAAAACCGCGCCAGAATCTCGCTTGCAACCCGCGTCGATGCGAGTGCAGTCCGTGATTTCAAGCCCCTCGACAGTATGATTTCCGTATGCGGAAAATTCGCTGTCACGCTCACTTAGCAAAGTAAGGGCCAGTCATATGCGGCGGCCGCATCTTTCTGAAAAACTTCTTACGCGAGAGCGTCGGAAGACCGAGAGAGGAGGACTAAGGCAATTCACCACCAACGCAGAGACAGAGGCAGGGCTAATTGGATTCAGCCCTGCCTCTGTCTCTCTGCGTTGGTGGTGAACTATCCTTCAGTTACACTCAAACTGCTTACTGCTATATATCTCAAACGCGCAGGTTCGCTTCGGGCATGAGGCGTGGAGGCTGTCGGTGTTTGGTCGCCTGCTCGTATGCGTATGCGAGGCGTATCAGTATGCCTTCGGTGAAGGCGCGGCCGAAGAAGGATATGCCGACGGGGAGGCCGTAGACGTATCCGGCGGGCACCTGCACGTTCGGGTAGCCCGCGACGGCGGCGGGCGTCGAGCTTCCACCCGTGAAGTGGTCGCCGTTGACGAGGTCGGTCGTCCAGGCGGGGCCGCCCGTCGGCGCGATGATGGCGTGGAGGCGGTGCTTCAGCATCAAGGCGTCAATCCCCTGCGCCTGCGCAAGAGACTTGCTTGAGCGAAGAGCCTTCAGGTACGCGGCGTCCGTGAGCGGCCCCTTCGCCTCGGCCTTCGTGAAAAGCTCCTGACCGAAGTATGGCATCTCGCGGTCGCGGTTGCGCTCGTTGAAGTCGATGAGGTCTTTGAGCGTGCGCGGGTGGTCGCCGGGCGCGAGGCCCGCGAGATACTTGTTGAGGTCTGCCTTGAACTCGAAGAGGAGGACTTCAAACTCGGGCGCATCGAACTTGCCGTGTGTTGGAAGGTCGGCCGGGTCAACGATGACCGCGCCCTCGCGCTTCATAACTTCGATGGCGTCGGCCATCAGCTTATCGACCTGATCGTTGAAGCCGAAGAACTTTCGCGCCACTCCGATGCGCGCGCCCCGCAGTCCCGTGGGGTCGAGCGAGTTCGTGAAGTCCTGCGTCCACGAAGGCCGCAACTCTCTCCACGGAACAGGGTCGGTCGGGTCGAGGGCGATGAGGGTTCTGAGGAGGATCGCGGCGTCGGCGACGGTGCGCGCCATCGGCCCGGCCGTGTCCTGACTGTGCGAGATGGGGATTATCCCCGAGCGGCTGACGAGGCCGAGCGTCGGCTTGATGCCGACGATGCCGCACGTGCCCGAGGGGCAGACTATCGAGCCGTCCGTCTCGGTGCCGACGCCTATCAGCGCGAGGTTCGCGGAGACGCCCGCGCCCGTGCCCGAGCTTGAGCCGCAAGGGTTCCGGTCGAGCGCGTATGGGTTGTGCGTCTGCCCGCCGCGCCCGCTCCAACCGCTCGTCGAGTGAGTCGAACGGAAGTTTGCCCACTCGCTCAGGTTCGTCTTGCCGATGATGACGGCCCCCGCGTCGCGCAGACGCTTGACGATGAAGGCGTCGCTCGCGGGCCTTGCGCCGACGAGCGCGAGCGAGCCCGCGGTCGTCTCCATGCGGTCGGCCGTGGCGATGTTGTCTTTAATCAACACGGGCACGCCGTGGAGCGGCCCGCGCACGTGACCAGCTTTGCGCTCGCGGTCTAAAGCTTCGGCGATTGAGACGGCGTCGGGGTTCGTCTCGATGACGGAGTTGAGCGCGGGGCCGCGTCGGTCTATGCGCTCGATGCGTTCGAGGTACATCTCCGTCAGGCGTCGCGCGCTGAGACGGCCCGCGGACATCGCGGCCTGCGCGTCGCGCACGGTCAACTCCTCCCAGTCGAAGCGGCCTCCGCCCTGCGGCTCGAAGGCCAGAGCGGCGAGCGTGCGCGCCGCGTCTCCGCCGAGCGCGGAGCCAGCGACGGCCGCGCCGACGCCGCCGACGAGACCCGCGCGCAGGAACTTCCGACGGTTAATGCGCGACACGCCGCGCCTCTTCGTTCGGGCCATTGCTTTCAATCTCTCTTCGCGTGGTAAAAGATGTAGGAGCGAACCGCGTTTGCGCGACAGCATCTCGCAACACGACGGGAAAATCAACATGAAAGTTTTCAATCTCTGTCTGCTCGGCTACGGGAACGTCGCGCGCGCGCTCATCCCTCTGCTCGTCGAGAAGACGGAAGCGTTGCGCGCGGAGTTCGGCGTGGGCTGGCGCGTGACGGGCGTCGCGACGCGGCGCATGGGCTGGCTCGCCGCGCCCGAAGGCTTCAACGTCGAAGAGCTTCTATCGGGCGCAATCACTCAGCGCGTCTCGCCACCGCCCTCTAACGTCGGCGAATGGCTCGCGGCCGCGCGCTGCGACGTGATGTTT
>JBJMGR010000048.1:0-24699 GCA_045807805.1 Pyrinomonadaceae bacterium | reverse complement strand
CTTCGCCTTCTCAAGGTTCTCGGGCGTCGCGGGGACTGGCTCGTCGAAGAGGATGTGCGTGTCGCCCGCAAACGTGATGAGGTTGAAGGTGTCCTGCGGGTTAAGACCTTCGAGCGCGAGCTTCATCGTCTCCTTCGCCTTCTCGATGGGGAAGCCCGACATCGACCCCGACGTGTCGAGCACGAAGACGAGTTCCTTCGGCGTCACGTCCTCGACCGTGATGCGGTCGGGCGGCTGAAGTATCAGCGTGAAGTAGCCGCCCCGCGCGTCGCGGTGCGTGAGCAGCGCGTCGCCTACTTTTCGGCCCGCCACGCCGTAGCGCAGCACGAAGTCCTTGTTCGGGATGGCGTTCAAATCCTTCAGGCGCACGCGCGCGCGCGACGAAGTTGCACGTTCGATTTCGACCTGATGCGAGTCCGACTTCAAATCTTCAACCGGAAGACCGGCGTCGAGCGAGACTTCGATTGAGATGTCATGGCCCGCGCGCGTGTCTTTAGGCATGACGGGCGGCGCGACGCGCGCGGCGTCGGGCACGCGGTCTGTGCCCGCTGCGTCCTGCTGCGTGCCCGGAATGTATCGCGGGCCGACGACCGTGGGAAAGTAGAACTCGTACGTGCCGCCCTCGTACTTGAGCGTCTCGACGTAGCTGATCGTGACCGTGACGCGCTCGCCCGGCATTATGTTCACGACCGACTGCGTGAAGACGTTCGGGTGCTCCTGGTCGAGGAGCGCCGCGACCTGCCCGGCCGAGCGCGCGGCATCGTAGACGGCCTGCGCCTGCTCGCGCCGCATAATCTTTCCCTTCACCGTCCGCCCGCCGACCTGCAAGGTCATCGAGTCAACGGCGGCCGACTGCGGCAGAGGGAAGGTGTAGACGGCCTCAATCTTATCGGCGAAGGTGTTCTGGAACTCCTGCGTGACGTTGACGCGCGCGAGGAAGCCCGTGATCTCCGCGTGCACGGCCGTGTGGCGAAGGGGGCAGAAGCCGTGCTGCTTCCCCGTCGGGTCGAGCACTTGAAGCGAGCCAGCGGTCGGCTCGCCCGCGCCCTCTTTGTTCTGTGCGGAGCCCGTCGGCGTGAAGGCTTGGAGCGCGCAGAGCGCCGAGAGAATCAGCAACGCGGACGCAGTGAAGAGTCTTTTACGCGGAGACGTAGGCTCGGAGAGAGGCGTGGGCATGACTTCCTCCTGTCGAAGACGTGTTGGGACTAAAGACCCGCGCGAAGAACGCTAAAGGCGCGGGCGGGTGTGTAGTTCACACGCTTAGAATCGCGCACGGTTCCGTCCAGTTGCTTCGGGGAGGTCTTTGTTGTCGTGCGCGTCAGTCGGGCTGGACGATTTCGTAGACGATGTGCAGGCGAAGCTCTTTGCCGACTATCTCGTGGCGCACGTCGCGCGCGCGCAGGCGAAGCTCGCTGTCGCGCGTGACGGGGACGCGCGCGCCCAACTGCTCGGCGCGGAGTATCTGTACGGGGTTGACGCGCGCGTCTATCGCGTCCTGCACGAGGCCCGTCAGCCCGCCGCCTATCAGGGACGTGGGCACGTTCTTGAGCTTCAACTCGCGCACGGTCACGCGCGCGCCGAGGACTTGACGTTCGCGGTCGAATTCGAGTTGGAAGGAGGCATCGGCCCAGCCCTCGAAGTTTAGACAGCCGACGAGCGGCGCGGCGTACGAGCCACGGAAGGCCACGGGCGCGTTGATCTGCCCGTCTGCGAAGCGCACGGCGGTGCGCTCGCCCGCCGCCTCTCGAAGTAGCTGCACGCGGCTCGGGCACTTCGCGTTCCCTCCGTCCTTCGAGAGCGGAAAGGTCGGCGGCTCCGGCTGCGAAGCGACGGCCACGAGGAGCGAGTTCAGGAAGGACTCGTTCAGCACCACAAGCACCTCGCCCGCCTCGCTCACGCGTTCTCGCGCTCCCACGACGCCGCCCGCGTTAACGTTCACGGGCGAACACGCGAACGCGAACGCCAACAGCAATGAACCGACTCTCATTCTCTTCACGTCAACACCGTTATCTTTGAAGGATGAAGGCGGAAGGATGAAGGATGAAGTGAAGCCTTCCTATCATCCTTCATCCTTCCGCCTTCATCCTTCCATTAAAGTCCGCTTCTAACGATGTCGTGTAGGCGCAGCAGCCCGACCGTGCGGCCGTCCTGTTCGACGACGGGCAGGACGGCTATCTGCCTCGGGCGATTCTCCATCAGTTGCAGCGCCGCATGCGCGAGCATGTCGGGCGAGACGACGACGGGCTTCCGAGTCATCACGTCGCGCGCGGTCAACTCCGCGAGGTCTGAGAGGTTCGTGTTCTGTAGAGCGCGCCGCACGTCGCCGTCCGTGACGAAGCCTTCGAGCCGGCCCTCAACGTCCGTGACGCTCACGGCCCCGAGCCCTCCGCCGCTTATCGCCGAAACGACTTCGAGGAGCGTCGCCGTCGCGCCGACCGTCGGGTTCCCCTCCCCGCTGTGCATGAGGTCTGAGACCTTGAGCGTCAGCCGCTTGCCGAGACGCCCGCCCGGATGGTTGAGCGCGAAGTCTTCGGGCGTGAGGCGCTTCACGCCCATCAAGGTCATCGCCAGCGCGTCGCCCACGGCGAGCGCGACCGTCGTGCTCGTCGTCGGCGCGAGGTTGAGCGGGCAAGCCTCCTGCTCGACCGACGCGTCGAGCGCAACGTCCGCGCGCCGCGCGAGAGTCGAAGCCATGTTGCCGACAATTGCGACGACGGGCGCGCGCCTGTGCTGTAGGTACGGCAGAAGCTCAAGTAGCTCCGGCGTCTCGCCGCTGTTGCTGAAGACGACGACCACGTCCGCGTCGCCGTTAACTATCCCCATGCCGCCGTGCAGAGCGTCCGACGGGTGCATGAAGACCGCGGGCGTGCCCGTGCTCGTCAAAGTCGCCGCGACCTTCTGCGCGATGTGGCCCGACTTGCCGACGCCGACCGAGACTACTTTGCCGCGACACGCGGCCAGAAGCCCGACGGCGCGCTCGACCGGCTCGGGCGCGAGCCGCGCGGCCGTGCGCGCGACGGCGTCCGCCTCCATGCGCAGGAGCGCGACTACCTGTTCAAAGTGGGATTCGTTCATCCGTGTGTGCGTGACCGGGCCAAGTAAACTCAGGCGACGAGCATACGACGACACGGCCGCGCCGTACAACCTCAACTCTGTTCCGTTCGCGGATAGACAACGCGTCGTCGTTAGACTATATTTCGGCTCTCGTTCCAACAGTCCGGCGGGGAGAAACCCTTCAATGGCACGCTTCAGCCTTATCCCGAGAGAGGAGCAGTACTTCGCACTCTTCCGGCAGATGACCTCCTACATCTACGACGCCGCGAGCAAGCTTGTCGAGATGCTCGGCGACAAGAATGAAACTTTCGGCGCGCACCTCAAGGGCATCAAGGCCATCGAGCACTCCTGCGACGAATTGACGCACTCCATCTCGACGAAGCTCAACTCGTCCTTCATCACGCCCTTCGACCGCGAGGACATATTCCTCCTCTCGGGCGCGCTCGACGACATCGTAGACCTCATAGACGACATCGCACGCGCCATCGTCATGTACAACGTCTCGGAGGCGACGGACTACGCGCGCCAGTTCGGCGACGTGATACAGCGCATGGCCGTGCAGCTACACGAGGTCGTCTCAATCCTTGAGCGTCCGGCGGGCATCACACCCCGCCTCGTGGAGATTCACCGGCTGGAGAACGAAGGCGACGACCTCTACCACGAGGCCATAGGCGAACTCTTCCGCGGCACGCCCGACGCCCTTCGCGTCATACGCTGGAAGGACATCTACGACAAGCTCGAAGCCGCCGTTGACCGCTGCGAGCAGGCCGCCAACATCATCGAGACAGTCATCCTTAAACACGCATAAGGCAAGTGATAAGTGATGAGTGATAAGTGATAAGAGAAGACAAGGCCCGTCCTTTCTTCTCATCACTCATCACTTATCACTTCTAAATCTATGACCGCCACACTCACCTTCGTCGTCGTCATCATCGTCATCGCGCTGATCTTCGACTACAGCAACGGCTTCCACGACGCCGCCAACTCTATCGCGACCGTGGTCTCGACGCGCGTGCTCTCGCCCGGCGTGGCCGTCGTGTGGGCGGCCTTCTTCAACTTCATCGCCTTCCTCATCTACGGGACGCGCGTGGCAAAGGCCATCGGCGACGGCGTCAACATGACCCTCATCGCGCCCGACGACCGCCTCTACGTTCTGCTCGCGGCGCTCATAGGGGCCGTCGCATGGAACCTCATCACGTGGTATCTGGGCCTTCCCACTTCAAGCTCGCACGCGCTGCTCGGCGGCTACGCGGGTGCGGGGATGGCTGCCTACGGCGGCGTGGCCGGGCTTCTGAAGATGGAGGTCTGGACGAAGGTTCTCATCTTCATCGTGCTGTCGCCGCTCATCGGTCTGACGCTCGGGCTCGCGATGATGGTCGCCGTCTACTGGATCTTCCGTCGTTGGTCGCCTTTCCGCGTTGACAAGTTGTTCCGCACGGGGCAGTTGCTCTCGGCCGCCGCGTTCTCGCTCGGCCACGGCGGCAACGACGCGCAGAAGACGATGGGCATCATCACGGCCGTGCTCGCCGCCGGGGGGCTTCTCGCCTACGGCCCGAACGGGTCGCTGCCCGCGATACCTCTCTGGGTCGTGCTCTCGGCGCACGCGGCCATCGGGTTGGGGACGCTCTCGGGCGGCTGGCGCATCGTGCGCACGATGGGGACGCGCATCACGAAGCTCAAGCCGGTCGGCGGCTTCTGCGCCGAGACGGGCGCGGCGCTGACGCTCGCCTACGTGACTCTGACGGGCGTGCCCGTCTCGACGACGCACACCATCACGGGCGCGATTGTCGGCGTGGGCGCGACGCGTAGACTCTCCGCGGTCAAGTGGGGCGTGGCGGGCCGAATCGTGTGGGCTTGGATTCTGACGATACCGCTCGCGGCGATCATCGCCGCCATCTCCTTCCTCATCTGCCGGGGCGTCGGGAGACTCTTCTAAAAGTCAGAACGCCTTGAAGTATCTCAGCCATTCGGGGCCGAGAGTAAACAGCAGCTCGACGATTCCGACCAATCCCACGA
The DNA here is from genome assembly GCA_045807805.1 of Pyrinomonadaceae bacterium. Taxonomy (GTDB): domain Bacteria; phylum Acidobacteriota; class Blastocatellia; order Pyrinomonadales; family Pyrinomonadaceae; genus QHXN01. Next base: position 19,629 of record JBJMGR010000048.1, on the reverse strand, counting down.
CGAAGCCGAAGAGCGCGGGCAACGCACCCGCCTTCTCGCGAGAGCGGTCGAGCGAGACGCCCGCGGCGAATGCCAGCACGAGCGCGAGCGGCGCGAAGAGCCGGAACCCTACGACGAGCAACGTGCCGAGGGCGGTCTCAAGCCTCACGTGCGAGAGCGCGAACGGCATGAAGGGGTAGTGAAAGAGCGACAGCACGCCCGCATACCCGGCCGCGTACGAGAGGCCCGAACGCTCGCGAGGCGCGCGCACGCGCCCCCCGCCCCTCAGTTCTCTGAGGAACGTCACGACGCGCGCCTCGACGTTCAACGTCTCACGCACGACCTGCGCGCGCGCCCCGCAGACGCCGCACTCTCGACTCTCCACCATGATCTCTCGCATAGTGCCATCTTACACGCCGCGCCGCGCGCGAAGTTCCCTCTCGCTAATAGAAGTTCCCTCTCGCTAATAACAGTCAGGCCCGAACGCTCGAACGCTGCGGCCCGCGCTGCTGCCCGCAAAGGGCACGCGTGTTGCCGGGGATGTGTTCGGCGCGCGCACACGTCCGCGCTTGCGCACGCATCCGGTACGAGTTGGACTTCCATTGACAGGAGAGAAGCATGATGGCAGGACAGAGCGAGGGCGGCGAGAGCTTCCCCAAGAATGAATCTACGGGCGAAGGCTCGAACTCGGGCAACGACGGCGAGGGCAAGGAGCGCACGGGCGAGGGCGGCGAAGGCGGCTACGGCGAAGGCCGCTCGCAGGACAACATGGCGGGACAAGGCACGGGCCAGATAGGCGGCGCGTCCGGCGAGAGAGAGACGAGCCGATAGATGTCAGATGTTAGAGGTTGGATGTTAGAAAGCGACGCCTTCATCAGTGGTGACTGATGAAGGCGTCGCTTCGTTAGTCTCAAGCTCTAACATCCGGCATCCGGCATCTGACATCTATCTTTACGGCTCCGTCCCGACGAGGCTGCCGTCGAGGCGGCGCTCCCAGAAGAAGGGCGGGCGCGTGCGGCGCTCGGGGTAGACCTCGTCCATGTTGCTCGTGTCGTAGAGCACGCCGTTTATCATGACCTGGCTCACGGACTCGCTGTTGCGTATGTCTTCGAGTGGGTTCTTGTCCATTATGGCGAAGTCGGCGAGCTTGCCCGGCTCGATGGAGCCCACGTCGCCGTCGAGCCCGAGGTACTGCGCGCCGTAGAGAGTAGCGCAGCGCAGAGCCTCCATAGGCGTCAGCCCGCCCTGCTGCAACATCCAGAGTTCCCAGTGCGCGCCCAGGCCCTGCAACTGCCCGTGTGCGCCGAGCTGCGCCTTGCCGCCCATCCTGACGACATCCTTGACGGTCTTCGCAAGCTCGAAGTGATAGAAGTCGTCTTCGGGCGCGAGCATGCGTCGGCGCGCGCGCGGGTCTATGCGCGCGCGCGGCGTGAAGCGCAGGAGCTTCTCGTTATCGTAGACGTTCGTGTGCTGGTACCAATAGTTCTCGCCCCACAAGCCGCCGTAGCCGACGATGAGCGTCGGCGTGTACTGCGTGTGGCTGCGCGCGAAGAGCGTGAGCGCGTCCTTGTAGAGCGGCGCGACCGGCAGCGCGTGCTCTATCCCTGTGTGGCCGTCGAGAATCTCCGTCAGGTTGTGGAAGAGGGTCGAGCCGCCTTCGGGCACGACCATCATTTGCAAGTCGCGCGCGGCCTTGATGATTCGCTGGCGGTTGTCGCGGCGTAGCTGGTTGTAGCTCTTGACGGAGAACGCGCCGACGGCCTTCAGACGTTCGAGGTGCGCGCGCGCGTCGTCGTAAGAGTTGATGACGGCCTTCTCCGGATTCTCCGCGCCGTAGAGCACGAAGCCCGTCGAGAAGATGCGCGGGCCGACCATCGCGCCCGACTTGACCATCTCCGACTGCGCGAAGACCGTCTGCGTCGCGGCCGAGGGGTCGTGCGTCGTCGTCACGCCGTAGGCGAGGTTCGCCCAGTAGGGCCACTGCTTCTCGGGGATGATGTCGAGCGTGTCATAGCTCATGTGCGAGTGAACGTCTATGAGGCCGGGGATGACGGTCTTGCCCGCCATGTCTATGCGCTTCGCGTTCGCGGGAATTTGGACGCGCGCGCCGACCTCCCTGATGCGGTTGTCTTCGACGAGAATCGTGCCGCGCTCAATCACCTCGTCGCCGCGCATCGTGACGATGCGCGCGTTCGTGAGCGCGACCGTGCCGCGCGGGCGAGCCGTGTCGAAGTCGAAGCCGATGACGGTCTGACGCGGCGCGGGCGTCTTCTCGTCTTTGGCGAGCGCCCTGAAGATGTTCTCCAACGTCTGCTCGTAGAAGTTCTCGCCGAGCGTCCATTGCACGCCACGGCTGTCGGGAGACCACGCGAGCCAGTCGCCTGACACGTTCGAGACGTTCTTAACGGGCACGCCCGTCTCGGTCGAACTCAGACGCACGCTCTTGCCGACCTGCGGGAAGGGCGCGACGTAGAGCTTGTGCTGCTCCTTGAAGAAGACCCACTTGAAGTCGGGCGACGGCACGATCTCCGTCACCATCGGGCCTTCGATGTGTCGCTTGAAGTCGTCGCCGTCGAGCTTGACGCTGCTGAGGTATGTGATGAACTGCGCGGGCGCAGTCGGCCCGCCGCCCGCGCCGCCGCCCTGCTCCATGAAGTAGATTCGCTCGCCCGTCGGGTCGAAGGAGAGGACGGGCATGCGCGCGTTCGTGCCTCGGCTCTGCAAGTCCATCACGTAATTGTGCGCGCGTCCGTCCCAGTAGTGAATCTCAAAGGTCGAATCGCTCGCGAGGTCTTCCTCGTGGTAGACGCTGCCGCGACCCTTCAGGTATGCGACCTTCGTTCCGTCGGGCGAGAAGACGGGGTTCGCATACTGGTCGCCGACGGTCGTAATCTTGCGCGCGTCCGTGCCGTCCGAGTCCGCGACCCACACGGCTCCCTTCTCCGCGTCGCTCCACGTCACGAAGGTTATCCGACGGCCGTCGGCGCTGAGGCTCGGCGCGTATTCGAGGTAGTTGGTCTTGAAGAGTCGGCGCGGCTCGGCCGCTCCATCCTTGACGTAGATTTTTCCGAGCGCGCTGTAGACGACGCGCGTGCCGCCGCGCTCGGCCCAACGCAAGAGGCGCGCGTGGTCTCTAGGGGGCGCGACCTTGACGGGCGAGCGCACGGCCTCGGTTATCTTCTGCGAGACATGCGCGTTGAAAGGAATCGGCGTCGCACGCTTCGTCTCAACGTCAACGCGTACGAAGTGGCCCATCGCCGTGATGACGATCGACTTGCCGTCGGGCGTCCAGGCGTAGCCGGGGTATGTGCCGTAGATGGCCCAAGTCTCCTGCTGGTCGTGCGTCAGGCCGTCGTAGATGGGCCACTCGCGCCCCGTCGCAATCTCGCGCAGGAAGAGCGCGGTCTTTAGACCGACGCGGCGAATGAAGGAGAGGTAGCGGCCGTCGGGCGAGACCGCGGGGCGAATCGAGCCGCCCGCGCCGCGCACGAAGGTCGAGCGTCTACCTTTCTGCATGTCGTAGCGGTCGATCCAGTAGATGCTGTCGTATACGTTCTTGTTGTAGTCGAAGGCCGTGCTCGCGACGAAGTAGACGAAGCGCCCCTGCCGGTCAACTACGGGCTCGCCGATGTTCGCAGTCCAGTTCGGCCTCTCCGTAAGCTGCACGCCCTTGCCGCCGCCGTTGATGTGATACATCCAAATCTCGCCCGCGCCGAGCGAGCGCGTGTCAACGAAGTGCTTGCGCGCGAGTAGGTACTGCCCGTCGGGCGACCACGTCGGAGTATTCAGAAGCCGCGAACTCTCTTTTGTAACCTGCCGACGATTCTTACCGTCAGAGTCCATGACCCATATGTTGTCGCCGCCGTCGCGGTCGGAGGTGAAGGCGATGAGCCGTCCGTCGGGCGAGAAGCGCGGCTGGACTTCCCACGAAGCGCCGCCCGATAGAAGCTCCGCCGTGCCGCCCGTGGAGGGCATACGGTAGATGTCCCCGAGCAGGTCGAAGACAATCGTACGGCCGTCGGGCGAAACGTCGCAGCTCATCCATGTGCCCTCGTCCGTGTCGAACTCGACGACGGTGGTGGGGCCGTGGTCGCCTTCAACGTCCCAGGGCTCGGGCTTCTTCGCGGCCTCCTGCAACTGCTCTATCTTCTTCTGTGCGTCTTGCAGCGGCTTGTCCTGTTGCTGCTGCTGCTGCTGCGCGCGGACTCCGAAGGACTGAAGGAGGAGTGCGACGATTAAAAGGCGGACGGGAAATCTTCTGAGCAAAGTTTCACCTCTGACTGTCATCTTATTAGGCTTAACACTGGGGAAATCGGCAGGCTCTTCGAGCGCGGACATTCTAACCGACGCCGCGCGGTTTGTGCCACAGGTAGTAAAATTCCGACATGCCTTCAAGTGATTTCAAACGCCGAGCGCGCCTCTACTCACTCGCGCTCGTCTCTCTGTTCGTCTGCGCCGCCGCGTCGCGCGCGGCCTCTCTGCCCGAGGGCTTCACCGAGCGGAGCGTGGCGGAAGGTCTGACGGGCGCGACCGCGATGGCCTTTGCGCCCGACGGGCGGCTGTTCGTCTGCCAGCAGGACGGAAGGCTTCGAGTCATCAAAGAGGGCGAGCTTCTGCCGGAGCCGTTCGCGACCTTCGACGTTGACTCGACGGGCGAGCGCGGGCTGCTCGGCGTCGCCTTCGACCCGGACTTCGCGCGGAACGGCTTCGTATACGTCTACTACACAGTCTTGACGACGCCGCGCCACAACCAGGTCAGCCGACTCAAAGCAGACGGCGACACGGCCGAGCCCGGAAGCGAGACTCTCATCTTCCGCCTCGACGACCTGAGCGGCGCGACCATACACAACGGCGGCGCGATGCACTTCGGCCCCGACGGCAAGCTCTATGTCGCTGTCGGCGAGAACGCGCAAGGCTCTGTTGCGCAGTCGCTCGGCAACGTCTTCGGGAAGATTCTGCGCCTCAACCCCGACGGCACCATCCCTTCCGACAACCCCTTCGCGGACCCTTTGAGCGGCGGACGCCGCGCCGTCTGGGCGTTGGGACTTCGCAACCCCTTCACCTTCGCCTTCCAGACCACGACAGGGCGACTCTTCATCAACGACGTGGGCGAGAACACCTGGGAGGAGATCAACGAAGGCGCGGCGGGCGCGAACTACGGCTGGCCGGTCGCGGAAGGCCCGACCGACGATCCATCTTTGCGCTCGCCCTTCTACGCATACGAGCACGACGAGGGCGACGTGCGCGGCTGTGCCGTGACGGGCGGCGACTTCTACGACCCGCCCCTCGCACAATCGGCCACGCAGTTCCCGGCAGAGTACGCGGGCAAGTATTTCTTCGCGGACTTCTGCGGCGGCTGGATACGCACGCTCGACACGTCGAATGGTTCGACCGCGCCGTTCGCCTCCGGCGTCCCCCTGCCCGTTGACCTGAAGGTCGGCCCCGAAGGCCACCTCTACTACCTCGCGCGCGGCAGCGACAGCCTCCACGAGATAATCTACACGGGCACGCGCGAGCCCTTCGTCACGAGCCAGCCATCTTCGCAGACCGTGCCCACGGGACAGGCGGCCACGTTCAATATCGAAGCCTCGGGCGGTCAGCCGCTTCTCTTCCAGTGGCAGCGCGACGGCGCTGACCTCGCGGGCGAGACTTCCGCGACGCTCGTCTTAAACGGAGTCACGTCCGCGGACGACGGCGCGCGATTCCGCTGCGTCGTCTCCAACTCGTTCGGAGTCGTCACAAGCGAAGAGGCGGTGCTCACGGTCACGACCAATCGCCCGCCCAAGGGCACAATCCTCACGCCCGTGGAAGGCACTACTTACGTCGCGGGCGAGACGATACGCTTCTCCGCCGACGCACACGACACGGAAGACGGAGAGCTTCCCGCTTCGGCCTTCACATGGTGGGTAGAGTTTCACCACGAGTCGCACACGCATCCATTCATTCCTCCGTCCTCGGGCTTCAGAAGCGGCTCCTTCGACATCCCCGTAGAGGGCGAGAAGTCGGCCGACGTTTGGTATCGAATACACCTGCGCGTGACCGACTCGGCCGGACTCTCGCACGAGTCCGTGCGCGACGTGCTGCCGCGAACCTCTCGCGTGACTTTACGCACGGAGCCCGACGGCCTACAGGTCTCGCTCGACGGCGAGCCCGCGCTCGCGCCGACCGAGTTCGTCGGCGTCGCGGGACTCAAGCGCGAAGTCTCGACCGAGACGTTGCAGGCTCTCGGCGGCGTGACCTACGACTTTCAGGGCTGGTCGGACGGCGGCGAGGCCACGCACGAAATCTCCACGCCCGCCGACGACGCGACGCTCACGGCCGTCTTCGCGCCGCGCTCGACGAACGCGCCCGGCGTCGTGCGCTTCGAGACGCAAGCCTACAGCGCCACGGAGGGCGACGGCTCTGTCTCGCTCGTCGTCATGCGCGAGGGCGACGCTTCGCGTGCGCTCACGGTCGAATACTCGACTACGGACAGCACGGCCTCTGAACGCTCCGACTACCTGCCCGCAATCGGCATGCTCGACTTCGCGCCCGGCGAGACGAGCAAGGTCTTGCGCGTGCTCCTGACCGACGGCTCAAGCCCGGAGCCTTTGGAGCAATTCAACGTCAGCCTCTCTTCCGTCAGCGCGCCGTACGTGCTCGGCTCGCCCGCGGTCGCGGCCGTGATGGTCTCGGACGACGACACCTCGCCCGCGTCCTCTAATCCAGTAGACGAGACGCGCTTCTTCGTCAGGCAGCAGTATCAGGACTTCCTCAACCGCGAGGCCGACGAGGACGGATTAAACTTCTGGTCTCACGAGATTGACGCATGCGGCGAAGACGGCGGGTGCAGGGCGCTCAAGCGCGACAACGTCTCGGCCGCGTTCTTCCTCTCGATTGAGTTTCAGCAGACAGGTTATCTCGTCTACAGGCTCGAAGTCGCGTCCCACGCGCGGCAGCCTCGCTTCCGCGAGTTCCTGCGCGACACGCAGGCGCTCGGCCGAGGCGTCGTCGTAGGGCAGGGCGAGTGGCGGGCGCGACTCGAAGAGAACAGCCGCGCCTTCGTCGCCGACTACGTCTCGCGGCCCGAGTTCACGGAAGAGTTCCCCGAGACGCTCGCGCCTGCGGAGTTCGTCGACCGGCTCAACGAGAACACTGGCCTCTCGCTCTCCGCGCCCGAGCGCGACGCGCTCGTCGAGGGCCTCGCGAACGGCACCGAGGACAGGGCTTCCGTGCTGCGCGCCGTCGTGGAGGACGGCGACTTCGTGCAGCGCGAGTTCAACCGCGCCTTCGTCCTGATGGAATACTTTGGATACTTGAGGCGCAACCCGGACGATTCGCCCGACTCGGACTTCGTCGGCTACAACTTCTGGCTCAACAAGCTCAACCAGTTCAACGGCAACTTCCTACGCGCCGAGATGGTTCGCTCCTTCCTCGTCTCGACCGAGTATCGCCAGCGCTTCGGCCCGTAGACGCGGAACGCTTCAACGCGGTGCAATAAAGAAAGGGAGACGCGCGTTGAAAGCACGTCTCCCTTTCCGATTAAAGCGGGCGTCTAAGCGCGGCCCGTCCTATGTGCGGCTCGGCACGCCCCTGTTGCCGTTGTCATTGCCGTTACGGTTAGCGTTCCCATTGCGGTTCATGTTCGAGTTCATGTTCCCGTTGTGGTTCATGTTGCCGTTGTGGTTCATGTTGCCGTTGCGATTCATGTTCGAGTTTCCGTTGCCGTTCATGTTCCCGTTCGAGTTGGTGTTGCCGTTGGTATTGCCGTTGGTATTGTCGTTCGTGTTGCCGTTGGTGTTGCCGTTGCCGTTCTGGTTGCCGTGAACGTCGCGGCAGCCCGCACGGCACGCGTCGAAGGCAGCCTTACAAGTCTCTTGGTTGGCGTTGGCGGCGCGTCGGCAGTCCTGATAGCGTTGCGTGCAGGTCTGCTGGCAGTCGCCCCGCTGGCTCTGCCCCTCCGACCTCGGAGCGATGACGAACGCGAGCGCAAGCGCCATCACCATGAACGAAGTCAGAATACCGGCGTCTCTCCTGTTCACAGTTCTTTTCCCTCCTTGTTCAAACACGGCCGCGCCTCAGAGAGTCGGCCTTAAACCTCTATGGGGGAGTCGTGAATCTGTTCGTCGGGTGCGGTTAATTTCTAGCACTTCCGCGCGCTCTTTACAGCACGCAAGCGCACAATGAATGCGTCGCCCACGAACGTAGCCCCGCGGCGCGCTCATGCGAGCGGCTTGGCACAAAAAAAGACGCCGGGCGGCGTCATTCACTTCATAAGTCTGTTTTTATACCCGCGGCAGGGGTCGAACCTGCGACCTCTTGCTCCGGAGGCAAGCGCTCTATCCACTGAGCTACGCGGGCGTGAATTGCACGGGAGGATAAAATAGCACGACGCGCGCGACCTTTCCAATGCGAGTGCGGACTTGAGAACAAGGTCTGTTCGAGTCAATACAAGCGCGTCTTCATCCTCCCCGACTGGCAAACGCCGCGCACGCGGTTTATCATCAAAGGCACTTCCGCAATAATCCTGAGCAGACAATAGGAGCTAGGAGAGTACATGCGTAGATTCATTTTGGCCGGTCTCTTGCTGGTCGGCCTGTTAACGACGCTGCCGCCCGTCGCCGGGCGCGCGCAGGAGCAGCGCAGTAGCATCAGGGCCGCGACCACTGGCGCGACGGCCGCGGCGCCTTCGCCCTTCTTCGCCGCCGAGCGCACGGCCGCCGAGCGCATCACGGCCGAGCGCATGAAGGAGATTCTCTACTACATCGCCTCCGACGAGATGCAGGGGCGCGACACGCCCTCGCCCGGACTCGACAAGACCGCCGAGTTCATCGCCGACAACCTCAAGAAGCTCAAGCTCAAGCCGATGGGCGATAAGGGCTCTTACCTTCAGCACATCGCGCTCTCGAAGACCGAGGTCGACCGCGAGCACACGACCGCGCAGCTCGGCTCGCACACGTTCCGACTGGGCGAGGACTTCCTACCCACGGGGCGCATGAGCGGCGAGGTCGAGGGCGGCGTCGTCTACGCGGGCGACGGCTGGGTCATCAAGTCGAAGAACGTTGACGCCTACGATGGCCTGGACGTGCGCGACAAGGTCGTCGTCGTCTCGGGCGACGGCATCGCGCCCCCGCCCGGAACGACGCTCGAAGAGCTTAGGGGCAAGCCCGGCGGGTGGGAGACGCCCATCTCCTACGCCGAGAAGCACGGCGCGAAGGCGCTCGTCCTTATCCCGCGCAACTTCGAGCGCCGCTGGCGCTACGGCGCTTACAGCATCGCGCGCCCGTCCTTCGCGGTCACGCGCCTGCAAGGGCTCTCGGACGAGGACGAGCAGGACGATACGGAGGCGCAGCAGTCGAAGGGAGTCGTGAGCATTGTCCCCTCGCGCGCGATGCTCGACGCGCTCTTCGCGGGCGAGCAGAAGGACGGCGCGGCCGTGCTTCAAGCGACGACGACGGGCCAGCCCTTGAAGGGCTTCGCGCTCTCGGCCGACAAGCGCCTGCGCTTGAGCGTGAAGCTCGCCGTAACGGGGGCGAGTACGCAGAACGTCGTGGCCGTGCTCGAAGGCAAGGACGCGAAGCTCAAGCACGAGTACGTCGCGCTCGGCGCGCACTACGACCACGTCGGCGCGAACGGCGGCGGCTGTCGCCCCGTGGGCGGCGACTCGATCTGCAACGGCGCGGACGACGACGGCTCGGGCACGACCGCTCTCATCACGATGGCCGAGGCGTTCGCGAAGGGGCCGCGCCCGAAACGCTCGATTCTATTCGTCTGGCACGCGGGCGAGGAGAAGGGCCTATGGGGGTCGGAGTACTTCACGACCTTCCCGACCGTGCCGCTCAAGCAGGTCGTGGCGCAGCTTAACATTGACATGATCGGGCGCAGCAAGAAGGCGGGCGACACCAACCCCGCGAACAAGATGCTGACGGGGCCCGACGAGATTTACGTCATAGGCTCGCGCATGATGAGCGACGAACTCGCCGCCAAGAGCGTCGCCGTCAACGGCGCCTACATGAACATCAGCTACAACTATCACTACGACGAGCCGAACGACCCCGAGCGCCTCTTCTACCGAAGCGACCACTTCAACTACGCGCGCAAAGGGATTCCCATCATCTTCTTCTTCGACGGCGTACACGAGGACTACCATCGCCCCACGGACTCGCCCGACAAGATCGACTACCAGAAGATGCAGACCATCACGCGCACGGTCTTCATACTCGCCTCCGAGGTCGCCAACGCGCGCACGCGCCCCGTCGTAGACCGCCCGCTCCCCTCTTCCTTGACGGGCCGCTGAAACAGAGACGCGCGCGTGCGGCGGAGCCTTTTAACAGTCTCCGCCGCACGCACGCGGCGACCCTTCTTGACATCACAACTTCGCGCCGTGTAAGTTACCTTCACTCACGGGCCGGTAGCTCAGTTGGTAGAGCAGCTGACTCTTAATCAGCGGGTCACTGGTTCGATCCCAGTCCGGCTCATCCCTGTGATATTAAGAGGCGTGGAGGGCGCGCGGTCGGTCGCCCTCCACGCCTTTTAATTGACAGGCTACCTTTACCCCTTATAATCCGTCTCGCTCAAGCATGCGCCGCTCCCCGGCATATGACTCGGCCCCGACCTTGCCACCGCCTATAGTCACGGCGGATGCAGCCCCAACCAACGCCCGAATAGTTACGACCATGACCCTCATAAAAACTCGCACCCGCCGGGAGACCGGCAAGGCGTGAAGATACTCGACGCGTCTCTGAATCTCGTAAGGAGCTTCAACGCCCCGGCCGGTTACATAGCCTTCACCAACAGCCCGCCGCCGCCCGCCTCGTCCTTTACTTTCAGCGCGGGAAGCTACTCCGTCTCCGAGGGCGCGGGCTCCGCGACCGTCACAGTAAACCGCTGAGGTTCTGGCTCTCGAAGCTCGAATCGTTCAACGGCGACTTCATCAAGGCGGAGATGGTCAAGGCTTTCATCAGCGCGGACGAGTACCGCCACCGCTTCGGGCAGTAGCCCCGCGCCAAACTCGGCCGACACGAGCGGCCGCAGCAGCGAGCGCGCTCGCTGCCGGGGCCGTCTTCCGCGCGAACCGCACGCACGCTTACCAAAACACTCGCGCGCTGCTATCATCGACTTAACTCGCGAGAGTCCCCTGAACAAGTCCGAGAAAATTTTTAGAGGAGCCTACTGCTATGAAATCTCCGAAGGTTCGGCGTGCTGCGGTGCTGTGCGTGATTGCCGCGGCCGCGCTCGTGGCCTGCCTCGCGGGCGGGTCTGTCTACGGTCAGAAGTCTTCGGGCGGGTCGAAGTCGCCGAAGGGCGTGAAGGCTTCGGCCGCCGACTCTCTGCCCGGCTTCGACCTCGCGAACTTAGACCGCGAGGCCAACGCCTGCGCCGACTTCAACCAGTTCGCGAACGGCGGCTGGATAGCGCACAACGAGATACCGGCGGCCTACTCGCGCTGGGGCCGCTTCGAGCAGCTCGCCGAGCAGAACAACGAAGTGCTCCACGACATCATGGAGTCGCTCGCCAAACGTAAAGACCTCAAGCCCGCGAGCAACGAGCGCAAGGTCGCCGACTTCTACCAGAGCTGCATGGACGAGACGGCCATCGAGACGGAGGGCGCGAAGCCCTTGCAGGATGAGTTGGGGCGCGTCGCCGCCGTGAAAGACCTGCTCGGGCTCGAAGAGGAGATAGCGCGCTTCCACGCGCGCCGCGTCCCTGCCGTCTTCGGCTTCGGCGCGACGCAGGACTACAAGGACTCGCGCTCCGTCATCGCGCAGGCTTCGCAGGGGGGCTTGGGCCTTCCAGACCGCGACTACTACACGAAGGACGACGAGAAGTCGAAGGCCACGCGCGACGAGTACGCGCGCCACGTCGCGCGCACATTCGAGCTGCTCGGCGACGCGCCGGAGACGGCCGCCGCCGAAGCCAGGACGGTCTTGGACATAGAGACCAAGCTCGCGAACGTCTCGGCAACGCGCGTCGAGCTACGCAACCCCGACGCGCGTTACCACCCGATGACGAAGGCGCAGTTGATAGAGATGACGCCGCACTTCGACTGGGGCCTATACTTCCGCGCAATCAACCTGCCCGAGGTCGCGAAGATAAACGTCTCGCAGCCGAACTACTTCAAGGGGCTCGACGGTATCCTGACCTCGGTTCCCGTCGAGGACTGGAAGACATATCTTCGCTGGCACCTCGCGAACTCGGCCTCGCCTCTGCTCTCCTCGAAGTTCGTCGAGGAGAGCTTCAACTTCAACGGCAAGTACATGCAGGGCACGAAGGAGCAGCTTCCGCGCTGGAAACGCTGCGTCGCGGCGACCGACCGCACGCTCGGCGAGGCCGTCGGCCAGCTATACGTCCAGCGCACATTCACGCCCGAGTCGAAGGCGCACGCGCAGGAGATGGTCAAGAACTTAATCGCGGCCCTTCGCGAAGACCTCTCCACCCTTTCGTGGATGAGCGGCGAAACGCGCACGCGCGCAATCGCGAAGCTCGACGCGTTCGTACGCAAGATCGGATACCCCGACAAGTGGCGCGACTACGAGGCGCTTCAGGTCACGCGCGGCGGGTACCTCGGGAACGTGCTGGCGTCGGGCGAGTTCGAGTTTCGCCGCAACCTCGGGAAGATAGGCAAGCCCGTCGACCGAACCGAGTGGGGCATGACGCCTCCGACGGTCAACGCCTACTACAACTCTTCGATGAACGAGATAGTCTTCCCCGCAGGCATCCTTCAGCCGCCCTTCTACGACCCGAAGGCGGATGACGCCTTCAACTACGGCGGCATCGGCGCTGTCATAGGCCACGAGATGACGCACGGCTTCGACGACTCGGGCGCGAAGTTCGACGCCGAAGGCAACCTCGTCATGTGGTGGACTGAGGACGACTTCAAGAAGTTCAACGCGCGGACCGACTGCGTCGTCAATCAGTTCAACGAGTTCGAGGTCGAGCCGGGCCTGCATCAGGTGGGCAAGCTCGTCGTCGGCGAGTCGGTCGCGGATTTGGGCGGGCTCACGGTCGCGTACGCCGCATACAAGAAGTCGCTCGAAGGCAAGCCGCGCCCGAAATCAATCGCGGGCTTCACACCCGAGCAGCGGTTCTTCCTCGGGTGGGCGCAGGTCTGGGCCAGTAACATACGCCCCGAGGCCGCGCGCCTGCGCGTCGCTACAGACCCGCACCCCCTGGGGCGCTTCCGCGTCAACGGCCCACTCTCGAACATGCCCGCCTTCGCGGAGGCTTATCAATGCAAGGTCGGCGACGCGATGGTTCGCCCCGCGGACAAGCGCTGCCAAATCTGGTAGCCGTCAGGAATTAAACACCGCAGACAAGAGAGGCACGGCTAAGACTCAATTAGCCGTGCCTCTCTTGTCTGCGGTGGTGGAACTACCCGCTCACTACCGTTCGCGGTTCTGTTAATCAAACCGACTGTACCGGAAATTAAACACGTGGCGGTGCGCGTGGTTAGTATCCGTACATCGACGGGGCGCGGCCGTTTCGGTCTATTTCGATAAACCGCGCATTTTGGGCATTTTCTTGACTCTTAGGGGTCGCGGGCCTACTGGCATGCACGTTGCCATATGAGAGTCCGACAGGATGGGTGGTAGTTGATTTGACTGAAAACTTCTAAACCTAAGGGAGGGTTTGACGGATGCTTTGGACGATTCTAGTTATTCTGCTCGTGCTTTGGCTGCTCGGGCTGGTCGCACACATCGGCGGCGGGCTTATTCACTTGCTGCTCGTGGTCGCGCTCGTGATCTTCGTGATCAACCTCTTAACGGGTCGCCGCACCGTCTAGCCCTGCGCGCGACTCTCGTAAACTTGGGAACGCGCGAGAGGGTGCTGTGTTTTGGGTTCCGGGCTCTGGTTGTTAAGACCAAAACCTGACACTCGGAACACGGCACCCTCTCGCCGTCTCCTTCACCTGTTGACAGACCTCATCGCCTGTTCAGGGTAACGTGCGCCCGCGACTTCGTGCTCGCTCAGAGCCTCTTCAATCCTGCTCAATTCTTCGGCCGCCAATTCGACTCCGACAGCGCCCGCGTTCTGTTCGAGATACTTGCGACGCTTCGTGCCGGGGATGGGCACTACGTCGCGCCCGCGCGCAAGCACCCACGCGAGGGCGAGTTGCGCGGGCTCGCAACTCTTCTCCGACGCAATCTCACGCACGCGCTCGACGAGGCGCATGTTCTGTCGGAAATTCTCTTCGCTGAAGCGAGGGAACTGCCTGCGCCTGTCGTTCTCCGGTAGGTCTTCGGGTTTCTCGAAGCTGCCCGTCAGGAAGCCTCGCCCGAGCGGGCTGTACGCTACGAAGCCGATTCCTAATTCGCGACAGACGGGAAGGATTTCACTCTCAACGTCGCGAGTCCAAAGCGAGTATTCGCTCTGCAAGGCGGCGATTGGATGTACGGCGTGCGCGCGCCTTATCGTCTCGGCCGAAGCTTCGGAGAGGCCGAGGTGACGCACCTTCCCCTCCTCGACGAGCCGCGACATCGCGCCGACCGTATCCTCAATCGGCGTCTGCGGGTCGACGCGGTGTTGATAGTAGAGGTCGATCACCTCGACGCCGAGACGCCTCAGACTCGCTTCGCACGCCGTTCGCACGTACCCCGGCCTTCCGCTTACGCCGAGGAAGCTACCGTCCTCGCCGCGCACGTTGCCGAACTTCGTCGCGAGCACGACGCCGTCGCGCCGGTCACTTATCGCGCGACCGACAAGCTCCTCGTTGCGCCCGACGCCGTACATGTCCGCAGTGTCTAGGAAGTTTATTCCGAGTTCCAGCGCGCGGTGTATGGTTGCGATTGACTCTTCGTCGTCGCGCTCGCCGTAGAACTCGGACATGCCCATGCACCCGAGCCCGAGCGCGGAGACTTTAAGGCCGCCCAACTCTCTCTGTTCCATGATTCCCCCTCTGAATGTGACAGTTTCGGTTTCGACGATTATACGACTTTCCGGCCGTGCTGAAAGCCAGCGCGCACGCGACTGCGCGAAGGCGCGCGGATGGGTTACTATCTCGGCGTAAGTTCCCCGAAAACTTTCTATGGAAAAGCGTGAGCGGCGCGACTACGTACGCGCCTCGGGCATGAGCGAATATACTTTCTGCGCGCGCGCTTGGTGGCTCAGGCGCGAGGGCGTAAAGCCCACGCTCGGCGGCGAGAGGCGCGCGGCGGGCACGCGCTGGCACGAGAGCCACGGCCGCTCCGTCGAGCGGGCACGCATGCTGCGTCTGGTCTCGGCGCTCTGCACCTACGTCGCGCTCGCGGTCGCGGTGCTGCTCTTAATACTCTGGTGGCGCGGACGATGACGCTCGCACTAACGATACTCCTCTGCCTGCTCGTGCTCGCGGCCCTGCTCGCGAGCGTGGCGTCGCGGCGCGAGTCGAAGCGCGCGGGGCTGCCTGCGGGCTCGGTCATCTACAGCGACACGAACAAGCCCGTCGGGCGTCTCGCGCCGACGGAGATGGGGCGCGAAGGTGTGAAGCAGGAGAGGCCGCTCCGCTCCGAGGCGCTCGGGCTCGTGGGCCGCCCCGACTACTTGATTGAAACTGACGGCGGCATCGTCCCCGTCGAGGCGAAGTCGGCGGCCGTGCCACCCGACGGACGCCCGCGCGACTCGCACGTCGCACAGCTCGCGGCATACTGCCTGCTCGTCGAAGAGATGCTCGGCGCGTCGGTGCCCTATGGGCTTATCAAGTACCGCGACCGCGACGTGCGCGTCGAGTACACGCCCGAGCTTCGTGAGCACGCGCTCGCGTTGATTGAAGAGATGAACGACGCGGCGTTCGCGGACGAAGTTCATCGTAGCCACGAAGACCCGCGCCGCTGCGCTGGCTGCTCTTTGCGCGACGTATGCACGGAATCGCTCGCTTAAACTTTAACGGAGATGACTCCCATGAAACATTTCATATCCCCTTCCCTGACCTTCCTCGCGCTGACGCTCGGGCTTCTGCTCGGGCACGCGCGTGCTCAGTCTAACGACGCCGCGAAGACTCAAAGTGCGGGCGGCGCTCAGACCGCGACGGGGCCGCGCGCGTCCGACGTTGCGTCGATAGACAGCATCATCGCCGCGCTCTACGACGTAATCTCCGGCCCCGCCGGACAGAAGCGCGACTGGGAGAGAATGCGCTCGCTCTTCGTCCCCAACGCGCGTCTGATGCCGACCTCGCCCGTGCGACCCACGGGCACAGCGCCCGACGCGCCGCTCAAAGGCGACGAGTCTTACGCCACTCAAGTCCTAGACGTTGACGGCTACGTCAAGCGCGCGGGGCCGTATCTTGAGGAGCACGGATTCTTCGAGAGCGAGACGGCGCGGCGCACGGAGACCTACGGCCACATCGCGCACGTCTGGAGCACATACGACAGTCGCCACAAGGCCGACGACCCCCTCGCCTTCGCGCGCGGCATCAACAGCATACAACTGATGAACGACGGCAAGCGCTGGTGGGTCGTGAGCGTCTTCTGGGAGGCCGAGACGCCGCGCACGCCTCTGCCGAAGAAGTACCTGAAGAGCGACCGCTGACTAAAACAGAATCGTGAACGGTAGTGAGCGGGTGTGTGCTCTGATAAGAGGCCGCCCGTCGAAACTCGCGACCCGCTCACTACCGTTCACGATTCTGTTAATCAATGCCGGATTTGATAAAATCGCCCTTTCGACAGAAACATTCAAAGGGTCGCATCACAGGTTCATGGCAAACAAGGACGTTCTGGCAATCATCGTCGGCGGCGGCCCCGCGCCCGGCATCAACGCCGTCATCTCGGCCGCCGCCATCGAGGCCGTCAACGAAGGCTTCCGCGTGCTCGGCGTGCAGGACGGCTTCAAGTGGCTCATACGCGAAGACTCGACGCACGTGCGCGAGCTTCAAATCAGCGACGTGTCGCGCATACACCTTCAGGGCGGCTCCTATCTCGGCACGGCGCGCGACAACCCGACCAAGTCCGAGAAGGCCACGCGCGCCGTCGTCGAGACGCTGCGAAACTTGGGCGTCACGCACCTCGTCACCATCGGCGGCGACGACACGGCCCTCTCTTCGAGCTTCGTCGCGGAGCGCAGCGGCCACGAGATACGCGTCGTCCACGTACCCAAAACGATTGACAACGACCTGCCTCTCCCCTCGCACATCCCGACCTTCGGCTACCAGACCGCGCGACACGTCGGCGTCGAACTCGTGCGCAATCTGATGGAGGATGCGAAGTCGACGAAGCGCTGGTTCGTCGTCGTCGCGATGGGGCGAAAGGCGGGCCACCTCGCGCTCGGCATCGGCAAGGCCGCGGGCGCAACGCTCACCGTCATCGGCGAGGAGTTCGTTGACCGCGAGACGGTCGCCTTCTCCGACATCTGCGACATCGTCGAGGGTGCCGTCATCAAGCGCCGCGCGATGGGGAGGCATTACGGCGTCGCGGTGCTCGCCGAAGGTCTCATAGAAAAACTTGACCCCGCTGAGCTTGCCGAGCTTCAGGACGTGGAGCGCGACGAGCACGGCCACATACGCTTCGCCGAGGTTGACCTCGCGCGCCGCGTCAAGGTCGAGGTTCAGGGTAGACTCAACGCGCGAGGGCTACGCGTGACGCTCGTCAACAAGAACATAGGCTACGAGCTTCGCTGCGCCGACCCGATTCCGTTCGACGCGGCCTACTGCCGCGACCTCGGCTACGCGGCCATACGCTTCCTACTCTCGGGCGGCTCGGACGCGATGGTCAGCGTGCAGGGCGGGCGCATGGTTCCGATTCCCTTCACGGAGATACGCGAGCCGGGCACGGGCCGCACGCGCGTGCGCATGGTCAACGTCGAGAGCAACGGCTACCGCGTCGCGCGCGAGTACATGATTCGTCTTGAGCCGGAAGACTTCGCAGACCCCGCCAGGGTCGAGAAGCTCGCGCTCGCGGGCAACATGACGGCCGACGAGTTCCGCGACCGCTTCGGCTATCTGACGGGCCACGTCCCCGCTTAACGACAGTCAGATTCTGGCTGTCACGAACGGTATGGTTATGAGGTGCCGTTAATGAAGATCGATTCCAAACTCATGACTTACGGCGACAGTTCTCCCCGGCGATTCGCCCTTATCATATTCGGCGTCGTTGGTGCCGTGGCGGGCGGCTTCTGGGGCGCGTTCTTTGGCATCTCTTTGATAATGCCTGACATGGTGCGTTATATCGGCGCGCCACTCAGTTGGCTTCTCGGTGTGGCCGTAGGCGGACTATTAGGCGCGTGTATCGGAGCATTGGGCGCGTGTTTCGGCTGTTACCTCATGCTGCGCTCATTCAACAAACAGATTTCCGATGATGCTTGAGGTTGAGATTTGATTCTGACGGCTTACATATTTTTATGGCAATCAAACGCATCGGCATACTCGTCGGCGGCGGCCCCGCGCCGGGGACGAACGGCGTCATCTCGGCGGTCGTCATCGAGGCGATAAAGGCGGGCTGCACGCCCGTCGGGTTTCACGACGGCTTCGAGTGGCTCGCCGAGCGCTACACGGACGAGCAGCACGAGATGACGATTGACGAGGTGTCGCGCATACACCTCGACGGCGGCGTCGTACTCGGAACCTCGCGCACAGACATCACGCGCGACGAAGCGAGCCGTGAGAACGCCGTCGCCGCGCTTCGCAAGCTCGGCATCGAGGCGCTCGTCACCATCGGCGGCGACGACCTCGTGCGCAGCTCCGCCGCAATCGAGCGCGCGACCGGCGGCGCAATCCGCGTCGTGCAGGTTCCGAAGAGCATCGACAACGACCTCTGGCTCCCGCTCTCGGTCGCGACGCTCGGCTTCGAGACCGCGCGACACGTCGGCGTCGAAGTGGTCAAGCGGCTTATGGAGGACGCGAAGACGACGGGCCGTTGGTATCTGGGCGTCACGATGGGGCGGCCCACGGGCCACCTCACGCTCGGCATAGGCAAGGCCGCGGGCGCGACCTGCACCATCATCCCCGAAGAGTTCCGCACAGACCGCGTCTCGCTCTCAGACATCTGCGACATCGTAGAGGGCACCATCATCAAGCGACGCGCGATGAACCGCCCGCACGGCGTCGTCCTGCTCTCGGAGGCTCTGGTCGAACGCTTCGACCCCGAAGAGGTCGCCGAGCTACAGGACGTTGACCGCGACGCGCAGGGGAACATACGCGTCGCCGAGATCGATTTGGGTCGCAAGGTGAAGAGCGAGGTGCAGGCGCGTTTGGAGCGGCGCGGCATCAAGGCGACGATAGTTGACAAGACCATCGGCTACGAGCTTCGCTGCGCGCCGCCCATCCCTTACGACGCGGAGTACGCGCGAGACCTCGGCTACGCGGCCTTCAACCATCTCTACCGCGGCGGCTCGGGCGCGGTGATAACCCTACAGGGCGGCGAGTTCCTCGCGGTTCCCTTCGCGGAGGTCGTCGAGCAGAAGACGGGCGGCGGCCGCCAGCGACACGTTGACGTTGACACGGAGAGCTATCAGGTCGCGCGCGACTACATGGTGCGCATCGGCCCGAAGGACTTCCGCGACGACGCTTGGGTCGCGCGCCTCGCCGAATGCGCAGGTCTAACCACGGCCGAGTTCGTCTCACGCTTCGGCCCAAGAGCTTAACAGAACCGCGAGCGGTAGCGAGCGGGTCACAAGCTCCGAGATACGTATCTCGGAGCTTGTGACCCGCTCGCTACCGCGCGCGGGTCTGTTAAGCTCTTGGGCCGAAGCGTGAGACGAACGCGG
>JBJMGR010000047.1:0-4926 GCA_045807805.1 Pyrinomonadaceae bacterium | reverse complement strand
GTACACTCTTCCGGCGTGAACGCCACCCAGTTCGGCGGCCCCGAGGCATTCCGCGAGAATGCGAGGCTGCTGCTGCTGCTCGAACTCCTGAAAGACTGTGACTGTCCGCCGAGCGGGCAGCATGTGAACGCGGCTCGTGAACGCGGCAGCGCCTCTACTCGCAGTGGCGTCGTCGAGTTCGCGGGGAACTCCTGCCCGACCTGCTCCGCGGCGCAGGCGTGCTCGTCCGGCACCTGCAAGGACTGCGACGATTTCAAGAAGCGGATCAACCTGAACGTCGTCGCGTCCGGCGACCCGAACGAGAAGGACGGCCCCCCGGGCGGCGGCGCCGAGCACTACGTCACGGGCCATGAGCCGCTCCGTTACACCATCTCCTTCGAGAACAAACCCGAGGCGACAGCACCGGCGCAGACGGTCGTCGTCACGGATCAGCTCGATACGACGAAGATTGATCTCTCGACTTTCAGCCTCGGCGCGTTCTCCTTCGGGGACAGGTCGGCCTTCGCCCCGCAGGGCTTCAAGAGCTACACGACCGACGTTGACCTGAGGCCCGCGAAGAGCCTTGTCGTCCACATCGACGCGCAGCTAAATCAGGCGAACGGCCTTGTGACGTGGCGCTTCACTTCGATAGACCCGGCGACGGGCCAGCCCACGGACGATCCGCTCGCGGGCTTCCTCCCGCCAGACAAGAACGCGCCCGAAGGTCAGGGCAGCGTCACCTTCTCCGTCTCGTCGAAGCCGGGCATCGTGTCCGGCACGCAGATCAGCAACAAGGCGACCATCGTCTTCGACCACAACGCGCCGATTGACACGAACGCATACGTCAACACGCTGGACAACACGAATCCTTCTAGCGGCGTCGCCACACTGTCATCGCAACAGCCCGTCCACAGCTTCCTCGTCAGTTGGGTGGGCGCGGACACCGGCTCCGGCCTGCGGGACTACACCGTCTTCGTCTCCGCCAACGGCGGGCCGTTCACTGTGTGGCTGACCGATACGACCGACACCTCCGCATACTTCTACGGCGGCGCGAGCACGAGCTACTCCTTCTACACCATCGCCCGTGACATGGCCGGGAATGTCGAGGCCGCGAAGACCGTGGCCGAGGCTTCGACCGCGACGACCGCCGGGAACCCGATCGATGACTCGCAGTGGTTCGTTCGCCAGCACTACCTGGACTTTCTCGGGCGCGAGCCCGATCTGGCGGGTTTGCAGTTCTGGGTAAACAGCATCGAAGCGTGCGGCGCGGACACACACTGCCGTGAGGTCAAGAGGGTAAATATGTCGGCCGCCTTCTTCCTCTCGATTGAGTTTCAGAACACGGGCTTCCTCGCCTACCGCGTCAACAAGGCTGCCTTCGGAAACATCACCGGCAAGCCCGTGCCGGTGACGCGCTCGCTCTTCCTAACCGACGCGCAGGAGCTGGCCGGCACCCCCGCGCAGGTCGTCGTAGGGCAGGAGGGTTGGGAACAGCAGTTGGAGGCCAACAAGGTCGCCTTCACACAGGAGTTCGTCGCGCGCAGCGCATTCATCACGCTTTACCCTACGGCGCATTCGCCCGCGCAGTTCGTTGACGCGCTCTTCTCGCACGCCGGCATCACCCCCGCGACTGCTGAGAGGCAGGCAGCGATAAGCGAGTTCGGTTCGGCTTCCGACACGTCGGACACACGGGCCCGCGCGCGCGCATTGCGCGACGTGGCCGAGAATCCCTCCTTCACTTCGGCGGAGTTCTCGCGTTCCTTCGTGCTGATGCAGTACTTCGGGTATCTACGTAGAGACCCGGACGCAACGCCCGACTCAGACTTCTCGGGCTACAACTTCTGGTTGAATAAGCTCAATCAGTTCAACGGCGACTTCATCCAGGCCGAGATGGTCAAGGCTTTTATCTTCTCGATTGAGTACAGGCAGAGGTTCGGGCAGCCGTAAGGTCACTCGCGCGGGCTCTGTTGCAAGAATTGCTATTGAGCAACTATTCTCTTCCGGTTCATCAATCACCCACCGGGAATCATACTCTTGAAGCAGACTAAATCCCCGTTCAAATGGCGACACTTCGAGCTGTCTCTCATTCTTTTGTGTGTCAGATGGTACTGCCGCTTCCAGCTCTCTTATCGAGATGTCGAAGAGATGATACGTGAGCGAGGTCTCGACGTAGATCACTCGACCGTGTTCCGTTGGATACAGCGTTACGCGCCTGAGATCAATAAGCGCATACATCAGCATTTGAAGATGGGCGGCACGTCTTATCGGGTGGATGAGACCTACATCTTGCGTCGGGAAGACGTGCAGGTATTTGTACCGCGCCGTGGATAGGGAAGGGCAAATCATTGAGTTCATGCTCAGCGCTGAGCGCGATGTTTCCGCGGCAAAACGGTTCTTCAAGAAGATGATGGGGGCTGAGCATCGCCGCCTCCCGTTCTCCATCTCTGTTGATAAGAACGCCGCTTACTCTGAGGCATTCACCACTTCACAGGCGGAGCGAATCGTGCCGAAGGACTGCAAGCTGCGGCGCGTGAAGTACCTGAACAACGTGATCGAGCAAGACCACCGCTTCGTCAAGAAGAAAGTGCGAGCTTTGCAATGCTTCAAGAGGTTCCACACGGCGGAGCGAACACTTGAAGGCATTGAATCGGTGAACGTGATGAGGAAGGGGCAGGTTAAAAGGTTAGCCGGAAGAGATGCGCGAGGGCAGGCGAAGTTTGTCGCTTCGCTGTTCGGGGTAGCGGCATAGCGATATGCACTCGAAGATTTTTCGCGCTTGAAATTAATTTTCGCAACGCAATCAACGTGAGTTGGTAAATAATGGAACACAGACCTGCGACGTTGTTTCATGGTGTTACATTATGCGAGCCCGGTATTTCATCCGCGGAATATTTTCCTTATAAATTTACGATATCGAGGCCGTGGCACATTCCTTGCCAATCCGCTAAGCCTTCCCCCGATCAAGCACAGGAGGCATACCCGCTATCTGAAGGGGCAGCCACGTGAGAGTAGTGAAGGCCGCGTCACTTTCCGCGAAGCACGTGTGACTCACGCGCTCGTCCGTGAAGGTCTGTGGAGAAGATTATCCATCGCTCCCGGTACTGTTAACGAAGGCTCACGCGGCGACCCTGCAACCCTCAACTATCCCTCGTCGCTTCGTATTGAAGGCGTGCCCTCCCCCGGCGCTTGAACCCATTTTCAGGTTGTTCTCGTGTTGTGAGAAATGTTCGGCGCTTATGCGTCGCGCTCTGTTAACGCGCGCCGCGCAGGCGCACCGGGCTGCTTTAAAGCTAAGGCAGGAGTAGTTCTCAGACAGGCAAAAAAAGAAGCCCCATCGCCGCGTGCAGGCGGCAACGGGGCTCGCGACAATACAACCCCTCTGCCTCATCTCTGCTTCAGAAGGTGCATCGTCAGGCGGTGCCTATTCTAGAGCAAGGCGAGGCGGGGCTCAACGTAAAAGGAGCTTTCGTCAATGGCACCTTACCCTCGCTCTGCGTCTATATGGTTGCGGCGGTTCTTCATTCTTTGTTGCGTACTCGCTTTCCACTGCGCCGCCGGTAATCTCGGAAGTGCGAAGGCGGCCACGGTGGGCGGGGCGCTGGCGGCACCCATTTCGCCCGGCCTGAAGCCGTTGTCACTCGACGGCGCGAAGCCGTCGCCGACGGAGGGGGCGGAATTGCCCGCGACCGGCGCGGATGGGACAACGCCCCTCCCGGCTGACTCCGTTAACGCCCCCGCGCCGACGCCCGCGGCCTCGCCCGCAGACCCTTTACTAAAGACGAGCGACTCTACGACGGCGACGGCGGCGGGGGATGAGTTCGCACCCGGCTCCGCGCCTTTAACGGCGACGGTTGCTCCGGCGACCTTGCCGCAGACGGGCGGCGGCGCCCCGACCGCAGCGCCGCAGGAGGGCGATTCGACCGTTTTCATCCCGGCAGGTTCGGTCTGGAAGTACCTCGACAACGGCAGCGACCAAGGCACGGCTTGGCACCAACTTTTATTCGACGACAGCACGTGGGCTTCAGGCCCGGCGCAGCTCGGTTACGGCGACGGCGACGAGGCTACCGTCTTGGGCTTCGGGCCTGACGCGGCCAACAAGTACCCCACGACCTACTTCCGCCGCTCCTTCGACGTGAAGAACGCCGCGGCCTATAAGACACTCGCGCTGCGGCTGCTGCGCGACGACGGCGCTGTGGTCTACCTCAACGGCAAGGAGGTCTTCCGCAGCAACATGCCGGCGGGGGCGATCAACTACAAGACTTACGCCGCGGGCGGCATCGCCGACGCGGCCGAAAAAATCTATCAGGATAAAAAGCTCGACCCGTCTCTTCTCGTAGACGGCACGAATGTTATTACCGTCGAGGTTCACCAGGACGGCCCCGCCAGTTCCGACATAAGCTTCGACGCCGAACTCGTCGGCTCGACCGTAGTGCCGCTGATACCTTCCGGCGCGGTCTGGAAATATCTCGACAACGGCAGCGACCAGGGCACCGCGTGGCGCACGACCTCCTTCGACGACAGCATGTGGGCCTCGGGCGCGGCGCAACTCGGCTACGGCGACGGCGACGAGGCTACCGTCGTCGGTTACGGCCCCGACCCCGCCAACAAGTACGTCACCACCTACTTCCGCCGCTCATTCAGCGTGGCCGACCCCTCGGTCTACAAGGGGTTGAAGCTGCGGCTGCTGCGAGACGACGGTGCCGTCGTATACCTCAATGGCAAAGAGGTCTTCCGCAGCAACATGCCCGCCGGGGCCGTCACCTCTTCGACGGCGGCTTACTACTCGAACGGCGAGAACGTCTATCAGGAGAAGACCGTTGACCCGAGCCTGCTGGTCGGCGGCACGAACGTCATCGCCGTCGAGGTTCATCAGGAGACCGCGAACAGCTCCGACATGAGCTTCGACCTTGAGCTTGCCCCGTATAATCCTTCGGCGCTCATCCCGGC
>JBJMGR010000046.1:0-1532 GCA_045807805.1 Pyrinomonadaceae bacterium | reverse complement strand
TATCATGTATCCCGCGGGAAATCTCTTCATACCCGCGCCGCACGGGCGCATCGAGGCCATACTGAAGGAGCCGCGGGGGCCGAGGCGCGGCGCGGCGCTCGTGCTCCACCCGCACCCGCTTCACGGCGGGACTATGCACAACAAGGTCGTCTTCCGCGCCGCACGGGCCTTAGGCGACGCGGGCCTCGCGACGCTCCGCATAAACTTCCGCGGCACGGGGCAGTCAACGGGCGAGCACACGGGCGCGCGCGGCGGCGAGCAGGAGGACGCGCGGCTCGGCCTGGACTACCTGTCGGAACACTACCCCGGCGAGCCGCTCTTCCTCGCGGGCTTCTCCTTCGGCGCGCGCGTCGGACTCGAAGTTGGCACGCACGACCCGCGCGTCGGCTTCCTCATAGGCATAGGCACGCCCGTCAGCATCAGTGAGCGCGACTACGACTTCTCCTTCCTCAACGAATGCCGCAAGCCGCTCCTACTCGTCCACGGCGAGCGCGACGAGTTCGGCTCCGTCGAAGACCTGCGCGCCCTCGCCGCACGCCTCCCCCCCGAAGCACGCACACGCATCGAGATAATCCCCAACGCCAGACATTTTTTTGACGACCAACTCGAAGACCTCCGCCGAATCATCGCGGAATGGGCGGAAGAGATGCTGGACGCGGTGGGGTGACATACTTACTCCGTGGATGGGTTAAGCAGTAAGGCCCGCGTTCATTCATGAACGCGGGCCTTACTGCTATTCATCGGCGTCGTTAGTCGTGTTGGCTGCGATGCGTGTCGGCCTCCGCCTCGGCGTAGAGGCGGTCGATGATCTCTCTGTACTTGTCGTCCACGACGCGGCGCTTGACCTTGAGGGTGGGGGTGAGTTCGCCGCCTTCGACCGTGAGTTCGCGTTCGAGGAGGGCGACGCGTTTGACGCGCTCGAAGCGCGAGAGGTCTTCGGTGACTGAGTCAACCTGCCGCTGGAAGAGGTCTATGACGCGCGGGTGGCGGCAGAACTCCGGGGGAGTCTTGCAGTCGAGCCCCTTGTGCTGCGCGTAGGAACGGAGCATCTCCCAGTCGGGGACGATGAGCGCGGCGGCGAACTTTCGGCCGTTGCCTATGAGCACGACCTGATTGACGAAGCGCGAACGCTTGATGCGCTGCTCGATGGGTTGCGGCGCGACGTACTTGCCGCCCGAAGTCTTGAACAGTTCCTTCTTGCGGTCGGTGATGCGCAGGTAGCCTTCCGCGTCGAGCGTGCCTATGTCGCCCGTCTTGAACCAGCCGTCCGTCGTGAAGACTTCGCGCGTGGCCTCGGGCTTGTTGTAGTAGCCGCGCATGACGTTCGGCCCGCGCGTCTCTATCTCGCCGTCTTCGGCGATGCGAACCTCGACGTGTCGTATGGGCCGCCCGACGGTGCCGACGCGGTTGTCTGCGGGGCCGTTGACGGTGATGACGGGCGAAGTCTCCGTCAGCCCGTACCCCTGGACGATGGGGAGGCCCGCGCCGTAGAAGATGAGCCCAAGCTCTTCGGGCAGGGCCGCGCCGCCCGC
>JBJMGR010000045.1:0-44748 GCA_045807805.1 Pyrinomonadaceae bacterium | reverse complement strand
TTAAGCCCGGTCCCGTCGCCGTTCCGCCTCCTTTTAATGACTCCTCCCCTCCCGCCGCCCCCGAAGCGCGCACGGCCCAAGAGGCACGCCCCGAAAACACAGGCGCAGAAGTAACAAACAACCTCACGGCGT
Organism: Pyrinomonadaceae bacterium; assembly: GCA_045807805.1. GTDB lineage: Bacteria > Acidobacteriota > Blastocatellia > Pyrinomonadales > Pyrinomonadaceae > QHXN01. Next base: position 44,616 of record JBJMGR010000045.1, on the reverse strand, counting down.
CGGCCGGCGAAGCAGTGGTCGAACAACAGCGTCCCGGTCAGGTCTCGGAGCCTCAAGTATCTTTACAAACAGAACTTAGGGAAGCTGAGGAAGGATCGTCCGCTTTCCTTCCCCGTACTGCGGATCAGGCCGAGCGAGCCGCAATTCAGAACGAAGTCGTCACAGAAGAGAGCGCCACGAGACCCTCTCCCCGGCCCGCGCCGCGAACTCCTGACCCAGCACAACCTTCCTCTTTTGATGAGTTTGCGCGAAAGTGGAAGCGGTATCTATACCCGGGCCAGTTGGCGGTAATAAGAACGCTCTTCGAGATGACGGTCGACTGCGGCTCGTTTGAATGTTTTACGCAGTACAGCCAGATCGCCTCCGCGACAAAAATGACCAGGCGTAACTGCATTAACGTAATGAATTCACTGGTCGAGCGGGGCTTTGTGGAGAGGCTTGAAGTGCGAAACGACGCGACCGGAAAAGGCATCCGCCTTAGAGTACACCCCGATCCCCTTCCCTGACATACACTTACATTTTTCCGAGATCTCTTCACCCGTTATCTCTATTCACAGTCTACGGGTGAAGAGTTCTCTTCACCCGTGAAGTCTATTCTTCACTAGTGAACAATTCTCTTCACTAGTGAAAACCACTCTTCACCGGTGAAGAGAACTCTTCACCTGCCCTAAGTGCGCAGACTAACCAGTGAAGAGATGTTTTCACTGGTGAAGGCATCTCTTCACCAGTGAAATTACGAGTTCACGGGTGAAGAGAACTTTTCACAAGTGAAGCACACTCTTCACGGGTGAACTGGATGTTTCACCCGTATTTACAGAAGCGTAAATGTAGTGTAGGAAAGTGGCGAAAGGTTTGGTGAAGGGCAGTTGCCCCACGACTTTTACATGGAGAATCGGAAAAACAGACTTAGCGGAAAGAGAATTTGAAGTAGGTATCTGATCACACAGGGGCAAGAACTCAGCCCCACATACAAGTTGACCCGCAGCACCTTGAGTTTGGCGACCGAGTGCGGCGGGTCAATCATGCAACTCGCTCGATTGGCGAGCCGGTATTTGTGTGCCTATCGACGCACATTATATGGCGGTTGCCAGTTGCTGTCGAGTGGAAAGTTAGGGAAAGCAGGATGGCGGCCCAACCGAATTACTCAAGCAGATTCGTCCGCAAGACGCAGCTCTCGGCGAACGAGTACCACAAAAAATTTTTTAAGCTGGATGAGGAGATCATCACGGCGATCACTTCCGCCGAAGCGGACAAGGTGACGCCGCTCATGAGCAAAATCTACCTCCGGCTGGTCAACGCACCCGCCCAGTATTGGGAGCGCGAAGGTGTTCTGCGCTTTGAAGCTCAGTGCAGAGAAGCGGGTCAGGTTAAAGCCTGGGACGTGCTGTGTGAGACGCTCGGCGTCGCCAGCGCCACGGCTAACAAGGCCGTTACCTGGTTGCACGACTCCGGGATCATCGGTTATTTCGCAGGTAAGAACGGAGTCGGAATACGGATTTTTCTCAATCGCGCGGCCGCCTCAATCGGCGTGCGCGCTATTTCGGCGGGTCAAAAAATTTTGCACTTTGCTCCTGCTTCAACCGCCGCGGGCCATGCTTCACAGAATGAACCAGCCCTTAATGACAGCTTCGCTGATTCAAAAGGTTCAGACTCAGATTTAAACCGACACGCGCCAAAAAACGGCGCGGACACAAAACCGGCTGGTAAAACAGACTCCGGCCCCACCCCACCCCTCGACACCCAATCGCACGTACCGAATCAAGCTGAGAGCAGGGAAGTCGAAGCCGCTGCACAACACTCCAGCGTGGCCTCGGTGGGCGAGATCGTTGCGCGGCTGAAGAACGAACTCGAGCCGTGCGTGAGGAGCGCGGCGACCCAAGCAGCCGCAGAGACGGCCGCCCGCGAGATGGCGCGCACGCGCGAGTGGTTCGAGACGAAGGCGCTGCCGAAAGCCGTGCGCGTGGCGCAGCACGAGACCTACGACCTGCTCCGGAAGCACGGGATCGCCGACGAGCGGACGCGAAGTGCGCGCGCCGGTCTGGAAGTCGGGCGTGCCACTTCCGACTCCTATACGCCGCCAGCCGCACACAAGCTCACGCTGGAAGAGATTCGGGAGACCGCCGAGACCTGCGTGGCGCTGGTTGAGACGCAAGGCAAGTCAATCGACGTGACTCTCTCTGAGATCAGCTCGGAGGGCGGCTGCTGGCTCCTGCCGGAGGACGCGCCGCGGGTGCGCGAGGCCGCGCTTGAGTTGCTCGGCGAGAGGGGCAAAAGGGGATAGCTGGAAACCATGCCGGCACGACCAGCGAAGAACTACCCGCTCTCCGTCGTCTCTTCTTCGGGCGGCGACTCAGAAGCTCCGCGACAAGGCTCCGGCCAGTTCGCCCAAGAGCATTGTTCCTTTTGCTTCGGGACCGGGATGGAGGTCGTCGCGGGCAAGGGCGCGAGGCGGTGTCGTTGCCGCGCCGAAGAGCGGCGGGCGAAACTCATCGAAGCCGCACGCATCCCTCCCCGCTACGAGCACTGCTCGCTGGCTAACTACCAAGTCGCGCCGGGCGACGGCTCGCAACTCCGGGCATTCAACTACGCCTTCAAGCTGGTGGACGAGTACCCTGCGGTCGAGCGCGGGTTGCTCTTCACGGGCCCCGTCGGCACGGGGAAGACGCACCTGTCGGCGGCGATCCTGCGCGGGCTGATAGAGAAGGGCGTGTCCTGCCTCTTCTACGAGTTCGGCGCGCTCCTCAAGAAGATTCAAAATTCATACAACCCCGTCTCGCAAGCGTCGGAACTCGACGTGCTCGCCCCTGTTTACGAGACCGAGGTGCTGGTCCTAGACGAGCTCGGCGCGTCGAAGCCGACCGACTGGGTCCGTGATACGATGATGCAGATCATCGGCACGCGCTACAATGAGCGACGGCTCACGATCTTTACCACCAACTACGGTGACGCGCGCCACGAAGCGACCAGCGAGACATTGGAGGATCGCGTCGGCGTGCGCCTCAGGAGTCGCCTCTACGAGATGTGCAAGACGGTCGCCGTCGAGGGCGAGGATTACCGGCGCAAGTTCGGCGCGCTGGTTTAAGAGCAGGCATGACTACCAAGTCCCGAGTAGTGAAATTGGCGTCGAAAGATCTATCTCTCGAAGACGGCGCGCTCCCCCTGCTGCGCGCAGTGGACAGTAATGTGCGAGTCTTCACGTCGGACGGGGAGACGCCCGAGGCGCTCGCCGACTTCGAGCAGGCCGTCAGACTGCTCAGGATGATGGAAGACCGTCGCTACATCGAAGCGATCAGCAGCATCAACGTGGTGCCCGCTGCCGTCGGCAGGAGCCGGGTCGACAGGGTGCGGCTGAGCGGCGGGCTGACGGATAAGGGGCGCGCGGTGCTCGCCTACTACGACGGGGAGGCGCACGGGCATTTGAACTCCCAAACCGCTTAGCCGGGGAGCGCCTGATAATACTTTCCCCGCCGCCCGGGCTTTGCCTCACGGTAGATTACATGCCGGTTATTGTGAGGCTGTATTTTGAATTGTAAGGCAGTCCGCTTAGCCCTTATCTTTCCCCCCACGCGGGAAGTGTAGTCACGCGATTGTCCTACAAGAGGCTTCCCACACCTGAGACAACACAGAAAGGTTCCATGCCGGCCAAGCGAATACTCTGCGTTGATGATCACGAGGATACGTGTGAGCTTCTCACAATCCTGCCGGACGGGGCGAACTTGTAGGCCGTCAGCGTGCCCGGCGTAGACGAAGCCCTCCGGCTGATAGAAAGCGAGCGGTTCGACCTCTACGTTCTCGACGGCGAGCTTCCGGGCGTCTCCGGGCTGACACTGTGTCAGCAGATTCGCGCCGTGGACGCCCACACGCCGATCATCATCATCTCCGGCCTCACTGAGTCCGGCTTAGGCCCGTTCGATCATCGACTCCGCCTCCGCGTTCCCATCGTGCAGCCCCGCGCCCGGTAACAGGGCCAGCAGGCGCCCCTTCAGTGCGCCCTCGGTGATGAGGACGGTGTTGCCGGGCATACGGTCGCCGTCTCCACAAGAATCTAAATTTCAGTTGACAGCTATAAGAGACGATTGTACCTTACCCCCGTATTAGACGTAACAGATAAAGCTTCCCCCAAAAGTTCGCCTGTTTCCCTAAGCCCCAGTTTATAAACCCCGATCCGATTGTAGTATTCGCCACATCCGGCTTGCCTCACTTCTAACCCCCTATCCGAGTCTATATCTGATGGCCGTGCCGTGCGTCCCCGGCGGGTGTATCACCGCCGTCACCACCAGACCACACACTGAGGAGGAGGAGTTATGAATCGATTTCGCAGGGCAACGAGACGAATTGTTTTCGCGGCGTCTCTGGTCCTGCTCCTGACGTTTGCTTTGACGCCGTCGGGCAGGGTCAACTCTTCAACCGCGTACTACTCATACCAAATCACCTACTACAGCGACGCGACTTACACGCAAGAAGTCGGCGGTCACTTCGTGGACTGTAACAGCCACGGCGGGACTCTTGAGGGACAAAGCTCGCCGTACCAGCAGTCGGAGATCATCGGCAAAGCGCTATAGGTAACGCACGTTCATCTTTCATCTATCGTATGAGAATAGCCGGATCGGTTGAACTCGGCGGCGGAATATGCACGGCTTTGCTTGGCATGGCCTTGTCGCTCTACGTCATGAGGCCCGCCGCGACCTCTTCGGATTATTTGGAGTTGTTTAGCGTCCAGACCTGTGCGGCACTCTTCGTGGGCGTCGGGGCGTACGCACACATCGTCAGTAATAACTCTTGGGGGCGCATCTTGATGTGGGTCGGCGGCGCCGTGCTTATATACAAGTCCGCCTCGTTGCTGCTGAATGTGCCGGTGGGTCTATACTTCAAAGGATGGGTAGGATTGTTTCTGTTGATGCCGGGAGTGGCGGCCCTGTTGACGGTGTTGTCGTCGCTCTTCTCCAATGCGCCCAGGGAGAAATGAGGGCGCGCGGCTGCTGTCTCGGGCCTCTCAACGCGGGATAGCGCCTGTCGTACGATTCGGTGGATTAATCAATAACTATTTGGTTGACATCCAAAAGCAATCCATCTATATTGGGCGCTCCAAAAACGTTCTTAGCTGACGCTCTCCCGTGAATTTCTCGCCCCTTAACCTCTCACTTAGTGACAAAGGATTACGTGGCTTGGCCTGCCTCTTGCGAAGTTGTCATAGGCGGCTTTGAAGGTGTCCCAGATGCTTTCGCATAGACAGGTGGCCTGCTTCGGAGAGGAACGCGCGGATTTGTCTTATGCTTCGTTGAGGTCTAACTGAAGAGCCCCTTTATCACTTGCCGGTGATAAAGGGGCTCTCTGACATTACAATCCCTGCCCTGTTCGGCGCAAGGGATGCATTGCCCAGCAGCACGCATCTTATCGCAGAACGGGGCAGGACTCAATTCTTATCTCTGAGGACTGTCCCATGATGCGTACTCTTCGCCTTCCGGCAGACTCCCGCACGAAAATCTCTTCAGCGAACGGGCTGCGAGCGCTTAGCGAATGCAGTCCCGGTTCAGCGGCTTTCGCCGCTCCTACCCACTCAATAAGTACGAACGCCGCTCAAAGCCCGACGCCTCGACGTTGACGAGGGACGCTCCTCTTGCGCGTCTGTGCGCCTGCGTGCCCTGAGTCGGATGGTAGAGCGCCACACAACAGACTTGGGTGATCTCGTGATGAAACTGTCGCCTCGTCTCTTTTTGCCGGCCGCCGCCGCAACCCTCTTCTTAGTCGCCGCAGGCCGCCCCATGCGTGCGCAGTCCGTTCAGGAGGCGACCAGCGCCAAGACGGTCACGGCGGATAAGGCTGAGGCGAGGACGTACGCGCTGCTCGACGAGGCGATTGCGAAAGCGCAGACGCTCAGGCTCCCGGAGAACCGAATACGTCTACAGACCGCCGCGGCCTGCCTACTCTGGCCGCACGACGAGGGCCGCGCGCGCTCAGTCATAAAGGAGGACATGGGCGTGCTCGCGTCGCTCATCGCCGCCGCTGACAAATCCGACCCTCATTCAGCAGCTCAGGCGCAGGCGTACACCGCCCTGCGTCTGGAACTGGTGCAGATGATCGCGGCGCGCGACGCGAAGCTAGCCTTCAACTTCTTACGCAACACGCGGCAGGAGCGACCCGCTGTCCGTCGCTACACTTCCGGCCCTCCACCAGATCAGGAACGCGCGCTGGAGTTGACGCTGGCCGCCGAGATCGCCCACGCCGACGCGAAGGAGGCGGCGCATATCGCTGAAGAGAGCTTGAGCGGCGGGGTCGCCGCCGAACTGCTCAACGTGCTGGCCGGGTTGAGCGACGCAGACGGCGAGACCGCGACGGCGCTCGCCACCGACACGGTTAAAAGGCTGCAATCGGAGGAGCCTTTGCCGGGCAGCGACGCGGCGGCCGTCGCGGTCGGCCTCCTGAACATGACGCGGCCGCCTTCGGGGCCGGCGCGGGACGCGACTGACCGTGCCGTCTCAAGCGTGCCGGCGAGCGAGCGCGGCTCGATAAAGGTTGACGAGCAGTCGCGCAGGGATTTGATCAACTGGGTCGTGGCGTGCGTGTTGGCAACGCCCGCCGCGCGGATGAGTAGCGCGCACCTCCTCTTCAACAGCCTGCCCGGCGTCATGCAGGAGGTCGAGAAGTACGCGCCGGGGCAAGCGGCCACGGTGCGCGCGAAGGCGGAGGAGTTCCGCCGCTCGCTCGACCCCTCGACGAGAGCTTGGCAGAAGTACGAGGGCTTGAGGCGACAGACTTCGCCCGACGCGCTGCTTGAGGCGGCCGCGAAGGCCCCGCCCGAGGTGGGCGACGAGCTATACGCCGATGCCGCGTTCAAACTCCTCGACGGCGACGACCCGGAGCGCGCGCGTCAAGCCATCAACAACATCTCCGACCCGCAGCGACGCGCGCTCAAAGGCAAGGCGCTCGAACAGCAGTTGCTCGAACGCTCGCTCGTGCGCGGCAAGCTTGAGGACGCGCACGAGCGCATCCCGCCCGACGCAACCCCCGAAGAACGCCTCTCGACACTCCTGTACCTCTCTGCTCTTGCGACGCAGAGGAGAGAGGCGGCCCTCGCGCGCCGCTTCATCGCGGAGGCGGCGGGCATGGTCGGCGGCCGCGTACAGAACAGCTTTCAGTTTTCGTCTCAGCTACAGATCGCGCGCGCCCTCTCGGGGATTGACCCGAGACAGAGCTTCGCGATTCTCGACGACCTCGCAGACCAGCTAAACGACCTGCTTGCCGCGGCAGCCGTCGTTGACGGCTTCGGCCCTGACTGCTTCAGCGAAGGAGAACTGAAGCCGTTAGTAGGGAACATGTGGGGTGAGTTGGTGAGTCAGTTCGGTGAGGGGCTGGCGTCCCTCGCGCCGAAGGATTTCGAGCGCGCCATCTCCGTCGCGCAGAAGTTACAGCGAGACGAGGTGCGCATCTCCGTCACCCTGCGCGTGGCCGAGCGCCTGTTGACAGACGCAGAGGCGCGCAGGCGCGGACGCGCGCAGGCTGATTCGCGGTAGCGCGCGGAGGGCTTCACGATAAAGAGCGCGCGTTTCGGAAGGATGCCCCGGAGGCGTACACGTGCGGCCGCGTTGGTTGGCTGCGGGCGTGGCACGCGTGGAGTTTGAGTCTTACCCAATGCCGGTCGAAGGAGGAGGTAGAACATGAGAACTGCTCTGAGAAAAAATTTGGGGCTGACGCTGGTGGTCGGCCTGATTGTCGTCTTGGGGACGGCGGCGCTGGTGTGGAGGGGCGCGGACGCCTCGGTGGTCGTGGGCGCGGGCTACGACACCTTCACCACGCCGGCCGACGCACAAACCCATGACAGCTTCTCTTCGCACCCGATCCCCGCGGACTTCTTCGGGTCGGGGTCTTTGCAGTACACGGGGACTGCCACGCTCAAGGGCGGGCCGCCCGTCGATCAGTCCCAGTTTGGCAGCGCCGACACGGTCATCCATCGCCTTCAGGACGTGACCGTCCCCGGTGACACGGCCCTCGCCGTGCAGGGACTCTCGTTCGTCAGCGCCTCGCCCATCACGGTGCAGTTCTCCGACGGGCACAGCGAGCAGTGGAACATTACCGTCAACCAGTCGCCCACCAATTCCGGCGGGACGATGCACTTCAACTCCGACGGCACGTTCAACTCCAGTCTCTCCATCTATCCGAAGTACACCTTCACGAGGACTGGAAGCACGACCCGCGTGCTCGATACAGGGAGCGGCGGCGGCGCGGCTCCCATCAACCTTTCGAGCAGCAACGGCACCTGGTCGCAGTCCGGCTCGGTGACTGTGATCAACCCCGGCTCGGAGCAGAGCCTGCTCGCCAGCCATAACATCCAGCCGGCACCGACGCCGTGCCCCACGGCCATGCCCATCGGGGGCGTGTCATCGGACACGTCTTCGTTGAGGTCGAACGCCGCGAGCCAGCAGGCCGTGGCAATCAACAAGTGCATTGCGACGACTGACCAAGCCGTCCAACCCGCACCGTAACGCACACTCGAACCGTGCGCGCCGGGGCGGCCTTAACAGCAGCCCCGGCGCGCACAAAAAGAGAGACGAGTCGTCGGAGGACTGACGGTTGTGAGTTACTTGACGGGAAGGCTACGCGGAATCATCTTCGGCATCTCGCCCGAGGAGGCGACATTCAGGCGTCGCGGTTTCAGTTACCGCGACGAGCGCGCGCGCGTGCGGTTGGAGCGTATCGGCGCGACCTTCCTTGAAGGCTATCACACGGCGATGGAAGAGGGAGTCGGCGAGCCGCTCGCGCGGCGGCTGAATACAGTCGAGGCGGAGTTTCGTGGGTTCGCTTTTGAGGGCGCCGCGATGGCCTTCGCGCTGCTCGACCTCTTGCAGCCGTGGGGCGGAGGGCGTCTCAACTCCTTCGTCGCGGGCGCGGGCGCGGCACACGTGTACATGCTGCACGTCGGCGCGGGATGGGCGGCGGCGCGACTCAGGCGCGACCCGTCGCGCGCGCTGAAAAGTTTCGACTCTCTGCTCGGCTGGCTCGCCGCCGACGGCTACGGCTTCCACGAAGGCTACTTCAAGTGGCCCGTCTACGTCGCGCGACAGGAGCAACCGCGACGCTTGAGTGGGTACGCGCTGCGCGCATTCGACCAGGGTTTAGGGCGGAGCCTCTGGTTCGTACGGGGTGCCGAGGTCGAGAGGGTTATTGAGACAGTAGATGCGTTCGCCCGTGAGCGGCAGTCAGACCTTTGGAGCGGCGTCGGGCTCGCGTGCGCTTACGCGGGCGGCGCTGACGAAGCGGACATTGAAGCTTTGCGCGCGGGCGCAGCGGCCTTCGCGCCGCAACTCGCGCAGGGCGCGGCCTTCGCGGCTAAGACGCGCGAGCGCGCCTGTAACGCGGCGGCCCACACAGAGCGCGCGTGCCGCATCCTCTGCGGGATGACGGCCGGTGCGGCGGCCGAGATTATAGACGCCGCATTGATCGGCCTCCCGTCTGACGGCGACGTGCCCGCCTACGAAATCTGGCGGCGAAGGATCGCCGGCGCATTCGGCTCGCGGTTGAGTGCGAGTGAAAAGGCATTTCACCACGGAGACACAGAGGCACAGCCAACGGCGATTAGCCATGCCTCTGTGCCTCTGCGGTGAAGTCCGTTCTGAAAGGAGTTGTTCGCATGAGGACGTTGATGAGCGGCTTGCGTCGTTACGCCGCGCACGCCGTGGTCGTGGTCGCTGTGGCGGCCGTCTACGGGATGGCACGGATGCCCGCCGTGTCGAGCGCCGAGCGCGCAACGATGGCGGCGCGCTTCGCCTTCGAGCGGCACGCTCTGCCGGAGCTTAATCAGTCATCTCGCCTCGCGCGGGCCGTCCACCCTTCGATGAGAAACATCTCTGCGTGGGTCTCTTCCGTCGGCGCGTCGGTCGCGCTCGCAGACCTCGACGGCGACGGGCTGCCCGACGACGTGTGCCACGTGGACACGAGGAGCGATCAGGTCGTCGTCGCCCCCGTGCCGGGGACGCCCGCGCGCTACGCGCCGTTTGAGTTGAACCCGGCGACTCTGCCTTACGACCCGGCGACGATGGCACCGATGGGATGCCTGCCGGGCGACTTCAACGAGGATGGTCTGGAAGACGTGCTCGTCTACTACTGGGGGCGCACGCCGATACTCTTCATGCATCGCGCGCCGCAGTCCCCGGCGCCCGCGCCGCTCTCGCTTAACACCTACGTCGCGCGCGAGCTGATGCCGACGCAGGAGCGCTGGAACACGAACTGCGCGACGCAGGCAGACCTGGACGGCGACGGCCACATAGACCTCATCATCGGGAACTACTTCCCGGACGGCGCGCGCGTACTCGACGCGAACGCCGACGGGCGCGAGCAGATGGCCGATTCGTTCTCGCGTGCATTCAACGGCGGGCGCGACCGGCTTCTGTTGTGGGCCGCGGGCTCTTCGGGCGCGGAGCCGGGCGCGCGCTTCGACGAGGCGAAGGGTGTGTTGAGTGAAGAGGTAGCGAAGGGCTGGACGCTGGGCGCGGGGGCCGCGGACCTCGACGGCGACATGCTCCCCGAAATCTACTTCGCCAACGACTTCGGCCCCGACCGCCTGCTGCACAATCTCTCGACGCCCGGACACCTCCGCTTCGAGTTGCTGGAAGGTGAGCAGAGTTGGACGACGCCGCACTCGAAGGTGCTCGGGCGCGACTCCTTCAAAGGCATGGGCGTTGACTTCGGCGACGTGAACGGCGACGGCCTGCTCGACATCTACGTCAGCAACATCGCCGACGAATACGCGCTCGAAGAGAGCCACTTCGTCTGGGTCAACACGGGGCGCATCGAGCTGATGAAGAAAGGTATCGCGCCCTTCGTCGAGCGCAGCGAACAACTCGGCCTCGCGCGCAGCGGATGGGGCTGGGACGCGCGGCTCGTGGACTTCGACAACGACGGCGCGCCCGAAGCGATTCAGGCACAGGGCTTCGCGCGCGGCAAGATTGACCGCTGGCCCGAACTGCACGAGGTCGCCATGAGCAACGACCAGTTACAGAAAGACCTGCGCATCTGGCCGCGCTTCCAGCCGGGCGACGACCTGAGCGGGCACGGGCACGACCCCTTCTTCGTCCGCGCTTCCGACGGGCGCTACTACGACCTCGCCTCCGACCTCAACTTAGACCAGCAGCAGATTACGCGCGGCATCGCAATCGCCGACGTGAACGGCGACGGGCGTCTGGATTTCGCGCTGGCGAATCAGTGGATGTCCTCCTACGTCTACGTTAATCAAGGCCGTCAGGCCGGGGATTTCCTCGGGCTCAACCTGCTACTGCTGTCGGCCGACGAGCGCGCCGCGGCGAAGACGGCGGAGCGCCCCGGCAATCCCGGCGCAGAGTTGCGCGGCTACCCGGCCATCGGCGCGCACGCAACTCTTTATCTGCCCGACGGGCGACGCATGGTCGCGCAGGTGGACGGCGGCACAGGTCACTCGGGCAAGCGAAGTCCGGGGCTGCACTTCGGCCTCGGGCGGCTCGCGGCCGACACGCCGCTCAGGGTTGACCTCGACTGGCGCGACGCGCAAGGGCGGACGCGGCACGAGACGTTGCGGCTCAACGCAGGCTGGCACACGGTGCTGCTCGGGAGTTAAGAGGGATTTGCAGCGAGGTGAGAGATGGACGACAGGCAGAGACGGGAGCAGGCGAAACGCCTGGGCGGGCTTCGGCGCTTCGCCGTGGCGATCACCGTCCTCAACATCCTGGGTCACACTGTCTTCGGCTTCGAGCCCGCTTGGGCGCAGCCGCTCGTGGCGCTTGCGACCGCGTACGGCATGGAGTTGCTGCTTGAGTCGGTGGACTCGTGGGCAAACAACCGCCGCCCGAAGTTTCTGGGAAGGCCGCGCGAGTTCGTAGACTTCATACTCCCGGCCCACATCACGGCGATGGCCGTGGCGATGCTGCTCTACGCCAACGAGCAGTACTGGATGATCGCGTTTGCGACCGCCGTCGCCATCGGCTCGAAGACATGCTTGCGCGCGCCGTTGGGGCGCGGCCGACGACACTTCTTCAACCCGTCGAACTTCGGCATCACATTGACGCTGCTTCTGTTCCCAATCGTCGGCATCGCGCCGCCCTACCAGTTCACGGAGCGCCTCGGCGCCGCGGGCGATTGGATACTGCCGTGCGTCGTCATCGCGAGCGGCACTTTCCTGAACGCGAAGTTCACGGGGCGGCTTCCGCTGATAGCGTCCTGGCTCGCGGGCTTCGCGCTGCAAGCCTGTGCGCGCAGTCTCATCTTCGGCACGCCCCTGGTCGCGGCGCTGACGCCGATGACCGGCATGGCCTTCATCCTCTTCACCTTCTACATGGTTACAGACCCGGCGACGAGTCCCGCGCGCACGCGAGGCCAGATTCTATTCGGCGCGGGCGTCGCCGCCGCCTACGGTTTCCTGGTCGTCTGCCACGTCGTGTTCGGCCTCTTCTTCGCGCTGACAATAGTCTGCGCGCTGCGCGGAGTAAGCCTCTACGCCGACGCCTTCGAGGCGCGGCAGCACGAGCGCGCGAGGTTGGAACTGCAAACACCGGCCGCAACCAGCGAGGCTTGAGAGACGAAGGTCGCGAGCGAGGTTGAAAGATGAAGAACGGCGTCGCAATTGTCGGTATGGCCTGTCGCTACCCGGACGCGAGTTCGCCCGCGGAGCTTTGGAACAACGTGCTCGCGGGACGCCGCGCCTTCAGGCGCATCCCGGCGGCGCGCCTGCGTCTTGAAGACTACTTCTCGACGGACGAGCGTGCGGAGGATAGCGTCTACTCTTCCGAGGGCGCGTTCATCGAGGGCTACGAGTTCGACCGCGTGCGCTTCCGCATCGCCGGGAGCACCTTCCGCTCGGCGGACATGGCGCACTGGCTCGCGCTCGACACGGCGGCGCAGGCCCTCGGCGACGCGGGCGCGTCCGAAGGCGAACATCTGCCGCGCGAGTCGGCAGGCGTCTTCCTCGGCAACACTTTGACGGGCGAGTTCTCGCGCGCGAACACGTTGCGCCTGCGCTGGCCCTACGTCTGGCGCGTCGCCGAAGCCAAGCTGGTCGAGCAGGGGATGTCAGCCGAGCAGCGGCGCGACTTTCTGGCCGAGTTTGAAGAGGCTTACAAGCGTCCGTTTCCCGCTCCCGGCGCTGAGACTTTGGCCGGAGGACTGTCGAACACCATCGCGGGCCGCATCTGCAATCACTTCGACTTCAAGGGCGGCGGCTACACAGTGGACGGCGCGTGCGCCTCTTCGCTCTTAGCGGTGACGAGCGCTTGCTCGGCACTCTTTGCGGGCGACCTCGACGTTGCGCTCGCGGGCGGCGTTGACTTGAGCATAGACCCTTTCGAGCTTGTCGGGTTCGCGAAGGCCGGGGCGCTGGCGCGTGATGAGATGCGCGTCTACGACAGGCGCTCGGCTGGCTTCTGGCCTGGCGAAGGGTGCGGCTTCGTCGTCTTGATGCGGCTCGAAGACGCGCTCGCGCAGTCGCGCCGAATCTACGCGGTCGTCCGAGGCTGGGGCGTCTCGTCCGACGGGAGCGCAGGGATAACGCGCCCCGAAGCTGAGGGGCAGATGCTCGCGCTCGAACGCGCATACAGGCGCGCAGGCTACGGCGTCGAGACGGTCACTTACTTTGAAGGCCACGGCACGGGCACGAGCGTCGGCGACTCGACTGAGTTGAAAGCTCTTTCGGAGGCACGTCGGCGCGCGACGGCTTCCGCGCCTCCGACAGAGGCGGCCGTCATCGGCTCAATCAAGGCCAACATCGGCCACACGAAGGCGGCGGCAGGCGTGGCCGGACTGTTGAAGGCCGCGATGGCTCTGCACACGCAGATGTTGCCGCCAACGACCGGGTGTCGCGAGCCGCACGCGGAGTTGAACGGGGCACAGGCCGCGTTGCGCGTGCTCGGCAAGGGCGAGCGTTGGCCGCGGGAGTTAGCCTTGCGCGCGGGCGTGAGCGCGATGGGCTTCGGCGGCATCAACACGCACGTGACGCTCGAAGGCATGGCCGCTTCGCGCCGTCGCACCGTTAGCGCACGCGAGAGCGCGCTGCTCGCGTCGGCGCAGGACGCCGAGTTGTTCCTCTTCGCAGCGCCCAACCGCGAAGGCTTGCTCGCACTCGTCGCACAAGTGTCGGGCTTCGCCTCGCGGCTTTCGAGATCAGAGTTGACAGACCTCGCCGCCGCCCTCGAAAGCTCAATCGCTGGCGGCGCGCGCGGCGAGTCTCGAATGTGGCGCGCCGGTGTGGTCGCCGCGACGCCAGCCGGGTTGGCCGCGCGTCTCCGCTCGCTCCGGCGTTGGTTGGACGACGACGACGCGCACGCTTCGACCGACTCACGCGACGCTTTCAAGTTCGACGCGAGTGAGGGCGTCTTCTTCGGTCGTGGCGATAAGGCTGCTCGCGTCGGCCTCCTCTTTCCGGGACAGGCCGCGCCCGTCTACCTGAACGGAGGCGCGCTCGAACGCCGCTTCGAGTTTGTCGAAGATCTGTACAGGTCGGCGCGACTGCCTTCGACGGGCGACACTCGGGCGACGGCGCTTGCACAGCCTTCGATTGTCACTGCCTCGCTGGCGGGCCTGCGCGTGCTCGACAGGCTCGGCGTCGAAGCGCGCCTGGGGCTAGGGCACAGCCTCGGCGAGTTGAGCGCGCTCCACTGGGCCGGTGCGTTCGACGAGAGTGCGCTACTGCGCATCGCCTCTTTGCGCGCGCGCGCGATGACCGAAGGCTGCGGCGTCAGAGGAAAGATGGTCAGCATCAAGGCGGGCGCGGCGCAGGTCAGGGCGATGCTCAACGGCGACCGCGTCGTCATCTCCGGCCTCAACTCGCCGAGCCAGACAATCGTCGGCGGAGAGGTCGCGGCCGTGGACAAGTTCGCGGCGCGCGTCAAAGCAGAAGGGCACGCGGTCGTCGGCCTCAACGTGTCGCACGCCTTCCACTCGCCGCTCATGTCGGATGCGGTGCCGTCGTTAGCCTCCGGCCTCGCGGTCGAAGAGTTTCTACGTTTGAAAGGCAGGGTCGTCTCCACCGTCACGGGCGCGGCGCTCGCCGCCGAAGAGGATCTGCGCGAACTGCTCTGCCGGCAGTTGACCGCGCCTGTCCTCTTTATTGAGGCGGCCACATCTGCGGCCGCGGAGGTGGACTTCTTCCTCGAAGTCGGGCCGGGGCAGATACTCGGCAACCTCGTCGCGGAGTTCCTCGACAAGCCCTGCGTCTCGCTCGACGCGGGAGGCGACAGCTTGCGCGGGACGCTCAAAGCCGCGGGGGCCGCCTTCGCCGCGGGCGCGTGCGTTGACACGAGCGTGCTGTTCGCGGGGCGCTTCGCGAAGCCCTTCAATCCCGACTGGCGGCCGCGCTTCTTCGTCAATCCTTGCGAGCTTGCGCCCACGCTCGAAGGCGAGACACCGCGTGCGCCCGAAGCCGGCGACGGCCTTCAGAGGCGCGCGGACGTTGAGAGTCGTGGCGGCTTTGCGTTTGAGAGCCGTGGCGACTCTTCAAGAGGCGAGCGGCGCGAACAGGTTGCGACCGCGCTGCACGAGGCCGCGACACAGGAGACCGCGCTTGAGCTTGTGCGCCGTCTCGTGGCCGAGCGCGCTGAACTGCCGACGAGCGCCGTCAGTGACGAGCACGCGCTGCTCGGCGACCTTCACCTCAATTCGATAACGGTGAGCCAGTTGGTGGTCGAGGCCGCGCGCAGCCTCGGGCTTCCGCCGCCAATCGCACCGACCGAGTACGCGCGCGCAACGGTCGCGGAGGTGGCCGCGGCCCTTGAAGAATTAGACGCGAGCGGGGCGAGCGCGCACGCGGAGCAACATCCTTCGGGCGTTGACTCGTGGATTCGGAGCTTCACGGTCGAGTTGGTCGAGCAGCCTCTGGACGGCGGAGTCGAACTGCCGGGCCGCGGCGTCTGGAACGTCTTCGCGCCCGACGGCCACGCTCTCGCCTCGCCGCTGCGGGACGCGTTCGCGCGTTGCGGAGGAGGAGGCACAGTCGTCTGCCTCCCGCCGGAGACGAACGAGCGCCATGTCGCTCTGCTGCTCGAAGGTGCGAGGGCGTTCGCGTCGGACGAAAGTGCGACGCACTTCGTAATCGTCCAGCACGGGCGCGGTGCGGCGGCGTTCGCACGGACTCTGAAGATGGAGATGCCGCGCGCGAACGTCTGCGTCGTGAACGTGCCGCACGTTCACGACCGCGCCGTCGAATGGGTGATGGCAGAGGCCCGCGCCGCCGACGGTTACGTGGAAGCGCACTACGACGAAGAGGGCGTCAGGCGAGCCCCATTGCTGCGCCTTCTGCCGCACGCACGTGAATCGTGCGAAGCGCCTCTCGGCCCCGAAGACCTCATCCTCGTGACGGGCGGGGGGAAGGGCATAGCGGCCGAGTGCGCTCTCTCGCTCGCGCGCGAGACGGGCGCGCGACTCGCCCTCGTCGGCCGCTCGCGGCCCGAGACGGACGCGGAGTTGTCGGCTAACCTTGAACGCATAGAGTCGGCCGGAGTCATCTTCCGCTACTTCGCCGCCGACGTGACGGATGCCGCCGCAGTGAGCGAAGCGGTCGCACGGGCCGAGGCGGAGTTGGGCAGCGTGACGGCCGTACTGCACGGCGCGGGCGTGAACACGCCGCGACTGTTGAGCGCGCTCGACGAGGAGACTTTCCTGCGGACGCTCGCGCCGAAGGTGAGCGGCGCACGCAACGTCCTCGCGGCCGTAGACGCGGAGCGCCTGCGACTCTTTCTGACCTTCGGCTCCGTCATCGCGCGCACGGGGATGCGCGGCGAGGCAGACTACGCGGTCGCCAACGAGTGGCTGACAGAGCTAACCGCCGATTGGCGGCAAAAGCACCCGCACTGCCGCTGCCTTGCCCTCGAATGGTCGGTCTGGTCGGGCGTCGGGATGGGACAGCGCCTCGGCCGTGTGGACGCCCTCGCGGAGCAGGGCATTACGCCCATCCCTACTGACGAAGGCATACGTGCTCTTCGTCAACTTCTCAAGCGGCCTTCGACTCCGACGGCCGTCGTCGTCGCGGGTCGCTTCGGCGAGCCGCCGACTTTGAAGGTCGAGCGTCCGACACTCCCGCTCCTGCGCTTCCTCGAAGAGTGCAAGGTCTATTACCCCGGCGTCGAGTTGATCGTCGAGGCCAGGCTTTCGGAGGCGACCGACCCATACCTGCGCGACCACGTCTTTCAGGGCGAACAACTCTTCCCCGCCGTGATGGGGTTAGAGGCGATGGCGCAGGCTGCCTCCGCGCTCGCGTGCGGGAGCGGCGCGCCGAGTTTCGAGGAGGTGAAGTTTGAGCGGCCGGTCGCCGTCCCGCGCGGCGGCTCGGTAGTGATACGCGTCGCCGCGCTCGCTCGCGAGACCGGCGAAGTCGAGGTCGCGCTACGCTCAGAGCAGACTGCTTTTCAGGTCGATCATTTCCGCGCCGTCTGCCGCTTCGACGAGTCTCCGTCAACTGAAGTCTCATCCCGAGACGAAGACACAACGGCGGACTTGCCGCTCGTCGCGCTTGAGCCCGCGCGCGACCTCTACGGCCGTCTACTCTTTCACGATGGACGCTTCCGCCGCCTGCGCGGCTACCGGCGGCTGACCTCGACCGCGTGCGTCGCGGAGATCGAGCGCGATGGTGACACGGAATGGTTCGGGCGCTACACGCCGGGCGCACTCCTGCTCGGCGATCCCGGCCGTCGCGACGCCACCATCCACGCGATACAGGCTTGCGTCCCCGTCGCAACCATTCTGCCCATCGGCGTCGAGAGATTGGAAGTCGCACACGCTCAGACGACCGCGGACTGCGTCGTCAGCGCGCGTGAGAGGGGTTACGACGGGCAGACCTTCACCTACGACGTTGAAGTGAGAGAGGTGAAGGGGAGACTACTTGAGCGTTGGGTCGGCCTACGCCTTCGCGTGATAGAGGGTGCGGCTTTCCGTGGGCGTTGGGCCGCGCCGCTCTTGGGGCCATACGTCGAACGCCGCATGAAGGAGATGCTCGACGGCGACGAAGTTTCCGTCGCCGTCGAGCAGGATACTGCCGTCGGCGAGCGCCGTCAGCGAACCGACAGCGCCCTTCGTCGCATGCTCGGTCGAGACGCCCGAGTCGCGCGGCGACCCGACGGGAAGCCGGAGGTCTCTTCGAGGCAGCATGTCTCCGCATCACATTCGCGCGACCTGACGTTGGTAGTCGCGGGCGAG
This sequence comes from Pyrinomonadaceae bacterium, assembly GCA_045807805.1. GTDB lineage: Bacteria > Acidobacteriota > Blastocatellia > Pyrinomonadales > Pyrinomonadaceae > QHXN01. The sequence goes on along the minus strand of JBJMGR010000045.1, from coordinate 26,472 downwards.
CGTCGGCTCGCATGTGACGTTGAAGCGGTCGAGACGCGCGACGCCGGCGTGTGGCGCGACCTGCTCGGCACGGAGTCGTTCGCGCTTGCGGAACTCGTCGCGCGCCTCTCGGACGAAGCGCTGGACTTCGCGGCCACGCGAGTCTGGACTGTGAAGGAGTGTCTGAAGAAGGCCGGGGCGTCGGAGGCTGCGCCGCTCACACTCGGCTCGGCGGACGGCGGCGCGTGGGTGACGTTCGAGTCTCCGACCTACTTTGCCCTGACCTATTCGGCGGAGTTATCAGGCCACGAGGGAAGTTTCATCTTCACGGTGCTCGCCGAGAGAGCACCCGAGCCCGAAGACGACGAGCCGCGCGCGCCACTTGCCGCGACCCACCGCGACGCCGTGAGGTATGAAGATGCGAGCTTATGAGTATCGTCACGTGGTCGGATTCGAGGAGACAAACCTCGTCGGTAACGTCTACTACGCGAGCCACGTCCGCTGGCAGGGACGTTGCCGGGAGATGTTCCTTCGCGAGCAGGCGCCCGAAATCCTGAAGCAGCTCGGCGAAGGTCTCTGCCTGATAACGACGCGCTGCTCCTGTGAATACTTCGCCGAACTCTCCGCGTTCGACGAGGTGCTGATTCGGATGCGGCTCGGCGCGCTCGCGCAGAACCGCGTCACCATGTCGTTCGAGTACTGGCGGGTTGCCAACGGCGACGAGGAGCTTGTTGCGCGCGGCGAACAGCAGATCGCGTGCATGTTGAGAAAGGGGGCGGGAATGGAAGCGGTTCCCGTCCCGCGCGTGTTACAGGAGGCGCTCCGCGCCTATTCATGAAGGCACGGAGCGGCGTCGAACTACGATGAGGAGGGAAGTGAATCGTGGCCGCTTCGATTGAGAGTCGAGTCGCGCCCGTGTTGGCCCCGCACGTGAGTCTGCACGACAGGCTGAACGGCCCCTGGCACAGACCTGCACTGCGTCTGTTCATGGTCGTCGTGCTCGGCCACTGGGCCGAGCACCTTGCGCAGGCCGTGCAGATATACGTGCTCGGCTGGCCCGTACCCGAAGCCAGAGGAGTCCTCGGCCTTTGGTATCCGTGGCTCGTCAAGTCCGAGCTGCTGCACTACCTCTACGCGCTGGTGATGCTCGTCGGCCTCTGGACTCTGCGCAAGGGATTCCGCGGGTTGTCTTACAAGTGGTGGATGGCGGCGCTCGTCATCCAGTTCTGGCACCACGTAGAGCACGCGCTGCTGATCGGGCAGGCCATCTCCGGTCACAACCTTTTCGGCTCGCCCGTCCCGAGCAGTATCGTCCAATTATTGATTCCGCGCGTCGAGCTGCACCTCTTCTACAACACAGTCGTCTTCATCCCGATGATCATCGGCATGTACTACCACGTCGCGCCGCCGGAGGGCGAAAAGCCGAGCCGCGGCTGCTCGTGCGCTTTGCGGCGGGGGACTGTCAAAGCCTGCGTGGTCTGAGCCGTGGCATTTCGACGTTAAGTAAATGCAAGAGGCCACTGATGTCTCAGGCTGAAACAGTATCAAGCCTATCGGGCGAACGCATGAGCGCGTCGGCGGGCGAACGCGCTTCGTCACGCTTCGACTTGCTGCGCGTGCCCGCGCTCGGCCGCTTTCTACGCTGGCGCCACTCGCGCACGCTTTTGCAGCTTCCCCTGCTCGCCGTCGGAGTGCTGATGGTCGTCCAAGGGTTTTTCGGGCCGAGGGTCGCGCAGAGGAACCTCGCGACTACTCTGGGCTGGGTACACTTCCGGGGCGCGCTCGTCCTGACGCTGCTGCTTGCGGGTAACTTCTTCTGCATGGCCTGCCCCTTCATGCTGCCCCGTGAGTTGGCGCGACGTTTCATCAGTCCGCGCCGCAACTGGCCGCGACGCTTGCGCAACAAGTGGCTCTCGGTCGGCCTCTTCGTCTCGATACTTTTCGCTTACGAGCTGTTCGACCTATGGGGCTCGCCGTGGTTGACGGCGTGGCTGATCGTCTTCTACTTCGCAGGCGCGCTGCTCGTTGATGGCGTCTTCAAACACGCCACGTTCTGTAAGTACGTCTGCCCCATCGGGCAGTTCAATTTCGTCGCCTCCGCCGTCTCACCGTTGGAAGTGGCGGTGCGTGATACGGAGGTGTGCGCGAGTTGTCGCACAAAGGATTGCATACGCGGGAGGCGCGACGAGCCGCGCGCGCCCGTGGTCATTCAGCGCGGCTGCGAATTGGCGCTCTTCCAACCGCGAAAGGCGGGCAACATGGACTGCACCTTCTGCATGGACTGTGTGCATGCGTGCCCGCACGACAACGTCGGCCTGCTCACACGCATGCCTGCCGCCGAGTTGATGACAGACCCGCACAGGGCCGGGGTCGGGCAGTTCTCGCGACGCGGCGACCTGGCCGCGCTCGTCGTCGTCTTCACCTTCGGGGCGCTGCTGAACGCGTTCGGCATGGTCGGCCCCGTCTACGCATTGGAGGATTGGCTTGCAAAGTCTCTGCACGTTCGCGCCGAGGCCCCGGTGCTCGGGCTGATCTTCTTCCTGGTGCTGATCGCGGAGCCCGCCATTCTTTTGGGTGTCGCGGGGTGGCTCACCGCGCGTTGGGGAGGCGGCCACGCGACGATCCTCTCCGCAATCGTGAAGCACGTTTACGCGCTCGTGCCGCTCGGCTTCAGCGTCTGGATCGCGCACTACAGCTTTCACTTCCTGACCGGGCTATACACCTTCATCCCCGTAACCCAGAGCGCGCTTGCATCCGCGGGTTGGCCCGTGCTCGGCGAGCCGCAGTGGGGCCTCGGCGGAGTGGCGGCGAGGTTCGTCTACCCGCTGCAACTCGGTCTGCTCGGCCTCGGGCTGACGGGGTCGCTGCTCGTGGCCTACCACCTTTCGGCGGACGGCGCGGCCGCGCATCCGCGTAGAGTGTTCGCGGCGTGGGCCGGTCTGTGCGTGCTGCTGTGTGCCTCCGCGCTTTGGCTGATGTCACAGCCGATGGAGATGCGCGGGACGTTTCTGTCGAACTGATGCGTGTGAAAAGAGAGATTCGAGACGATGGCCGGAGGAGACGGCGTTCGCGCCGCACGGCGAAGGGTCGTCCCGCCGTCGTCGTATTGGCGGTCGGGTTGCTGTTCGCGCTGCAAGCGCGCGCGTCCGCCCATGAAGGGCCGCCGTATCCGCTCTTCGTCGATAAGAACGTAGGGCCGTATCTCGTCTCTGTCTGGGCCGACCCGGATGTCGGAGCCGGAACGTTCTTCGTCGCCGCCGAAGCCGCGCGGGGCGGTGCGCCCGCCGATGACCTCGCGGTTGAGGTGTGCGTTCGCCCCGCCGGCGGCAGGCTCGGCGAAGAGTGTTATGCAGCGCGGCGTGAAGGAGTGCGCGACCGTGCCCAGTTCAAAACCGAGGTGCCTTTCGACAGGCAGGAACTCTGGCACACCCGCGTCCGTCTGCGGAGTTCGCTCGGTGTCGGCGAGGCCGCGGCGGATGTCGAAGCGACTCCCCCCGGCCTGGGTCGCTGGGACTTGCTACTCTACTTATCGCCGTTCGCGGCCGTGGGGCTCCTATGGCTCCGGGCTGCGCTCAAGGGTTGAAGTCTTAGAGAATGAGGTAGGGTTCTTGCGTAAGTCCTGTTCAATTATGATTTGCAAGTCGGATGAACCGGCGCGACTAAGGCGGGGCGAGCGTAAGGACGGAAGGCACGCGCTCGGGCGCGGCGAGCCTGAGGAGGCCATAGCCGATCCCGGCCAGCCCGGTCATCAATCCGGGCGACTCGACGCCGGACGGCAACCCACACAGCCACCCATCCCTTTCGATGCTCTCCAGAATCACACCAGTGAGCCTTCCGACTTCAGACCTGTAGCGGCGTTCGTCAGAGACGCGCGCGTACTCGGAGAGCAGTTCGATGTTGCCGAGGTCTCCATGACATAAAGAATGGTTCTGTCCGAAGCCGTGTGCCGCCGTGTGGCGCACGGCCGCCTCTATCTCGGAGCGCGTCTCGTCGTCGTCCAACTCCGCGAGCGTGCTCAAGCGCGCCAGCCCGATGCCCGGAGCCCCGTAGCACCAGGCGGTGATGCTCCGCGGCTCTGTCTGACCCTTCCGCCCCCAGAAGTTCCCCGTCTCCCGCTGGTCGAGCCAGTTGCCGTGTTCGTGCGAGAAGAGGCTGCGCTCGTACTCGATACCGGCGAGGGCCGCGGCGCGGAATCGTTCGTCGCCGGTGAGCGCGGAGAGCTTGAGCAGCGCCCACGCTATGCCCGCGGCTCCGTGGGAGAATCCGCTCGGCGGCCTCTTCGCGGGGGCGGGAGTTATCCATCCGATTCCACGCTCCATCTCCAGCGCGCCTGCGACGAGTCGCTCCCCGCACAGCGTCGCGGCGTCGAGCACCCGCGCGGAAGGGGCGCGGAGGTAAAGGCTCAGCAGGCCGCCGACACACCCGGCCGAGCCGCCGACGATGTCGAAGCTGTCGTCCTGCTCGATGAGCGCGGGGAGGAGAGCTACGATCTCGTGCGCCTCTTCGAGCAGGCTCGGCTCGCGCCAGAGCGCGCTCAAGTGTGCGAGCGCGTAGAGGACGCCGCCCCAGCCGTCGAACGCGCCGATATGCTTGATGGTCGAACGCCCGCGCTCCGTCTGCCGAAGCAGAGTCGTCAACGCGGCCCTCGCCAACTCGGTGTAGCTTTCCTCTTGCGTCAACGCGCCGAGGTGCGCGAGGAACAGCGACACGCCCGGTAGCCCTTCGTAGAGATTATGATCCAGCGCCCGCAACGTGAGATTCCGCTCGCGCATCGAGTCGAGGCCGAACCACGTCGCGTCCCGTTCGCCGCGCAGTGCGATTGCAGTCAGACGGTCGCCGACGGCGCTCGCGGCGTCGAGCAGCGCGGCTGCGCCGGTCGCGGCGCGCGGCTCTTTCATGTCGTAGCCAGGCCAGTCGGCCGCCGTCAGCTCGACGGAGAGAGTGGTCATCGAGGCGCGTATGAACCAGACCTGCCGTGCGAGGTCTTCCTCGTCGAGTAGGCGCATTCTCCGAGTCACCAATGACAGCCCCGTCTCGTCGAAGAAATCCGTGACGGGCTCGGCCGAGTTGCCCCAGAGGTCGCGCGAGTCCGGTCGCGTGGAGAAGAAGGGTACATCGCCGCGCAACAGGTCGGCGCGCTCGGCGGCGATGACTCGCTCGCGGTAAGGCTGTTTCTCGATTCCGACCCAGAGGCGGTCGAAGAAGCGTTCGAGTTCGAGCGCGTCGCGCAGAAGGTCGGGGTGCAGGCTCTCGCTCAACAGAAGGCCGTAAGAGTGTGTGTCGCGCACGATGACGCGGACTTCGTCCGCCGCGAAGCGTGCAAGGGGCCCGCCTTCCGCCAGCAGGCTTTCGCGCTCGCGCGCGAGCAGGCGATACATCCCCGCGAAGCCCTCGACGATCTGCTCCGTGTAGTCGGACGCGTTGACCTCTTCCGCGCCGAGGCCGGGGCGGTGCGAGCCGTCGGGCAGCTCCGAACGCCCTCGCGCGACGCGCATCTCGTCCGTCCCCGTGCCCTCAAGCTTGACGGCGCGCTCCGGCGTCGGCTGACCCGCTACCGCGCCGAGCCCGCTCACGTCGAGCCCTTCGTACCCCTCCTTCGCGAGCATGCGTTGTGGCAGGAGGCCGACGCGCAGGACGGAGTGTATGGCCGTCTGCGAAGCAAGGAGCACGTCCGGCTGCTTAATGTCCGCGCCCGTCACGCGCGGCTGGAAGAGTGATTCGAGGTCTATGAGGACGGGGTGTTCGCCCGCGGCGATCAGGTTCTCGAAATGGAAGTCGGTCGCCTCCAGCGCATAGAGAAGCGCAAGGTAAGCACCCTGCCGCACGTAGAAACGGCGTACCTCTTCCGGAGTCTGACAAGGGCGTGGAGAAACGAACTCGACCCAACCGTGCGTGCCACACTCGACGATCTTCAGGCGGCGGAAGGGTGGGTGCGCACCGCGGCGGTCGAGCCATTCCAGCAACTCCTGAAAGTGCACATCAACGGAGAGGGAGCGCGGCTTGTAAACCACGCGGAAGCCGTTGGCGAACTCCGCGATCATGACCGAGCGCCCGCCTCGGTGCGAGTCCCCTACGTCGCCTTTGACGCTGACAAGGCGTCCCGGTTCCGCGTCGGGGCCGAAGGTCGCAAGCAAGCTGTCCCAATCGGCGCAGAGCCGTTCGAGGAATTCGAGGCTCGCGCCGACCCAACTCTCGACGGCGCAGGTCAGGCGGCGAGCGAGCACGGCGTACTCTCGCAGAAGAGAGACGGCGCGCGCTCGATGACGCAGCCCTTCGACGAAACTCTCGAAGCGTTGCTCCGATGTTTCGCCTTCAAGCTCACCCTGCAAGCGCGCGACGTTCAGCTCCAGCGTGAGAGTGCGGCCCATCATCCAGAGGAGCTTCGCGGGCAGGCCACCCCCGAGCATATCCTGCACGGCGTCGGGGTCGAAGAGCCGCGTCGCATGGCGTGACGCGAGATGCCTCGCGCCCTCGCGCACGCGTGCGCGGCCGGCTTCGAGTAACGGCTCGATTAAATTCAGAAAGCCCGCGACGGGCTTGTCACGCAGAGATTCCGGGAGATTAGTCCCTCCGCCTTCGGACGCGGTGAACTCCGTGAAGGCCCGCGCAATCTCTTTGAGCCACCCCGCCTCCCGCGCGTAATGGGGACACGCGGCGGATGCGGGAGCGCCCAGCAGCAGCCGGAACTCGCCCTCCGTCATCGCGTCGAGCGCGAGCCTTTGCCGCCAGTGCTCGTCGTCACCGAACGGTGTCTGCGCACGCCACGCGTTCAGGCGACGTTCGCCCAGAACTTCATCGAACTCGCCGCCGGATAGAAGCCGGTCGTGTGCGCGCAACGCCGAGAGGCGTTCAAGCAAGGTGGCCGCCCGGCACCATTCAGAAGAATGAAAATCGAATTGCTCCATGTTTAGAGTTAGATGGAAGTGGTGAAGTCTAAACGCCGGAACTGCGGAGTGGACGATTTGGATGGGAGGGGCGGTGTGCCGTCCCTCCCATCTTCAGTTTCAGCCGCGCGAGCGACCCGATGCCTGCCGCTTAGAAAGTGCAGGTGATTTGTCGGGTCGCAGTCGTGCAGGTGCATGTCCAGTAGGTGGTGGCTATGCCGACCTCCGACCCGTCCAGATCGTCGTCGTTCAACTCAATCGCGCCCGCGGGGTTCTCAGGCATCCCCGCCAGCTCGGTCGGGCCGAGGGTGCTTCGATATTCCGGGTCTTTCCATGCGCGAATCACGTCCGCTTTCGACATCTCGTTCTCCTCTCATTGCAAGTGGGCACCCGAGCGCTTGAAGACATCAAGATCTGTTAGACGCGACGGCCGCGCGCACAGCGTCGGCGTCACGTCGAACAGATGCCTCCCGCGTCGGTACTCGCCCGTTGATGTGCGTGAGGTTTAACCGGTCTTGTATTCTCCGGTTGGGCAAACGCAATATCACTCTTCGGGTGGCGCGGGAGGGTTACAGTCACACCAGCCGTGCGTGAAGCAGACTCCGCAGTCCGTGCAGACGCACACGCCGCATACCAGCGTGCCGTCGCAGGCCCTCGCGCAACACGTCGCGGCGGTCGCGGCGAGCGCCTCGCCGGGCAATGTCTTCCCAACGTCCAGAACCTGAACGCCCAGCGGCAGGTCGCCCCCGTTGAGTTTCGTCAAGCCTCTGTCAACCAGCAGAGTGTCTACCGGCTCCAACGCCTCTTTACCTTCGCGCTGAGCCACTCTAAACACCCGCAACTCCACCTTGCCGCTACTCTGGTCGCGGATGTACGGGGCGAGCGCGAACCTCTTTCCGTCCCTCTCGACCCTAATCGTGCCGCCTTCGGCCTCGGTCACGTTGGCCCAGTGACCGCCGCCGAAGGTGAGATGGAGTTTCACGGCCCTCACTGACTCCGTCCCGCCCCGCGCGGGCGCGGGACTGCCGTGACCCCAGGCGATCATGATGAGCCCGGACACGGCCAGCAGCGTGGCAGCCGTCCGTCTGACTATGCGGTGAGCCTTAACCATTGACGTGCTCCTTTCTCGGACTTGTCTTCTTTGAATGAGGTGGTGCTCCGGCACGGGAGGCGTGCAGGGCAGGGCCGACTGACGAAATACTCTTTGGGGCTGGCGCGCGTAATATACTCCCGGCGGGCCGGGTTTTCAACGGCGGCGGGAACGTCCGAGAAGAACGTCGTCGAGGGCGTCGGCGTCGCGCAGGCCGGATACGAGCAGGCGCTGGTCGCGAACAAGCAATGAGAGCAAGGCCCGACAGCGGGCCGCCCCGCCGCCCACCTTCGGCCACAGTCAGCATCAGCATCTCTGTCTCCGCCATGACGGCATCGGCGAATTCCTCGCCCCGGTAGCCGAGGTCTCCCAACACCGCCCCGCCTTCCGCCGCGCCGCTGATGACTTCCGATTGCTGACCGTACGAAGGATGACTTCTTGAACTTTCATGGCCCGCTCCACGGCGGCCGCCGAGTAGTACGGCATGGACTCGTCCTCCTGCCCATAAGCGTTTACCCGTTACCGCCAGAAAGCGGACATCTAATGTGCTATGAAGACCGGACATCTAACTTGCTACCTACACAACAGTCCCTATTTTTGTTGACACTACTGGCTGCTCGACATATCTTTTCAGACCTCTAGTGTGCCTTTCCTGTCGGCGGGTGACTCTGCCGGCCTCATTCAAACGTGACCTCGCTCGGAGGGAGCATTCCATGAAGCTTCTCACCGTCACAGCACACGGAGTCTTCGCACTCGCCATCTCGCTCACTTCCTCCAATTCCTCGCGACGAGTCTTTCTGTCCCCCGCCGAAATTCTCCCGGCGCGGCGTGTGATTCCGGGCCATAGGCATCTGCATAGGCGAACGAAAGGAGCCCACACTTGCGCACATTCACACAACGATCGCAGTCATTTCAGCAGGCTACAGAGGCCGGGTTTAAGGCACCGGCTCGGTCATATCTTGGGCAAAGCAGTGAGGTAAAGTCCTCGCGTCACTTAGCGACATTCGGGCACCCGCTTGAGCCGGGACTCCGAGCGTTGATGGAATCACGCTTCGGCCATGACTTCAGTCAAGTGCGTGTTCACTCGGATGAGAAAGCGACGGGGTCGGCGCGGAGCATGGGCGCCCTCGCTTACACGGTTGGAAACAACATCGTGTTTGGCTCTTCAAAGTATCAACCCGCCTCAATGGAGGGTCGCACTCTGCTTGCTCACGAATTGACGCATGTCGTGCAGCAGCGAGGTCGCCCCGTCGATCCGAATCAAGTGGAGCCCTCTAATTCGGATGCGGAACGCGAAGCTCGTTCCGTCGCGGCGCGCGTAGTGCGCGGCGAACGGGCCCCGAACGTGCAGGCCGCACCCGTGGGACTGGCGCGTGACGTTGGATTCGCCGGACGCGGCCCAATCTCCGACCCCTATGGCATGGGGTACAATGAAATCTATCGTCGCGCCGGAGCTGCGTCGCTCGCGGCGGTTCACGATTTGGCGAGCTGCGAGGGGCCGGGGATGACCTTCAACCAAGCGGCCTTTGAAGCGCTGCCGACCGCGCGGCGAACCGCGGTGCTCGCGCTTCGCCCTCACGTGACCGGAACCGCTTGCGCCGCTTGGTTCCAAGCGCTCGCGCGAACCACTTCCGGCGGCGAATTTCGTCTCGATACGTACAGGCCGCATGAGTCATCTGCCGGCGATGTAGACAAGGACGTAGGCACCGAGATCAAGCTTACATTTACTCCGTCAGTCAACACCATCACCGACAAGATCGGCTTCGTTCAGATTTTGCGTCCAATCGGTCTGCTTCCGAACGAGGTGCCTCGCGCCACGCAGGCATCCGACGGGCAGGCCGGGTGGGCGCTGGATCGTATGCAGGGCCGGCGTTCTCCTATTTATGGTCAGAACAACAACGCCACCGCCGGGGGCAACACACACTTCGGTTACCGTCGCAGCGCCACCGACATGGATCCGGCCTGGATGTATGACAGGACTAATGAACAGCGAGGGCGCGGCCAGAGTCTCACCTTCGAGGGTACGACCTACGCGCTCGACGCCACCCATAGTGCCTACCTCGGCGGCCTGCACTGGGGCTTCAATGTGAGCGCCGCCGGCACGGTAGCTACGACTCCGGTCACCATTCAATCTCTGACCGCCCCCGAGGGCATTCAGCGCCGCGCTCTTGAACTGTGGAATACTCAAGCCTCTAACCCAAACCCGGCGCAACGGAACGATCCGAATCAGGATCAAGTTCCCGTCCCGTGACGAGATGGAGCAGACGATGCAGAATGGGTCTGTCGAAGAGATTCTGGATAGCGCAGGCGAGCGCCAGCAGCGGGGAGACGTGCCGCTTTTCAATGACGAGCAGAACCGCCTGTTGATCGAAGCGGGCGGTTCCGACCCCTACCTGCTCGACATTGTTCGTGACGCGAATCAGCCGCTCGCGCGCCGCGCTGCGGCGATAGAAGCCTTGTCCCAACGCGGCTCGAACACTTGGCTTGAGTCTGCGTCCGACAGCGCCACGGTGGCAGGCGTGCTCGCTCAGTCCATGACGCAAGACCGAGTTCATAACCATTGGGGGTTACCGGGAGCTTACGTGGGCCATACCGGCGCCATTCTCGTCGGCGCAAGGTACGGCGTTGCGGAGGCATTGGCCCCGTTGCTGACCAACAACACCAGCCTCACAATATTGGGGAGCGAGACTGCGACGATGCAGGCTCTCGCCAAGTACCGGATCGCGGATCTCGCGGCGTGGCTGCTACTTCAGCAGCGTGGGGAACCATGGGTCGATCATGTCGAGCCAGCCGAGCGGGACAAGGAAATCTCGCGGCTACGTCTTCGGTTGGAGATGGTGGAATAGCTGTCAGGGTTCGGTAGTGGTTCAAGCTGGAGATGTCAGCGCGAGTTGTAGCGATGTAAGAACAATCGCAAACATATCTCGTGCATCTCCTCCGATTTGAAAAACGATAAGGACTTTCTGACGAAGCGTCCGAGCCGCTGCCGCAAGGTGTTATTCCATCGTTCGACGTGTGCCGTAAGGCCAGTCTCTTTGCCCGCGGCCGTGTGCTGCTCGGCGGGAAGGACTGTCTGGTACGCTTCCCAGAAGTCGGTGTAGCAATGAGCGGAGCGATAAGCGGCAGGGATGTGCCCCCAGAGTTTGCGACAGGTCGCCGCGCTCCTATCGACGACGACGTAGGCCACGACCTGACGGGTGGCGCGGCAGAGGGCGATCCAGACCCAGCGCTTGTTAGCTCTTTTGAGCACGAACGACCAGAGTTCATCCAACTCCAAGTCGCTCGCCGCCGGGTTCTCGCGGCTGCTGCGCCCGCACTCGTTGCAGTGGTAGCGCTGCTTGCCGTTGCGCGTCAGGCCGTCGCAGACGAGGTGTTCGCTGCCGCAGTGGCAGCAGGTTAGCGTAATCTTGGCCATCGGGTGAGAGCCTAACACCTCTCACCCCGCTGACCCACTATCCGAACTCGGCGCACCTTCTCCGAACCTGCCGCCCGAAGTTGAAGCGCAGCGTGCAGCCGTCTATTCGCACACACGGAGCATGTATCGTATGCCGACGAGATATCCGCCATACCTGTTAGCATGGAACAGCTCCGCGCGGCCCCGATGCGGCTGGGCGACAAGCCTTTGATAGTTCTGACACGCGGAATAAAAGAGGCGAATCATGCGGGCGCGCCCGAGCGGGCGCTCAAGCCCTTTGATCCGAGATTAAAATGATGACAGGGCATTGACCCGCGCGCGGATTTAAGATACAAGAGCGCTGCTTGTCCCAGACGACTCCGAGCCACGGACTCGGTTCTCAGACTTCTCACGTAATAATCGTTACGACACGGTTCCTCCGAAGGGCTGAATATTCCTGCGGGACGTGAAAGGCGTCCCTGATAAACCGCGTGTCCGCCGTTTATCAAATCCCACAGAAGATGATAAAGAGAGCAGCGATCTGTTTCACGTTAACTCTGCTGGCCGTAGGGCTGGCGCTGTTTTCCCAAGCCGTCCCGCGCCATTCTTCGGCTGCCGTCACAGTGAAGAATACTGCCGCACAGGCCGGCCTGCCCGACCTCATCGTTGACCAGAAGAGGCTCTTGCAGAACTGGGTTGTGCGGGATGAAAACCTGAAGGCCAACTTTTGCAGCGTCGAGGAGGGCGGCATCACGCCCGGGGATCACAAGCTCATCCGCTTCACGGTCTCGACTCCGAACGTCGGCGACGCAGACCTCGTCCTCGGCGACCCGAACGCGCACGTCGCCGCTGGCGACGGCCTCTACGAGTTCGCCACGTGCCACCAGCACTACCACTTCAAGCACTACTCGCTCTACGAGCTGATTGACCCGCAGACGGGCCACGTCTGGCGGGCCGCCAAGCGCGGCTTCTGCATGATCGACATCGAGAAGTATCAGGACTATCCCGGCCCGGCGAACAACGACCGCAACTACCTGAGCTGCGGCGCGCCCGCCACGGCGACGAGCCCGATGATCGTCGGCAATCAGGGCATCAGCAAGGGATGGGCGGACACATACGTCTGGAAGCTCGGCGGTCAATACTTCGTCCTCGACGGCGGCGACGGCCAGCCCGTCGTGCCTCCGGGCAACTACATCATACGCATTACGGTCAACCCCGGCTTCGTCCCTGGGCCGGGCGAACTCTGCCGCTACGCCGACCCGAATCACGCAGGCGTCTGCCACCAGTTACCTGAGTCGAACTACGAGAACAACGTCGCGGTGATTTCCATCAACATCCCCGACCACCCCGGCAAGCAGGGCGTCGGCCCGCTCAAGAACCAACCGCAGATCACCTCCGAGCCGATTGACTGAGCGTCGGGAGCGCACGCCGGATTCATAAAAGCGTGCTCTTCATACTGCGATGTTAAGGCGGCGGCGGGCGCGCCGGCGGTGTGGAGGCTATAAAGCTTTCACGCCTCCGGCGCTCTTTTCGCTTGGTTCATAAAGGGAACCTGATTTGTACGCGGCAGTAGCTCAAACTGATGCCCTCACCTTAGAATAGAACTGCTCGGTGTCATCTCCCAACTAATATTCCATCGGAGACAGTTAATAAGAGTGCTTGTAAGAAACTTTTTTCTCCTTGTCGTAGTGTGTGCGGTTTCGGCAGTTTCCTCCTACGCGCAAAATTCAGCTTCGACGGCCGCGGTCGGCGGCTTAGTCCATGACGCGGCGGGGCAAGCGATACCCGGCGCGGTCGTCCGCCTGCGGGAACTCACCACCAATCAAACGAGACGAGCGACGAGTGAGGAGGACGGTAGTTACCGTGTGAGCGTGCTGCCCGTCGGGACATACGAAGTGCGCGCCGAAAGCGCGGGCTTCGCGCCTTACGTCAACCCGCGGGTGACGGTCGTGGTCGGGACTACCACGACGCTTGACATCACACTGAATCCGGCAGGCGTCAGTGCCGATGTCACGATCTCTGATCGGCCGCCAGCTCTCGACGCTTCGCAGACCGCCTCCACTACGTCCATAGACCCGGAGCGGATAGAAGAGCTGCCGGTCAACAGCCGTAACTACCTTGAGTTCACGCTGCTGGCTCCGGGCGTCGCGCCTTCTAACACGCGGGCGGCGGGCGGCGGCAACGGCTCGACCTCCGGCGCGCCTCTGGCCGACAGCGGGTTTACCTTCGGCGGCCTGCGCCCGCGCAGCAACTCGATCTCTATTGATGGTTTGGATAACACGGACGAGACGACCGGCGCGGCGCGCGTCGCACTCTCGCCCGAAATCGTGCGAGAGTTTCAGATCATTAACAACGGACTGTCGGCGGAGTTCGGTGGCGCGTCGGGCGGTGCGATTAACGTCGTCACCAGGACCGGCTCGAACGAGTGGCACGGCGACCTGTTCACCTTCTTCCAGCACGAGCGGTTCAACGCGCGCGAGCCTTTCGCAGACCCGCCGCCCGCCAGCCGCCTGCGCTTCCACCGCTACCAGCCGGGCGGCGCACTCGGCGGCCCACTTAAACGCGACCGGCTCTTCTTCTACGCCGCGGCGGAACAGGAGCACCTGTCGGCCGAGGACGAGGCCGAAATCAGCCGGACGGCGCGCGCCCGCATCAACTCACTGCTTGCTTCGGGCTTTGCCCCGCGCCTCGCAGTGCGCCGCCTCGCCGCGGGACGCTTTCCTACGGGGGCGGACGAGACGGAAGCGGCCTTTAAGCTGACCTATCTCGCGGGCACAAACAACACGCTGAATTTCCGTCTCGCCTTCACTAACGCTCGCGACCGTGGCGATGCATTCAATACAGACGTTCTGAGCGACCGCTCGGCGCGCGGCAGTGCATACACGAAGGATTACCAGTTGACCGGCTCAGCCATCTCCGTCCTTTCGCCACGGCTGGTCAACGATCTTCGTTTTCAGGCCAGCACGCGCCGCGCCGTCACGCGCGCGGGCGACACGGCAGGGCCGGGCGTCGAGATCGCCGGAATAGCTCTTTTCGGTCGCCCCTTCGACGCGGACACGTCGCGCCGAGAGACCCGGCAGCAGTTTGTAGATAACGTCTCCCTGATGCGCGCCCGTAGCGAGTGGAAGGCCGGAGTGACTGTCAACCATGTCTCACTCGACGACGACGCGCGCGACGGTACGGGCGGGCTCTTCGTCTTCCGCACGCTCGATGACTTCGCGGCGGGTCGCCCCGCGCTCTGGCGTCAATCGTTCGGCGAGTCGCGCACGAACTTCGGCGTGGTTAGCTTCGGCGGCTTCCTCCAAAACCAGTTGAGAGTGATGCCGCGACTGACGCTCAACCTCGGCGCGCGCTATGACGTAGAGCGGCTGCCTCAACCCTTCCGAACTGATAGTAACAACTTCAGCCCGCGACTGGGCCTCGCCTGGTCTCCGTCGAATGAGTGGGTCGTGCGCGCGGGCATCGGACTCTACTATGATCGGCTCCCACTCGCGTTCCTCAACCGCGCGATTCAGAAGGACGGCGTGCGCGGCTTCGAGCAGGCGGCATTTGACGAGCAGGCCGCGGGCGTATTCACAGCAACCGGCGGCGGGCGTGCGCTTGCTCCTTTCACATGGATTGCGCCCTCGGTCTATCGCGCCGATCCACGTTTCGTCACCCCTTACAGCACGCAAGGTAACGTCGGGGTCGAGCGGCTTCTGTCACAGGACGTGACCGTGCGCGCCGACTACCTCTTTACGCGCGGCGTCCACCTGCCTCGCACACGTAACATCAACCTTCTGCCGCCATCAGTGCTGACCGCGTCCAACGCCGCCGCGCTCGGCGTCTCGTCACCCACGCCGCAGCAGCTCGGCCGTCCCGTCTTCGGGCCGGGGCGCGCTGACCCGCGCTTCGACGCGGTCTATCAGCTCGAAGACTCGGCTAGTTCGACCTATCATGGCCTGACGCTGGCGCTCAACAAGCGCCTCGGTGATGAGTTCGAGTTGCTGGCCTCTTACACCCTCTCGAAGGCGGTTGACGACGCATCCGACTTCGACGAGCAGCCCGCCAACCCCTACGACCTGCGTGCCGAGCGCGCCCTATCGCGCCAAGATGTGCGAGAGAGGTTCGTGTTAAGCGCGCTGTTCGATCTGCCCTTCGGGGACGATGAAGAGAGCAAAGGCGGGGCTGAGGAAAACGATGATGTACTCTCCGCAGTCCTGAGTCATATCGAGGTCGCGCCCATCGTGACGCTGAGCAGCGGGCGTCCCGTTAATGCTCTCACCGGCGCGGACGAAGAGCGCACCCGCGCCTTCCCGCTCGTCTCTCGCCCTCTCGGATTTGCCCGCAATGCTCTGAGCACGCCACGCTTCATTAATGTCGATCTGCGCGCGCTAAAGTATTTCTCGTTCGGGGAGAGGCGGAGGCTCGATCTGGTCGTCGAGGGATTCAACCTGTTCAATCACCCTAACGTCACGTCGGTCAACTCGGTCTACGGGTCGGGGGCGACGCCGCTCGCAACATTCGGCACGCCGACCGGGTTCTCAACTTCGCGGCAGATTCGGTTTTCGATAGACTTTGAATTTTAGAAGGTCGGGGCTATAAGTGAGAGGCCGAGTGGCGATACCGCAAACCTGGCCGGTCAATTCTCTCTTCGGCAAGGGGCATAAGCTATGATTTCAAGACGACTGACACTGCGCTACGCGGTTCGGGCTCTGCTTCTTTTAACCGCAATCCTCATCGGCGCGTCAGGGGCGTCGGCACAGAATCCGCCAGCGAGCGCATCGCCGACGCCGCAAGCCTCGCCCACGCCGGGAATCTGCTTCGGCTTGGGCGGTCGCCCGCGCCTTCCTTTCATCAGCGCCCATTGCAGCGGGTAGACGGTTAGAGCCCTGACCTGCTCGGAAAGGGGCTGCGTATAAGCGTCATAGCCTTCGCTGCTCACCTGCGGCAGGCACCCCGAGGCGAGTCGGTCAAAGCTCCGATTAACGAGCAGTTCGGCGGCCTCCGGCGTGCGCGCAGCAACGAACTGCTCGACGAGGAGCTGGGTCTCCCGCGCCATCGCTTTATGCCACCACGCCTCGCCACGCTCGGCGCTCTCCGCGAAGGCGGCCTTCTTCGACCCGGCAAACGACCACTGCTCGTCCAACTCCAGGTCGCGAACGCTGAGGTCGGTGACGAACTCCTCGTCCACCGCTCGGGCGCGAGGGGCGGCCCGCCGCCGCCAGCGCCGCAGAGTCTCCCTGCGGTAACGGCGCGTCTGCGCCGTCGAGGTCTGCGTGTCGCCTCTTGAGCATGGCGTCGAGTAAGCGCGCGACCTCCGCTTCGGAGTCTCTTCAAGTTGAAGAAGGCTGTGCCTCTGCGCTCCGACAAGCCCTTGCCGCATCTACGGCAGCGCCACAGCCGACGTGGCCCGTCGCGTGTGCGGTAGGTGCTGTGATAGAAGAGGTAGCGCGCTTGCCCCCACAATGGGGGCAGCGTAGAGAAGGCGGAGGATGGCGGGTCTTGTGTTTCGGCATGGCAGCCGAGACTGTCCGCACTTTGCCTTCTCTTTTTCAATCCCCAACGTAACGGGGCCACTACCCTCTCTTGGCATTGCCGAAAATTCTTGACAGTATCGATAGACGGGGCTATGTTATGCGCGCTTTCAATAGGGTCATTTTCTTTCCGGTCACACTCATTCTCGGTTAAAGCACATTCTGCAGTTGTTGATTTCAGCCGAGAGCTTTTACTTGCTGACACGTTTTCCAGCGTCAGCCTCACGCGGCTAAAACTGTGCCGAGCTTTCTGAAGGCGACTCGTCAACTACCTCGCTTCACTTCAGGGTGAAATTCTCACGGGCGCGACGACACGGCGCGTCACCCGTAAACGAACTCTCTACCGCCGAGAACCTTAGCGAATTCAAAGCGGCCTAACGTCTCTGAACGCGGAAAGACCTCGCGGGTCTCAATATACCCTCTTCAGCTCCCGCACCTGACCAAAATCACCCCTGCCGGAGTGATAACTGGGAGTGACTGCTGACCCACTGCGGAAGCGGAGCGGTTAAGCGCGTTAGCGACTTACGGATGTTCTGGAGGACTCTCACGTGTTTCAGCAAAACAAGATCCGCATCTCCGAGTTAGAGGCCAAAATCGCCAGTCTGACTCAAGAGATTGGTATGACCGAGGCGAAGGCCAGCGCCCTCAGACAGTACGGGCAGCTCAGTATCGGGAAGCTGAAAGGGTACTTCGCTTCCGTGCTGAGCGATAACGCACGAAGGTTCGAGGAGGGTTTAGCCGCCCGCCCGCTCGCAAGCGCGTCTGGATGGGGCGAACCGCGTTGGCAGTCGTGGGATCCGGCTACTTCCGTGGCCGAGTCGTTCATCCGCGTGGGTGATTTGTTGGAACAACGCCTCGACGGGGGGCTACGCGTCCCCGGCCTCATCCCCTTCGTCGGCCAGAACAGAACGATCATCATTGGCAGCAGCGGGAACTCGACCGAGCAGGGCGCGGCCCTGCTGCAATCCCTGCTCGTACGCACGGCGCTAATGCTGCCGCACCAAGCCCGCTACACCCTGCTCGACCCTGCGGGCCACGGCATTGCCTTCCCGATGCGGCGTTTTCTGCCGCAGGTTCAGGAGCATTCGGGCGATGTGCGCCGCGACCTCGATCAGGTCATCGCGCAGATACAGCGGATCATTGAGAACTACCTCGACGCCTCCGTCCCCTCATTCGAGGCCATCCCGGCAGACCTGCGCGTGAATGAGAAGTTCCACTTCGTCTTCGCGGCCGACTTCCCGAACCGCTACGACCGGCGCGCCATTGAGGCGCTACAGAGCGTCGGCAACACCGGCCCGGTAGCCGGAACCTACGTCTTCATCCACTACAACCGCACCCACGAGTTGCCCAGAGACATGGGCGTGAACGGGTTCCAGAACGCCGTCTTCGTCAACCTCGACGATAACAGTTCGTCGACCCGGCTTAACCTGTCTCTGCGTCCCGACGGCCCTCCCTCGGCCGAGCTTCTGGGTCTGCTGTCTAAAAAGCTCGAAGAACATAAGATTGGACAGCGGCCGTTGCCCCTCGACTGGGACAAGATCGTCGGCCTCCCGGAAGACAGGTGGTGGGGCGAGAGCAGCACTAAGACCATCGAATCGCCCATCGGCGTCAACGGCAACGGCTCGCGGTTGGGGCTGTGGTTCGGGGTGAACGTTGACGACCGGCCGTGCGCGCACGGGATGCTCGGCGCGATGACCGGTGCGGGCAAGTCGAACCTCTACCACGTCCTGATCTCCGGCCTCGCCGTGCGCTACAGCCCGGAGGAGTTGCGTCTTTACCTAATCGACGGCAAGGACGGCGTCGAGTTCCAGCCCTACCGCACACTGCCGCACGCCGAAGTCGTCTCTCTGCGCTCCTCGCCTGAACTGTCGCGGAGCGTGCTGGCCGAGCTGATCGCGGAAAAGGAGCGTCGGAACGAGCTGTTTGTCCGCGTCGGCGTCAACGACTTCACGAGCTACCGCGCGAAGGGCGAGCCCGAAGGGCGGCTGCCGCGCATCCTCCTGCTCATCGACGAGTATCAGGAATTGTTCGAGGGCGACAAGGACGGCGTAGCGTCGAGCCAACTGCTCCAACTCGCGCAGCAGGGGCGCAGCGCCGGCATCCACATGCTGCTCGCCTCGCAGCGCTTCGGCGCGGCTGGCATGCTCAACCAGACCGGCATCTTCGGCAACATTCACCTGCTGCTGGCGATGAAGATGAAAGCGGCCGACGTGCAAGCATTGACCGAGTTCGGACGAAAGGGCAAGAACTACATCGCCACCTGCGATCTGCCGGGGAAGATCGTAGTCAACGATCAGGGTGGCGACGACGGCGCGAACGTGGCGGGCAAGGTCGCGTATCTCCGGCTGGAACGGCTCGACCAGTTGTTGCAAACGCTGGCGGAGAAGTCACGCTCGCTGCCGGACGAGAGCCTGCCGCGACGGGTCGTATTCAACGGCAAGGCGCAGCCGAGCTTGGCCGACAACCCATATCTATCCCACCTGCTGCGCCACGAGGCGTGGATGCCACCGCGCGAACTGGCGGATTTCGCCCGCCGGCCGGCCGAGGCCGGCGGGCTCGGAGTCATCGACTGGTTCCCGGAGGAGCACCCGCACGTCGCCTGGCTCGGCCAGCAGTTCAACGTCCGCGGGCAGGCCATGATGGTCTTCCGCCGCCGTGTGTCGGAGAACGCTGTGGTCGTCGGCGGGGCGAACGCCGCGCGCTACGGGATGCTGGCCGCCATCCTGGCGAGCCTCGCCGTGAACCTCGACCCTTCGCACGCCCGCTTCACCATCATCGACCGCAGCATCGCCGGCTCACGCTGGAACGGAATGCTGCAAGCCGCAGCGGAAAGCCTTCTGGGCCGTGCCGGGTTCGCCGCCCGTTTTTCTACCGACCCGTCGGCGGCCGACCCGCTGCTCGGCGAGTTGACCGCCGAGTTAGACCGGCGCAAGGCGATGCCCGAAAATCAACTTGTCGGGGAGCCGTCCCTCTTCGTGATGATGACAGAGCTCGACGGCATTGAGGCGCTGCGCCGCAAGCCCGACGCCTATGGCGGCCTGACCAACTCGCCGGGAGGCGAGAACCTCAGGCGTCTCTACGTCGAAGGTCCGCCGCTCGGCATCCATCTCATCCTCAGCTTCTCCGGCGTTCGGCCGATGACGAACGTCATCGACGAGCGGCGCGGGCTGATTAACTTCCGCCACCGTGTCGCGCTGCAAATGTCGGAGGACGATTCGCACACGCTCACGCGCGGCCGCCGCGCCTCGCAGTTGCAGCTCGAAGGGCCGATGCCGGTCTGCGCGCTGTACGTAGACGTTGAGAATGACACGGCGGTGCGGTTCAAGCCCTACAGCGTCGACCAGGCGCAGGTGGCGCAGAACGAGTCTCTCGTCGACCAGATGCGACAGATCGGGGAACAACTCTCGCACCGGAGGAACGGACATGAGCGGTGACAATCTCGACGACACATACTATGCGATGCAGAACTTTCGGCAACTGCTGGCCCAGTTCAACGACTCCCTGCAAGGCTCCGTCCGGGAGTTGGAAATGCAGCACGACCAGGTCTCGCCGCACTGGCAGGATCAGTGGCGCAAGGAGTACGACGCCATCTGGGGGCCTTTCGAAGAGATGATGAAGCACTACGTCGGGACGGAGGGGCCGAACTATCTTGAGTTCCTCGCCATCAAGAGCGAGGCGATGAGGGGGTATCTCTTTGGCGGTTGACACGAGAGTCTTACTGGCGGGGCTGGAAGAGTACAGCCGCACCTTGGAGGGGCACAGCAGCCGGCTCAGGGTGGAGTTCGACCACCTTGATTCTCGCTGGCGTACCTTCAGCGACGTCTACGAGGGAGAGGCGGCCGACCAGTTCCGCGCGGGCTGGGCGCGCACGGCGCAAAACTTTCAGGAGTACCTCCAACAGACCGAGCGCATACAGGCTGTGTTGAGGGAGCGCATCGAAGCCCTGCGCAACGCGGACAGGGCTGAGTCCGGATTAATCTGACGGGCGGTTTGACCCGATGAGCAGCATCGACCCACGCGTAATAGCTATCGCCCTCGAAGACCTCTCGCTGGAGATGCGGTCATGGTCGGCGCGCGCCAGCCAAACGCTAGAAGCCTCCTCCTACATCCAGCGGCAGGCGAAAGAGTCCGTAGAGCGCGCCATCCACCGCGCCTCGGTTCTTCTGGACGAGGCTCGGCAGGATGAGGAGCGTGTGCTCGGCGTCTGCGCGGCGGTGGATGCGCTTCTGGGCGAGTGCCGGAACGGTCGGGACATCGCCGCCGTCACGCTGGGACAGGCCGAGCGTGCATTAGACGACGCTACTTCGACGCTGGAGCATTGGGAGGAGGAGTTGAGAAAGGCGCTGGCCTGGCTCGCGCGGGCCGAGGCGAGGCTGGAAAGAGCGCTAGTCGAATACGACCGCGCCCTCAGGGCGTTTGAGCAGGCTCAGGCGGCTCTTGAACGGGCGCGGTCGCGCTATCAATCCTGCTTAAACGATAAGAACCGTTCCAACTGCAACAGCGAGGCCAACGCCTTCAATTCGGCTCAGGATGAGGTGCGGAGCGCGGCCTACAGGCTTCAACTGGCGCAGGAGGAAGTCAACGCCGCGAGGGCGGAAGTGGCCGCCGCGCGCGCGCGCGTGCAGTGTTGCACGAACGCCGTCGAGTTAGCGACAAGGGCACAGAGCGTGGCGCGCGCCGCCGAGTCGGAGGCGCAGCAGGCGTTGAACTCCGCCGAGCGTGGCCTGGAGTTCGCGCAGGCCGCCGAACAGGCTGCGCTCGTCGCCAAAGAGAAGGTGGGCGAGGAGGTCGCCGCTGCCGAGCAGATGTTGGCGGTCACACGCAGTGCTGCGTCCACAACAGACGAAGCCGCCGCGCACCTCGTGGCGGCGGACACTGCGGAAGAGTCCGCACAGAGATACGCGAGGGGCACGGGGCACGAACTCGAACACAAGTTGCAGTTGCTCCACCAGCTCAACCGGCCCGACTTGTACGCTTCTTACGTCAGCGCCGGGGTCGGTGTACGTATCGCGCCGCCGACAGGACAGGTCGGCACGTGGGTAGACGAAGGCGTCCGGTTCGTCAGCGTCGCCGACCTGCCAGAGCCGCCAGACATCTCCGGCGGCGCGGATTTCAGAAAAATTTCGGAGACGGAGATGCGCGCGGGCATCGAGAAGTTACAGGAGATGAGACCCGTCATCGAAAGCGGTCTGGGTGCCAGCTCGGATTACTGGGCCGATTACGACAGAAGGCGCGGCATGGAATACGCCGGCGGTTATCAGAGGGTCTACGAGGCGTTCTACGGTGACGACTGCATCAAGGTGAACGACGACGGCGGCTCCTACGACATAGACAACGGTCGCCACCGCATCTGGCTCGCCAAGCGGATGGGGGTCGGGCAACTGCCGATGCGAGTTATCAAACGGAAAAAGTATGAGTGACACTTTGCCTGACATGAACGGGACGGCGGCCGCAAGCGCCCTCGAAGAGACGCTCTGGCTGATGTCGCAGCAGTCGCGCGTCCTACAGGACTTGCGCAAGGATGTCGGCCGCGTCTGGGAGGATGAGGCGGCGCGCGAAGTCAACAGCAGATACCTCAACCCGCACGAGCAGGACGACGCGCGGATGAGGGGCGAGATGGACGAGCAGAGGCAGCTTCTGGAGCGGGTGGGCCGGGAGCTGGAGGCCGCCAAAGAGTTAGCCCGGCAGGCCGACGAATGCGTGGCCGCAGTGGCGGAGAAGTTGCGGTTCGCCGAACAGGATATGGACAGTGCCTACAGCAACTTCGACCTCTACGTCCATTACAATGCGGAATCCAACTCGAAGTTCCCGGTCGTGCAGGAGCTTATCCGCCGCGCGAACGCGGCTTGTGGTTGAGTAAAAAGGAGCAGCAGATGTCAGGCCCGAACGATGTAGTCGTCTTACCGCCCGAACTGGGCACACTGGTCGCTGACCGCGAAAACGTGTGGGCAGATATTGACAGTTCGCAGGGGCTCTCCGCCGAGTTGGCCAAGCTCTCGTCTCAGGTCCCCCAGCGCGCCCCGGCCGATCTTCAGTTGCAGTTCGGCCCGGAGAGCACTCCGCCCGCCGAGCTTGCCACCATACTCCCCCTACTCAAAGAGAAGATAGACACCGCAGGCAAGCTCGGCGCTGACGTGAAGGCTTGCCAAGATGAGATCGCGGCGATAAAGCAGCGGGAGAAAATGACCGTCGTGGCTATGGTCGTTGGGGGCGTGGTACTTTTCATCGTGCTGCTACTCGTCATAGCCAGTCTCGTCTCCGGTTCGTAGAGTAGCCGGATGTAATTCTGCACGTCGCCTCATATCGATCTACACCCGTACTGGTTGTGTTGCAGGAATTGCTTCGAGGTAAGAAGAGGGCCGCAGAGCCAATCTTTATGCGGCCACACCGAATAGGCTCGCGACAGAGGGCGATTTAGCAGACTTGTCTATGTTTCCGCAAACGTTCAAATGTGAACCCAAGTAAGGATGTGAACGCACCGAACATTCCATTAAAATAGACTGTCACCGTCGTCCCTTAGTAAGGTAATGAAGTATCCGCGTCACTTGCTTCGGGCCACGCCGGGGTCGGAAATAATTATCCGCGAAGAAACACCCGCACGAGTCGGGTGGCGTCTGAAAGGGGCGCGTGGTGTTCGACTATCCGGATTTGAAGAGAGGTGACGTTGCGGGCGCGGGTGCGCCCGGCCAGAATGAGGGACTTTCAAACGTCTTCATCTGCTACTCGCAGTCCGACCTCGAATTTATCAAGAAGCTGGATAACGCATTCAAGCAGAGCGGACAAAAAATCTGGCCGGGGCCGCCAGCCGACACAAGACCGGAAGAAGCGCTGACCAGAATCGCTGCTGCGGACTACTTCATCTTTATTATTAGCCCGGACTCAGTCACCTCCGGAGCCTGTCTTAAAGAGCTGACCCTCGCCGTCAAGCTCGGGAAGCACCTGATACCCGTAACGTACCGCGGCGTAGAGGCCAGCAAGTTGCCCCTGCCGCTAAGCGAGCCGGGGGGGATAAGTTTTCTAGACGAGCATAACTTCAAGCAGTCCTTTGAACTGCTGATGGCGGGATTCGACCCGGTTTTAAGGTTCGACGCCTTCATTTCCTATTCGCGTAAGGACCAGACATTCATCCAAACGCTGTACGAAGCTTTAGTCCGTGGGGGGCGGAAGGTGTGGATTGACAGCAAAGAGATACAGCCGACCGAGCCCTGGATGAAGGCCGTCGAATCCAGTATCGAGGCGGCCGATAATTTCATCTTCGTTCTCAGCCCCCACTCCATCGCCTCGCGTATTTGTCAGAGGGAGCTCGCCCACGCCGTCCAAAACTACAAACGCCTCATCCCCCTGGTCAGACAGGACGTGGACGTCGAGACAAGATGTTCCGGGATGGGCAGACGAAATAACTGGCGCTTGAAGGCGTAGATCGTCTGCCCTCCTTTCATTGCGGCCTGCTCAGTCAGGCATAGCGCGTAGAGCCCGAGGTGCAAGTGCGCGCGTTGCGCCTGCGCCTTCTGCGCGCTCGCCCCCCCATCCGAACTCCTGTTTCAGTAATCTAAAGACCTCTTCGATCTGCTGCCGGACACGATAATGCCGCTTGAGTTCCGCTGACGAGAGGCCGGTGTCGTTCGAGACGAAGTAGCGCCGCCCGTCTTTGACAACGCAGACCTCGTGGCCGATCTTCCGCAGCCGCCCCGCTGCCCGCCCGAAGCGATGCGGCCAGCGCTCCCTCACCGGCCGCCCCTCGAAGAGGCGGTTCGACTTCAGCCGCGCGACATACTTCCAGCCTAGGCCGGCGAGCAGATGCAGCAGCGTCGAAGCCGCGTACCAGCTATCGAAGAGCACGTATTCCGGGCGCACTCCGCGCCGGTGAGCCTCGCGCAACAGCTCGGCGGCCAGTTCGACCTTCGAGCGCCCGCCCTTCTGCCACAGCCTAAGCCCGAGCGGGACTCGCCGACGCCCGTCCGTCCAGACGAGCAGTACCACTTGCATCCCGCGCACCGTCCGCCCGCGCGTCGAACTCCAGACCCAACTCACCGCCTCGGAGTGCTTCGCCCAGCGCGCCCAGCACGTGTCATCGATGATGAGGTAGCCGCCCCCACGCACGAGCCTTGCGGCGAAGAAGTCCCACAGCCGTCGTGACCATGCGAACCTCTCATAGAGCAAGCGCTGCAACCGGTCGTGCGAGACGCGGGCGCACACGGCTGAGAGAGACAGGCAACTCGTGCGCGTGTTGCGGTAGATGAGCGCCACGAGATAAGCTTCCATCGCGGGAGTTAGTTCGAGCTTGATTGTAGCCATAGCAACTACATTCTATTGCTCTTACGACCTCCCGTGTAATTTCAGTCAGGAGCTTTCTGGCTACCGCCACTTTCGCTTTCGATCTCTCCTTCCTCTGCACCAGACGGTAGTAAAAAGCCTTCAGCTCCTGATCGCCATTGACCGCCTTTTGTGCCGTCTCGACCATCAGGAATCTCAAAAACCGACATCCCTCTTTGCTGATTGAGCCGAATCTCTTCCTCTCAGCCGAAGAGTGTTCTACCGGATCCAGTCCGACGTAGGCCACCACCTTGCGAGCGGTGGAGAAGCGGCTGACCGGTTCGAGCGTATGCACCAAAGCGAGCGAGGTGATCAATCCGATGCCAGGATGAGTCTGTAACTTCATGACGCGCTCATCCTGCTGGGCCGAGGCCGTTAACCATTTCTCGACTCCTGCGATCTGATCCCCGATCGTGTCCAGTAGCCTTAACCACTCGTCACGCTGCTCGCCGAGCACTGAGGGCAAAGCGAGTGCTTCCAACCTTTCGCGACCCTTGACGGTGCGAATCTGAGTCCGCAGTGAGACTCCGGCTCCGAGCGCCAGCGCGTGCAGGTTGTTCTTGATCATCGTCCTGATCTTCACGAGCCGATGCCTGTAGCGCAACTGTCGCATCACCTCCTGGCTCTGCGGCGACGGCCGGTGCAGTCGGGGAAACTCGTCCTTGATTAACAGATCGAGGATGTGGTCGGCGTCGCGGTGATCATTCTTCTGCTTGCGCCGGGCGAGCCTCCTGATCTCTGCCGCGTCGCCGATCAGGCATCTGATAGCCGAGTTCATCAAGCAACTGTTCGAACCACCGCGAATAACTACTGGCTTCTAACCCGACGATGAGATCGCTGGCGAACTGAGAGTAGAAGGCACGAATGTCGTCCTTCTGGTGATGAAGATCCCGCTGATGGGTCTCCCCGTCAGCCGTGTCCATGAAGCTGACTGTTTGTAAGCGGGCATGAAAGTCGACTCCGCAGTAAATTGTCATCGGGCGCCTCCTTCTTGCGATCTCAAGCCGCCGCGAGTCTAGCAAAGGCTCGTGGCCGGAGGCGCCTGCTTCATAACATCAAAAATTAATGGCTCAATTCGGGAAACAGGGAGGTGAGCCTGCGCCTCACCTGAATGCTCTTTGAAAAGACTAACGGTCAATGACAGACTGTCTCAATGGTCAAGATTCATCACTTGCTTGACGACAGCAAGTGCTATCAAACCGTGCGGGAGATGCGCTGGCCTGATGGCGTCAGGTGCGCCCACTGTCAATCGGGTCACGTCATCAAGCGCGGGCGCGATGACACACAGCACGCCCG
>JBJMGR010000044.1:0-10747 GCA_045807805.1 Pyrinomonadaceae bacterium | reverse complement strand
GTAGGGCGCGCGCGTGCGACGGTCCGCGAGCAGAGACATGCGCGCGGCGGTGAGCGTCTCTATCTCGCGAACTACGCCGTCGCCGCCGCGTCGCGCGCCGCGCCCGCCCGAGCCGCGACGCAGACGATATGCGCGCACGCGCAGAGGGTACGCGTACTCAAGGGCTTCGGCGGGCGTGTTGAGGCTGTTGGTCATGTGCGTGTGGACGCCTCCGACTCCGTCCACGCCGGGGCGCGCGCCCATGCCGCCCGCGACTGTCTCGTAGTAAGCGAACTCAGCGCCGGAGCGCTCGTCGCGCCCGCCGATGGTGAGGTTGTTCATAGAGCCCTGACTCGCGGCCGGGATGCGCGCGGGCAGAGCCTTAGAGAGCGCCTTGAAGAGCACGTCAACGATGCGCTGCGAGGTCTCGACGTTCCCGCCCGCGACCGGCGCGGGGTGCGACGCGTTGACGATTGTGCCGAGCGGCGCGACGACCTCAATCGGCTCCATCAGCCCCGCGCTCGCCGGAACCTCTTCCGCGCCGACGAGGCAACGGAAGACGTACGAGACGGCCGAGACCGTTATCGCCTCGACCGCGTTGACAGGCCCCGCGACCTGCGACGCGCTCCCCGAGAAGTCCACGCGCGCGCGTTCGCCTTTGACTTCGATGCGCACACGTATGCCGACTTCTCCGTCGTTCACGCCGTCCGAGTCGAGCGCGTCCTCGGCCTCATATGCGCCGTCAGGGATAGCGCGCACGGTCGCGCGCATCATCCTCGCCGAATAATCTATGAGGTGTCGCGCGTACTCGGTCGCCTCTCCGATGCCAGCGCGCGCGACTATCTCAAGCAGACGCGCCGCGCCCGTCTTGAGTGAGCCCACCTGCGCCTCGAAGTCGGCGCGACGCTCGCGCTCGACGCGCACGTTCGCCATCAGGAGACGCATCACATCTTCGACGACGCGCCCGCCTCGCACGAGATGAACGGGCGGAATCCTCAAGCCCTCGCCGTAAACGTCGGTCGCCATCCCCATCGAGCCGGGCGTCGCGCCGCCTATGTCCGCGTGATGCGCGCGGTTCGCGACGTAGAACAGGGGAGAGAAGGCAGAAGGCAGAAGGCGGAAGGCAGCCGAAGAATCGGCCCCGGCTTCGCTGGACTTTTTAAGAGGGCTACGTCGCCGCTCAATCCCTGCCTTCTGCCTTCCGCCTTCTGCCTTCCGTTCAACGAAGACTCCCGCGACGAGCGTTACGTCGGGCAGGTGCGTGCCGCCAGCGTACGGGTCGTTGAGGACGACCACGTCGCCGTGCGCGAGCCTCGTCTCTTGAAGCGCCGCGGCGACCGCCATCGGCATCGAGCCCAAATGAACCGGCATGTGGTCGCCCTGCGCGACGACGCGGCCCCGCGAGTCGAAGACGGCGCACGAGTAGTCGCGCCGCTCCTTTATGTTCGGCGAGTGCGCCGTGCGCCGGAGCGTCAGGCCCATCTCCTCCGCGACCGAGGTATAGAGCGCGCGGTAGATTTCCAGCGTCGTCGGGTCGAAGCCCTCTGTGCTTCTCGGCGGCGTTTGATGAAGGCGTCGCTTCATGAATTGATGTCCGGCTGCCGTTTCATAGTTCTATGATGAGGTTACGGCGCGCGTCCGTCGAGGCGCGCGCGAAGGCGGGCACTAGCGTCGTCGAAGAGTATTCGGTGATGACGCAAGGGCTGCGAAGCTGCTTGCCCGCGCTCAACTCTTCGCGCCGGTAGACGGCCACATCACGCGCGCCTTCGTCGAAGTGGACTCGCGCGGTGCCGCGCGGCGCGACTGTTGCGCGTGACGCGCGCGCGCGTCCCGGTCTCTCCTCCTTCAACTCTTCGACCAGCCCCGCAGAGAGCAGTCGCGCGCTCACGACCTCGATTGAGTTCGCCGTCTGCGCATAGCCGTAGCGCGCCCCGTGCTCCGCGTGGAAGCGCTCGACGAGTCTTCGTCCGCCGCCCCACGGAATCTCAAGCTCGAACGACTGCCCGCGATAGCGCGCGGCGATTGTGCGCGCGTGCGTCTGTCGTGACTCTTCAAAGCCCTCGCGCTTCAGAGCCGCGCGCGCCTCTCGCTCAAGCGCCTTGAAGGCGCGCTCAATCTCTCCCGCGCTTCCGCGCGCGGCTACGTTAGTGCCCTGGCCCACTTCGAGCATGAGCGTGCGGCTGAGACTCTTCAGTACGTCCGCGCGCAGGCAGCCCAACGCGGAGAGCGCGCCCGGCTCTCGCGGGACGACGACGCGCGGCACATGCAGAGAGCGCGCAAGCTCCAACGCGTGCAGCCCGCCCGCGCCGCCGAAACTGACGAGCGCGCACGCGCGCGGGTCGAAGCCGCGCTCGACGGAGACCGCGCGCAAGGCCCTCTCCATCCCGGCGTTCACGACGCGCACGACGCCGAGCGCGGCTTCGATTGCCGTCACCACGCGCCCGCCCGCCTCGCTCATCTCCCGCGCGAGCGCGTTCAAAGCTCCGAAGGCGCGCCCCTCGTCCAACTTGAACTCGCCGCCAAGTAAGTCCGCGCCGCCGAACCTGCCGAGCACTAGATTCGCGTCCGTCACCGTCGGCAAATCCGAGCGGCCGTAGCACGCGGGGCCGGGCACCGCGCCCGCCGACTGTGGCCCGACGCGCAGGCTCCCGCCCGCGTCAACGCGCGCGATTGAGCCGCCGCCCGCGCCCACGGTGTGAATGTCCAACACGGGCACGGCGACGGGCAGGCCCGCCACGCTCGCCTCGTTCGTCAGACGCACGCGCCCCGACGTGCACAGAGCAACGTCGGTCGAAGTGCCGCCCATGTCGAACGTGATGATGTCATCGAAGCCCGCGGCCCGCGCCTCGTGCGTCGCGCCTACGACGCCGCCCGCGGGGCCGGAGAGAATCGTGCGCACGGGCTCGACGGCCGCCGCGCGCGCGGAGATGCTCCCGCCCGACGACTGCATCACGCGCAGTCGTCGCGGCGCGACGTGCGAGCCGAGGCGTTCGAGGTAAGAGCCCATCAGGGGTTGGAGGTACGCGTTGATTGAGACGGTCGAGGTGCGCTCGAACTCTCGATACTCCGGGAGGATTCTGTGCGAGACGGAGAGCGGCACATGGGGAAGCGCTTCCGTTATGGCACGCTCGATTCTGCGCTCGTGCTCGGGACGCGCGAACGAGAAGAGCAGGCAGACGGCGATTGACTCGACGCGCGCGCGCTTCAACTTCCTGACGAGCGCGGCGACCTCTTCGTCGGCCAACTCTTCGACTACGGAGCCGTCCGACCCGACGCGCTCGCGCACGCCGAACCTTAAGTTATCTTCGACGAGCGGCGCGGGCCGCGCCCAGTTCAGATCGTACAGGCTCGCGCGCGCCTGTCGGCCGATGACGAGCACGTCCTCGAAGCCCTCGGTCGTAACGAGCGCGGCGCGCGCGCCTCGACCCTCCAACAGAGCGTTAGTCCCGACGGTCGTTCCGTGCACGACCTCCAAGTCGCGCAGAGATACTCCGGCCTCTCGCGCGACGCGCCGCAGTCCCTCGACAATCGCGCGCGAAGGGTCGTCGGGCGTCGAAGGGACTTTGAAGACTAGCGCGCGCCCGCGCGCCATGTACACGAAGTCCGTGAACGTCCCGCCCGTGTCCACGCCGACGCGCACGCGCGCCTCTTCACGACCTCTCTTCATCGGAGCAAATATAAACGAGGAAGTGATGTGTGATAAGTGATAAGAAAAGCCAGCCTCGTTTTTTCTCATCACCTATCACTCATCACTTATCACTCTAAAGAGGCGGGCGCTGCCATCCGCCGAGCGCGCGTTCGACTTCGGACGCGGCGGCCAGCGCAACGTCTTCGCGCCACGGGCGCGCGACGAGTTGCGCGCCTACGGGGAGACCTTCGGGCGAAGTGCCCGCGCGCACGACCACGCCGGGCCAGCCCGTCATGTTGTAGAGCATCGTGTAGACGAAGACGAGTTGATTGTCGTCGTCGAAGGTCGTGCCGTGCGGCATCGCCTCGCGCGCGCACGGCGGGCAGACGACGAGGTCGTAGTCGCGCATGAACGAGAGCATCTGCGAGCGCCACATATCGAGTTGGAAGATTAGCCCCTCAAGCTCGGCGGTCGTCAGGCTCACCTGCGAGACGACTTCGAGCAGGCGAGTCATGAGCGCGTGCGTCTCGTCTGTGCCCGAGAACATCAGAAGCATTCGCAGGCCCGCGCCGCCGTCCGCGCCGTAGAGCCCGAGCAGTATCTCGTATGCGTTCGAGGGGACGGGCGGACGCACCTCTACCACCTCCGCGCCCGCGTCCGCGAGGACGCGCGCGGCGTCGCGCGTGGCCTGCTGGATTGCGTCGGTCGGCGTGACGATGCCGTTGTCGGTGTGGAACGCGACGCGAAGCCCTCGGAGGTTAACCTGCGAAGGGTCGCCGAGCGGAACGGGCGCGACGGACGGGTCGCGCCAGTCGTTGCCGCAGAGAAGCGGGAGCGCCAGCCACAGGTCTTCGACGCGTCGCGCGAGCGGGCCAATCTGCCAGATGGAGTCGAGCAGTCCGCCCATCGGCGGGAAGTGGCCCGTGCGCGGCGTGCGTCCCGAAGTCGGTTTGATGCCCGCGATACCGCAGAAGTGCGCGGGCAGACGTATGCTCCCGCCCGCGTCGCTGCCAAGTCCCAAAGGCGACATGCACGAAGCAATCGCGGCGGCCTCGCCTCCGCTCGAACCGCCGGGCGTGCGCGTTAGGTCGTAAGGGTTCTTCGTCTGTCCGTAGACGAGGTTGTCGCTCTCGAAGGCGAGGGAGAGTTCGGGCGTGTTGGTCTTGCCGAGTATGACCGCGCCCGCCGCTTTATAGCGCGCGACGCCCGTCGCGTCCTCTTCGGGCACGTGCGATGCGCGCCCCTTCGTGCCTCCGGCGGAGACGAGGCCCGCCATCTCGAACGCGTCCTTTATCGTCACGGGCACGCCGTGCAGAGGCCCCCACGACTCTCCGCGCGAGAGCGCCTCGTCGGCCTCCTTCGCGCGCGCCCGCGCAGCCTCTTCGGTCAGCAGCACGACGGCATTGACCTTCGGGTTGACCTCCGCTATGCGCGCGAGATGCGCCTCCACAACTTCGGAAGACGAGACTTCCTTCTGCCTTATCGCCCGCGCAAGCTCCGACGCCGACGCGTATATGACTTCGTCCATATGACCTCTCTTTGAAAGGATGAAGGCGGAAGGATGAAGTGAAAGCTGTTAAGGCTTACCTTCATCCCTCATCCTTCATCCTTCATCCTTTGCATTCTGCCACGCGCCTAACTGCTGGCGCAGTGCGACAATCTTGCCCATGTGGTATGCGCTGTGAATCGCGAGGCTGTGGAGCACGTCCTCCATCGTCGAGCCGGGGCTCGTCTCGCGCTCCAAGCGTTCGGGCGACTCAGTCCACCAGAGAGCCTTCGCAGTCCCCGCGTGAAACTCCGCGACGAGCGCGTCCCACTCTTCCGCATTCGCGGGCGCTTGCACGGGGTAGACCTCGCCGCGCTCCCACTCTTCGTAGAGCGCCTCGTCACGATTAACGATGATTGACTGCCAGCGGTTCGTGTGCCAAAGCTCCTCGTAGATGGTGTGCGACTGCGTAGAAGGTCGCGTCGTGACCTGCTCGAATGTCAGGCCCGAGAGTATCTGTTCGCGCCGCGCGAACTCGCCGTCGCTGAAAAGGTGTCGCCACTTGTCGCCCAAGCCTATGTGCCCTCTCTGAAATTTTATAGTTGACTCGGAAGAACGGGCCGCGCCTTCAACGCGGCAGCGTCTCCGACAGCAGCCGCAGGACGTTGCCGCCCATTATCAACGCTACCTCTTCGTCCGAAAAGCCCTCGTCGAGAAGCGCCTGCGTTATCTCGACCATGCCCGTCGCGTCGAAGGGCTCCGTGACCGTGCCGTCGAAGTCAGAGCCGAGCGCGACGTGCTCGACGCCGACGAGGTTCGCCGCGTAGCGCATCGAGCGTGCGGCGGCGCGCGCGTCCGTGCCGCACGTCGCCGCGTCCCAGAATCCTATGCCTATAACGCCGCCCGTCGCCGCGATGCGCCGCGCCTGTTCGTCGCTCAGGTTGCGCTGGTTGTCGCACACGCCGCGCAGGCCCGTATGCGAGACGACGACGGGCCGCGTCGCGATTGCAAGCACGTCGTCAATCGTGCGCGGCGAAGCGTGCGCGACATCGACGAGCATCCCGCGCGCCTCCATTCGCCGAATCATCTCGCGCCCGCGCTCCGTCAGGCCCGTCTTCTCGACGCCGTGCGCGGAGCCGCCCCACTCGTTGTCGAAGAAGTGCGTCGGGGCCATCATGCGGAAGCCCGCGTCGAAGAGCGCGTCAACGTTTCGCACGTCGCCGTCCAAGACGTAAGCGCCCTCTATGCCGAGCAGGCCCGCGATTGCGCGTGAATCCGACCTCCTACGCTCGGCGAAGCGCGCGAGGTCGCTTGCTGTTCTTATGACGACGAACTGCCCGCCCGAGCGCGCCGCCGCCGAGTCGAGCTTCCGAGCCTGATAGAGCGCGCGCTCCTTCAGGCTCCACCACGCGCGCGCGGGCCAGCGCTCGGCCATCGCGAGTAGCGTGATCGCGTTCACGCGCTCGGTGTTGCTCTCGTAGTTCGAGGCGAACGGCGTCTTGGAGACGACTGTGAAGAACTGTAGCGCGACCCCGCCCTCTTGCAGGCGTGGCACGTCCACGTGCCCGCGCGACGAGCGTTCGAGTAAATCCCTGTCCCAGAGGAGCGAGTCGGCGTGCATGTCGGCGACGAACAGGCGGCCGTGCAGCGTTCGCGCACGCTCCGACGCGGCGTAAGGCGGCCCCTTGCGCGCGCGGTTGACGAACAGGTCGAACGCCGTCGGCGCTACGAAGAAGAACGCGAACGCGACGAGCAAGACCGCCAGCAGTATGACGACGGAAAGCTTTCTCTTCATCGGAAAAAAGTGAGCAGTTAACAGTGAGCAGTAAGCGGTGAGCAGTGAACAGTAAGCAGTGAGCAGTGTTTGAGTGAATGCGTCGTCGATTGAGTTCTTAAACTGCTTGCTGCTTACTGCTCACTTCTTAACGGCTCACCGCTCACTGTTAACTGTCACGCGGCAGCCCGACGCGTGCGCGGCGCGTGCGGCGTCGAGGACGAGTTGCGTGCGGTGGCCGTCTTCAAAGGTGGCCGCGCCCTCTACGCAAGCGCGCCCTTCGGCGAGCGCCGCGACTATCTCGCGGGAGAAGACCGTGAAGCCTCGCGACCACTCGTGGTCTCGCATACGGTCGGCCAGAGGCGCGCGCTCCGTCTCGACCTCGCGCCAAGCGCCCTCGCCCACGCGCGCGTGCCGGAGCACCCCCTCGCGCGTGACCTTCAGCGCGCCCTCGGAGCCGAAGACCTCGATTGTGTGTTCTGGCTCGCCCGCCTCCGTCATCGAGAGAGCGACGACGCCCGTCGCTCTCTCGGTCACGTCACCGTCCGAGAAGTTAAGAAGCATGCTCGCCTCGTCGTCGGTCGTGACGCGTCGCGCCTCGCCCGTCTCCGCGTCCGCGCGCTCCGAGACGTGCGTCGCGAGCGATGCGGAGACGTGCGAGACTTCCGCGCCCGTCATCCAGAGTAGCGAGTCCACCACGTGCGACCCAATCGCGCCGAGCACACCTCCGCCCGCGCGCTCGTCAGACCACCAAGACCACGGCCCTTCCGCGCGCGCGCGCGAGTCCGCGCGGAACACGGCCTTCGCGTGCCGCACGCGCCCCAACTCTCCGCCGAGAATCATCTCGCGCATGCGACGGCGCGCGGGCAGAAACCTCAACTCGTGGTCAATCAGCGCGAGCAGCCCCGCCGCGCGCGTCGGTGCACATGCGCGCGGACTCCTCCGCGTTCATCGCCATCGGCTTCTCGCACAGAACGGCCTTCCCCGCCGCGAGCGCCGCCGCGACCATCTCCGCATGCGTCGAGGGCGGCGTCACGATGCTCACGAGTTGAACGTCCTCGCGCCCGACGACGCCCCGCCAATCGTCGGCCACGAACGGAATCCCGAACTCGCGCGCAGCGGCCTCCGCGTTCTCCCTGCGCCCGCTCGCGACTGCCACCACGCGCGCGTCACGACAGGCAGCCCACGCGGGCAACTGCGTCGTACGCGCGAACCCCGTCCCGATGACTCCGACGCCGACGGAATTCTTTGCCATGAATCCCCTCTCTGAGCTTTGAAGCCTACGCGAGCCGCAAGATATTTGGCTGGAAAAAGAAAAATGCCCTGGCAGGGACTTGAACCCCGAACCAACGGATTATGAGTCCGCTGCTCTAACCGATTGAGCTACCAGGGCGTGAACTGTGAAGTACGGGAGTGATTATAAAGACCCTCGTGCGTGACCGCAAGCGAGGCACAAAGGAACGCGGAGATGTGCACGCTAAACCTGATAAGTTCAAAGTTCCAAGTTGAAAGTTCAAAGTTAAGGGCAGACGCATTCTAACTTGGAACCTGCGACCTGGAACTTTTAACTCATCCGTTCATCCTCTTTTTGAGCGCTTCTATCTGGTAGAGGTGGCGGTGTTCGTGTGCGCCGACGAAGGCGAGCCATTGGTACAGGTCGAGCGGGCCCCAGACGGGGTGCGGGAGGCGTGCGCGCGTGCCGTCAATGCGCTCGGCGCGCTCGCGCAGGGCTCGGAGCGCGGCGCGCGAGTCGCGCAAACGCGCGAGCGAGTCGGAGAGCGGCGCGCCTTTGGGGCGTATCTCTTCGGGGGCCGTGTACTTCTCCGTGCGCGAGCGCTCGACGAACTCTGCGATCGAGACGGGCTCGAAGTGAGAATCTTCGGCGCGCGCGGACTCCGGCCCGAGCTTCGTGAGCATCACGCCGAGCATGCGCGCGACGCGCTTCTCGACCACCGAGAGGTGCTCGACTATCTCGGCCACAGTCCACCTCTCGGGCGACGGGCGAAAGACCTGCTCTTCATCCGAAAGGTGTTCGACCGCGCCGACGAGCCGCGCGCGCGTGGCGTCTATGTCTTCGTAGATTTCCGCGACGCTGTTGTAGGTAGTCAGCAAGGCAGTTTTCGGTCTCCTCTCGTTCTTTGAAGGCTATACGCCGTGCGGGCCGCCGGAGGATTTCACCGCGCGCATTTTAGTTTGAGAGTCGCGGCGGTTGGAAGAGGCCGAGCACGGCCGCCTGCGGCGAAAGACGCAGCACGTGCCAGCGCGTGTACTTGAAGGTCGGCAGGGGGTCGTTGCGGTAGAATCGCACGAAGGCCGTCTGCGCGTAGATGGTCTCGGGCTCCTCCCATTCGAGCCGCACGAAGGGGTTTAGGGAGATGAGGACTGCCGCGCCCGCCGACGCCCCCGCGTTCTGCTGCTGCGTGTTTGGCTGCGTGTTCGACTGCGGGCTGCTCTTCTTGAAGACGCGCGCGTCGTACTCGACCGATGCCGCGCGCAGAGGCTCTTGCAGAGAGATGCCGCCGCCCGTCGGGTGTTCGGTCGCGGCGTCGTATACCGCAACGTCGTAGCCGAAGGCCGTCGCGACCTTCGAGCCGTCGGGCGACCAGACGGGCGCGACCTCCGTTAGACGGTCGTCGAGCAGACGCTCCTGACCTTCGAGCGTGATGACGCGCGGGCGTCCCGCGGGGAGCAGACCCTCGCTCATGCGCGCGTTGTACTCGTCCTCCTTGCATGCGAGCGCCGCAATCTGCCGCCCGTCGGGCGACCACGTGAGCTTGAAGTATATGAGACCCTCGCGCGAGGTGAGCGGCCGAAGCTCGAAGCCGTCGCGGTTCGCGACGTAGACCTGCTCCGTCCGGAACGTCTGCACGGAAGGTATCGAGGGGCCTACGGCGGTCGGCGCGGCCTCGGGCATGGAGGGCGCGAGCGGCTGCGGCTGCGTGCCGGGCGGAGGAGGCGGCGGCGCGGCATCGGGCGTCGGCGTCGGCGTGAGGGAGGGGTTGCGTACGCCGCTGAAGGCGAAGTTCTGCGAGTCGGGCGACCACGCGACCTGTGCCGGGAAGACGCCCGTCAGGTCGTGCGGCAGGATGTTTCTCAAAAACTGCCCCTCGGCCGAGTAGAGGTCTATGCGAAAGTCCGTGTTGTTCTCGCTCGTCTCGCTCGTGCCGTAGAGCGCGAGCGCGCGCTGGTTCACGGTGTCGGACACGGTGCGTATGAGCGCGTCGGTCGTGCGCTGCGTCTCGAAGGCGGTCTTGACGCCGGGCAGAGGCTCTTCGGGTTCGTCGTGTCGGAGCCGCTCGGGCAGCGACTCCTCCTTCGCGTCCGCCTCGAAACGGAATGAGAGTCGCTCGGCGGGAACGTCTCGGAGACTCTTCGGCCTCACGCTCAAGCCCGCCGCGTTCTTCACCTGCCTGCACCCCGACGCGGCGAGCGCCGCCGTCAACAACAGCATCGCCGCCCACGCGGCCGCGCGCGGCCACCACATAACTCTCAAGCCCCTACGCGTCAACGCCTCGTCGAGCCCCGCGCGGTGCGTGCGACGCGCGCGCCGCCGGACGGCCCCGTCTCCTTTGTGCGAATCGTTTACGATGGGCCGATGATAGGAAGCCGCGCGCGCTCGTGTCAAAGGGGCGCGCGCTCAGGGCTTCGAGAGCAGGAACACGTCCCAAGCCCGGCGCCCGACCTTCGCGCCCTTCGCGTCGTCAACCTTGGCGCGATAGCGGAAGCGGTTGCCGTACCCGTCCGACCTCTTCGACTGCTTGTAGTCCAGATGTATGCGGGCGACATCCATCTCGACGAGCGCGTGTAACTCCGTGGCTTGCGAGACGCCGTCGTGATTCGAGTCCCGCCACAGACGCAAGCTTGTGTAGACCGCATCGCG
>JBJMGR010000043.1:0-15496 GCA_045807805.1 Pyrinomonadaceae bacterium | reverse complement strand
CTCGCGCGAGGAGGAGGACGAGGAGGCGCAGTAGGACTGTAACTGTTCGTCGTCGAGTAGCGTCGAGAGACTCTCAACGTCGCCGTCGCGGTAGGCGCGGCTGGCCTCGGCCATGATCGTGTGGCGGCGTCGCGCCTCGCCTTCGTCCGAGGCGTGGTCGGGGTGGAACATGCGCGCGACAGACCAGAAGAGCTTGCGGAGGCCGGTCTTGCCCGGCGCACGCGCGTGCGAAGAGTCGTAGAAGTGCGAAGGCTCGTCCTCTTCCGCGTCCCCTTCGTGTCCGAGCATGCGCGCCTCGGCCCGACGTATCTCCCGCTCGACCTCCGCGAGTTCCGCCAAAGGCCCGCCCACGACCTCGGCGTAGCGTGACTTGAACTCGCGAAACTCCTCCTGTAGATCGGATAGCTCCGCGCGCCGCTCTTCGAGCAGAGCTTCGAGCCGCTCGACTTCGAGCGCCGGGTCAACCGCCTCGCGCGCCGCCGCCGACTTGTGCAGATCGAGTCCGTGCATAAGAGAAGCTGTTGGCTGTTAGCTCTTAGCTTTTAGCTTAAATCCGAAGACGAAAGCCAACAGCCAGAAGCTAACAGCTAAGAGCCCTCTTATCAAACGGCGGACGGCTACACGCGTCGCGCGACGGGCACACTTCCGCGAGGCTCGTCGGGTGGCGATCAACTCTGCGATTTGTACGTGACTTGCTAGTAGCGCGGGGCGTGCGCGGGCCCTTCTACCGCGCGCGCCGTCTGGACTTTATGGCGTGATGAGTCCCTTCTTAATGTTGCGCTGCCACGCTTCAAAGTTCTTCACGCGCCGTTTCGCCTGCTTGCGAGTCAAGTGCATCTTCTCGGCGACGTAGTTGATCCGTTCGGTGCGATCCAGTTTCTTGTTGTGCGGCACGCCGGGGGCGGCCACGTAGAACTGGTAAGCGCGCTTCCACTCGTCCTTTACGTCCTCGGTGGCTTGCTTGCCACGTAGCTCTGGCATCTCGCTATCTTCTCTCCAAAGGGGATATGTAAACGTTTAATCCGCAGTGATTATACTGCACTTGCTCTTTACTCTACCACAACGCGGCGGAAAGTTATGTTAACTCTCGGCGTTGGAATGGTACTACGACACTTGACTACCGAAAGTTATG
The DNA here is from genome assembly GCA_045807805.1 of Pyrinomonadaceae bacterium. GTDB lineage: Bacteria > Acidobacteriota > Blastocatellia > Pyrinomonadales > Pyrinomonadaceae > QHXN01. The sequence goes on along the minus strand of JBJMGR010000043.1, from coordinate 14,364 downwards.
CTGACTCCCGTTTGCGTCTCGCCCGCGCGCCCGCGTCAACCGCTAAAGGGGTCTTCGGGCCACGCGTGGCGCGGGTAGCGCCGCCCGAGTTCGCGGCGCACCGAAGGATAGTGGCGCGACCAGAAGCCCGCGAGGTCTGTCGTCACCTGCACGGGCCGACTGTTCGGCGCGAGCAGTTGCAGGACGAGCGCGACGCGCCCGCACGCGACGCGCGGGCCCTCTCTCATGCCGAAGAAGTCCTGCATGCGCGAGGCGACGTAAGGAGCACGCCCGCGCTCATAACGCACGCGCGCCTGACGCCCACGCGCGAGCGTGACTCGCTCGGGCGCGGCGCGCGCTACGAGTCGCGACTGCTCGGCCGTCAACCTACGACGCAGGCGTTCGAGCAACTCGCCCGCCCGCGCCGCCTCTCGAAGCTCCGCGAAGCTGCGTCGGCCCACGCACATCTCTTCGAGCGCGGCGAGCGCGTCCCCTTCGCCGAGCGTAGGGATCGACTCTTCGGGGAACGCGCCCGCGACGAACTCGACGCGCGCGAGGAGGCTCTCCAACTGCTCCCGCTCGACGAAGGCGCGCACGCCCGCGTCGAGCGCGGCTGCGGCGAGAGCGCGCGTCACCTCCTCGCCTTCAGCTCTGTCAGCGCGCCACTCGTCGATAACCAACTGGTCGTAGACGAGTCGGCGCACGACCTCCACTCTCTCTCCCTGCGCGTTCCAGCGCGCCTCTACTCTCTCGGCGAGCGTGTCCGCGAAGAGGTCTAGCAGCCAGTCGGGCTCGATTGCGCTCGCGAGCCGTACGACGGACTTCGCCGCGCCCGCCCCCGACTTCGACGCACGCGCCGACGCCGCATCGCCTCTCTCCTCCGCGTCAACCGCGACCATGAACTCGGCTTCGCGCACGACGCTCTCCGGCGCAAGCTCGGCCGTGCCGCCCGCCGAGAGCAGAAGCTCTCGCGAAGAGTCGCGCGCGTCCTTCGACGCGCGACGGCGCGCGACGCGGTCGGGGTATCCGGCGAGGACGGAGATTAAAAGCTCACGCTCGGCCTCTTCAGAGAGTTGCGTCCCGCTGCGCCCCGCGTTGCCTTGAGTTCGACTCTTGTTCGCGCCGCTCGCCTTCGGACTTACGCGCGCCGGACGGGACGCGGATTGCGTGTCGCGCCTCTCATTCTTCGCGCCGCCGCGTGAGAGCGCGCGGCGCAGTTGTCCCGTCGCGCGCGCGACGGCGCGCACGGCGTTCGGCTCAAGGCCGAGCCTTCGGACGCGCTCCGCGTCCAGACCAGCGGCCTCCGCCTCTCTGAAGAGTTCGAGCAGTCGGATTAAGTCTGACGAGCCGCGCGTCTCCGCCTCGCGCCTCGAAGGCTTGCTCGCATCCTTCTGCTCTCGTCCGACGGCTCCGAGTTGGACGCGGCCCGCGCGTATGTCGCGCTCCGCGATGAGCGCGGCGATTGTGCAGGCTTCCAGTGCCATGCCGCGACGTTCGGCCTCCGAGACGATGCGCGCGAGCCTCGGGTGCAGAGGCAGACGAAGCATCGAGCGGCCTTCATCCGTCATGCGTCCGCGCGCGTCGATCGCGCCGAGCCTTCGCAGCAGGTCTTCGGCAGCCGCGAGCGATTCAGACGAAGGCGACTCGAACCACTCGAACTCTTCGAGGTCTCCGACGCCCGACGCGCGAAGCTCAAGCACCGTCTCCGCGAGGTCGAGACGACGCACCTCGGGCGTCTCATACTCCGGCCGCGCGTTGAAGTCCTGCGCGGTGTAGAGGCGCAGGCATCGCCCCGCGCGCGTGCGGCCCGCGCGGCCCGCGCGCTGCACTGCGCTCGCGCGGCTCACGCGCGAGACCTTGAGCACCGGCAGGCCCGACCAAGGCGAGTGGCCCGCCACGCGCGCCAGCCCCGAATCAATGACGGCCGCGACGCCCTCTATGGTTACGGAAGTCTCCGCGACGTTCGTCGAGAGGATGAGCTTTCGCACGCCCGCGGCGGGCCGCACGGCCTCGTCCTGCTGCGCCGAGGGAAGCTCGCCGTGCAAGGGCAGCACGCGCAAAGAAGCTTCCGCCGCGACGCGCTCGCACGCCGCCTGCGCGCGGCGTATCGAGGCCGCGCTCGGAAGGAAGACGAGCACGTCGCCGTCCAAGCCTTCCGAGACGAGTCGGCGCACGGCCGCTTCGACCTGAACTTCTAACGGCCGCTCGTCGTGTCGCGCCGCGTGTTCGACTTTGACTTCAAAGCGTCTGCCTTCGGAGCGCAACGCTTCGCAGCCGAGATAGGCGGCGACGGGCGCGGCGTCGAGCGTCGCTGACATCGCGACGACCTTGAGGTCGGGCCTCGTGGTGCGTTGAAGTCTTCTGAGCAGCGCGAGCGCAACGTCGGCCTGCAAATGTCTCTCGTGAAACTCGTCGAGTATGACGCACCCGACGCCTGCGAGGTTCGGGTCTGTGAGCAGGCGTCGCGTCAGCACGCCCTCCGTCAGAAATCGCAGACGCGTGCGCGCGGACGAAACGTCCTCGAACCTCACCTGATAGCCGACCGTCTCGCCCACAGCTTCGCCGCGCTCTTCGGCCACGCGACGCGCGGCCATGCGCGCCGCGATGCGCCGCGGCTCAAGCACGAGCACCTGCCCCGCGCCCGCGAGCCGCGCGTCGAGTATCGAAGGCGGCACGCGCGTAGTCTTGCCCGCGCCGGGCGGGGCCTCTATGACGAGACTCGGCACGCTACGCAAGCGTTCGACCACGTCCGGCAACAGCGCGTCAATCGGCAGAGCTTGCACGTCAAGAGTTCGTAACCGAATGTGTGAGGGTTTGGCAAGTTGACAGTGCCCGCTCGCTACCGCCCGCGGTTCTGTTTATAATCATGCCCAAGAACAACTAACCGGGAAGATTCTGAAAGATGAGTGTAACGAAACTGGCGAGGAGACTGCCCGTGGGGGCGGAGGCGCTGCCGGGCGGCGGCGTACACTTTCGCGTGTGGGCGCCGAGGCGCGCGCGCGTCGAGGTCTTGTTTGAAGGCGACGCCGATTCGGCGTTCAACCTTGAACGCGAAGAGGGCGGCTACTGCTCCGCGCTCGTCGAACGCGCGGGCGCGGGTGCGCTCTATCGCTTTCGACTAGACGGCGAAGACTATCTATATCCAGACCCGGCCTCGCGCTTTCAACCCGAAGGCCCGCACGGCCCCTCGCGCGTCGTAGACCCCGCGTCGTTCCGCTGGACTGACGACGAGTGGAAGGGCGCTTCGCTCAAAGGTCAGGTCATATACGAGCTACACACGGGCGCATTCACGCCCGAGGGCACGTTCGCCGCCGCCGCGCGAGAGTTGAAGGAGCTTGCGGACTTAGGCGTGACCTGCGTCGAGTTGATGCCCGTCGCGGACTTCCCCGGCCGCTTCGGTTGGGGCTACGACGGCGTCTCCCTGTACGCGCCGACGCACCTCTACGGCGAGCCCGACGACCTGCGCCGCTTCGTGAATGAGGCTCACAAAGTCGGCGTCGCCGTTCTGCTCGACGTGGTCTACAACCACCTCGGCCCCGACGGCAACTACCTCGCGCAGTTCTCCGCAAACTACTTGACCGACAGGCACAAGAACGAATGGGGCGAGGGGCTCAACTTCGACGGCGAGGGTAGCGAGCACGTGCGCGAGTTCTTCCTCTCGAACGCGCGCCATTGGGTCGAGGAGTATCACTTCGACGGCCTTCGACTCGACGCGACGCACAGCATACGCGACGACTCCGGCGAGCACTTCCTCGCCGCGCTCGCGCGAGAGGTGCGCGATGCCGCGCGCGGACGAGAGACGATAATCGTCGCCGAGAACGAGACGCAGGAGACGCGCCTTTTGCAGCCCGAGTCGCGCGGCGGCTACGGGCTCGACGGGCTCTGGAACGACGACTTTCATCACGCGGCGCGCGTCGCGCTCACCGGAAGAAGCGAAGCCTACTACGGCGACTATCGCGGCACGCCGCAGGAGTTCGTCTCGTCCGCGAAGTACGGCTTCCTGTATCAGGGCCAGCGCTACAGGTGGCAGGGCAAGCGGCGCGGCACGCCGACCTACGGCCTCGCGCCCGAGACGTTCGTCAACTTCATAGAGAACCACGACCAGATATCAAACTCCGCGCGCGCCGCGCGCATGAACCGTTTGACTAGCCCCGCCGCTTTGCGCGCGTTGACGGCGCTGCTTCTTCTGTCGCCACAGACGCCGTTGCTCTTCATGGGTCAGGAGTTCGCGGCGAGCGCGCCCTTCCTGTACTTCGCGGACCACGAGACGGAGCTTGCCGCGAAGGTTCGGCGCGGGCGCGCGGAGTTCCTCGCGCAGTTCCGCAGCGTCTCGGCGCGCGAGACGCGGGAACACTTACCAGACCCGAGCGACGCTTCGACGTTCGAGCGTTGCAAGCTCGACTTCAAGGAGCGCGAGACGCACCGCGAAGTCTACGAGCTGCACAGAGACCTCCTGCGCCTGCGGCGCGAGGACGCGACCTTCTCCGCGCAGGAGCCGCGCTCGCTCGACGGCGCAGTCCTCGGAAGCGAAGCCTTCGTCCTACGCCTCTTCGGGCGCGACGGAGATGACCGGCTGCTCGTCGTAAACCTCGGCTCCGACCTCAACCTCAACCCCGCGCCCGAGCCTCTGCTCGCGCCGCCCGCGGGTAAAGTCTGGACGACCGTCTGGTCGAGCGAAGACTACCGGTACGGCGGCACGGGCACGCCGCCGCTTGAGACAAAGGATAACTGGCGGCTGCCGGGCCGCGCGACGGTCGCGCTCCGTCCCGTCGAAGCGAGCGAGACGAACGACCCCGCGCGCGGCGGCGACCGCCCGAGCGAAGAGGAAGAGGTGCGCAAGGCGGTTCTGCGCGAATGGGAAAAGGAAGCAGAAGGATGAAGGCGGAAGGATGAAGGATGAAAGGAAGGCTCAACAGCTTTCACTTCATCCTTCATCCTTCCGCCTTCATCCTTCATCCTTCATCCTTAATTCTTAGCGGAGAGATGTGCGGGATGGATGGGCCGGTTCGCAGACTGACTTTTAGCGAGAGCGATACACACGACGCGGAGTTGATGCTCGGGCGCGAGTGGCTCGTGACTAACGGCCTTGGAGGCTTCGCTTCGGGGACGGTCGCCGGCGTGCCGACGCGCCGCTACCACGGCCTGCTCATCTCCGCGCTGCCGACGCCGCTCGGGCGCACCGTCATGTTCAACCACCTCACCGAATGGCTCAGGCTCCCCACGGGCGAGCGCAACCAGATAGGCGGGCAGGAGCGCGCGGGCGCTCAGCTCGAATGGCCCGGCGCGAAGCACCTGCGCGAGTTCCGTCTCGAAGAGGGCATGCCCGTCTGGCGCTACGAACTTGAAGACGCTGTCTTGGAGAAGCGCGTCCTGCTCGTCCACGGCCAGAACACCGTGCACGTCACCTACCGTCTGGTCGAGGGCGTTGGGCCCCTGCGTCTGAAGCTCCGGCCCGCGCTACAGTTCCGACCGCTCGAAGAGGCCGTGCACGACTCGGCCACCACAGACCCTTACACTGTCACTTCAATCGAAGACCGCCTGGAGGTCTCGACGGGTCAGACCTACCCGCCGCTTCGTCTGAAAATCTACGGCGCGCGCGCGACCTTCGCGCTCGACGGCGGCCACCTTCAGAACGTCTACTACAGAAGCGAAGCGCGTCGCGGCTACGCGCACACGGGCGAGATGTGGAGCCCCGGCTACTTCAGCGTTGACGTGACGAAGGAAACGACCGCGACGCTCGTCGGCTCGACCGATTCGTGGGAATTCATACGCGCGCTCACGCCAGAATACGCGCACGCGGCGGAGCGCGAGCGACGCGAGAGACTCTTAACAGCGGCCGCCCCTTCAGCGCGCGAAGGCATCGCCGCCGAGCTTGTGCTCGCCGCCGACCAGTTCGTCATTACGCCCTCGGGCCGACAGGATGACGCGGCCCGCGCGCAAGCGGCGGGCGAGGAAGTTCGGAGCGTCATCGCGGGCTATCACTGGTTCACCGATTGGGGCCGCGACACGATGATAAGTCTCGAAGGCTTGACCTGCACGACGGGCCGACACCGCGAGGCGGGCTGGATTCTGCGAACCTTCGGACAGTACATACGCGACGGCCTCATCCCGAACATGTTCCCCGACGGCGCGAGCGAGGGCCTATACCACACGGCCGACGCGACGCTCTGGTTCTTCCACGCGCTCGACCGATACCTGAAGATATCGGACGACCGCGTCACGCTCGAAGACCTGCTGCCGAAGATGCACGACATCGTCCGCCGACACTTGGAGGGCACGCGCTTCAACATACACGTTGACCCGCGCGACGGACTGCTCGTGCAGGGCGCGGAAGATTATCAACTGACTTGGATGGACGCGAAGTGCGACGGATGGGTCGTCACGCCGCGTCGAGGCAAGGCCGTCGAGATAAACGCGCTCTGGTACAACGCGCTACGCCTACTCGAAGGCTGGACGCGCGACGCGGGCGACCCGGCGCGCGCCGAAGAGTTGAAGGCTCACGCGGACCTTTGCCGACGCTCCTTCAACGACCGCTTCTGGTACGAGGAGGGCGGACACCTCTTCGACGTAGTCGAGAGCGAAGAGATGAAGGGCGGCGACGACGCGGCGTGCCGCCCGAATCAACTTCTCGCAATCTCGCTCGAACATGCCGTGTTGGAGCGCGAGCGTTGGGAGTCTGTCCTGAGCGTCGTGCGCGAAAAGCTTCTGACGCCCGTCGGCCTTCGCTCGCTCTCGCCTGACCATCCCGACTTCAAGCCGACCTATCACGGCGACCTCAAGACGCGCGACGCAGCGTACCATCAGGGCACGGTCTGGGCCTGGCTCATCGGCCCGTTCATAGACGCATGGCTCAGAGCCTACCCGGAAGACCGCGCGGGCGCGCGCAGACTTCTCGAAGGCTTCGTGCCGCACCTCGACGAGGCGTGCGTCGGCTCAATCAGCGAGGTCTTCGACGCCGTCGAGCCATACGCCGCGCGCGGCTGCATCGCTCAGGCTTGGAGCGTCGCGGAAGTTTTAAGGTGCTGGGTTTTGACTGAAGAAAAATGATGAATATAAGTTCCAAGTTGCAAGTTCAAAGTTAAGAACACGCGCCTTCCACCTTTGAACTTGCAACTTTGAACTTGCAACTTATCGGTTCATCATTTCACATAGAGGCGAGCATGAGATTCAGAAGAGCAAGCGGGATTCTGCTGCACCCAACGTCACTGCCCGGCCGCTTCGGCGTGGGCGACCTCGGCCCTGAGGCTTACAGGTTCGTTGACTGGCTCGCGGCCGCGGCTCAGGTCTACTGGCAGATCATGCCGCTCGGGCCGACCGGCTACGGCGACTCGCCCTACTCCTCCTTCTCGGCGTTTGCGGGTAACACGAACCTCGTCAGCCCCGAGAAGCTGGTCGAGTCTGGACTGCTATCGGAGTCAGACATCGCGGACGCGCACGACGCAGCGCCCGGCCGTGTGGACTACGGCAAGGTCATCGAGTACAAGCGCGAGTTGCTTGAGAAGGCGTTCGTCAACTTCCGCGAGAAGCTGAAGACGGACGACAGTTTGCGCGACGACTACGTAGGCTTCCTCGACTTCGCCTCCGCGTGGCTTGAAGACTACGCGCTCTTCTCGGCGCTCAAGGACGAGCACAAGGGCGAGCCGTGGCACACTTGGGAGACCGGGCTCGCGCGGCGTGAGACGGCGGCGATTGAAGGCGCGCGCTCGAAGTTCGCCGAGCAGGTAGAGGCACACAAGTTCTTCCAGTACGTCTTCTTCCAGCAGTGGCTCAAGCTGAAAAAGTATGCGAACGGGCGCGGCGTGCGCGTGATAGGCGACATGCCCATCTTCGTCGCGCACAACTCTTCGGACGTTTGGGCGAGGCCGCAACTCTTCAAGCTCAAAGAGGACGGCTCGCCCGCCTTCGTCGCCGGAGTCCCGCCCGACGCCTTCAGCGAGACGGGTCAACTCTGGGGCAACCCTATTTATAACTGGGAGCGCATGCGCGAGGACGGCTTCGCCTGGTGGGTCGGGCGCGTGCGCGAGACTTTGAAGATTGTTGACGTGGTGCGGCTCGACCACTTCCGTGGCTTCGCTGCCTACTGGGAGGTTCCGGCCGAGCACGAGACGGCCGAGCGCGGCCGATGGGTCGAAGCGCCGGGCCGGGACGTTTTCAACGCGATGCGCTCGGCCTCAGGCGGCGACCTGCCCATCATCGCGGAAGACCTCGGTACCATCACGCCCGACGTTCACGCCTTGCGCGACGACTTCAACTTTCCCGGCATGCGCGTCCTACAGTTCGCCTTCGGCGGCGACCCGCACGACACGCACCTCCCGCACGAGTACACGCAGGGCTCGGTCGCCTACACGGGCACGCACGACAACGACACAGTCGCGGGCTGGTTCGCACAGCGCTCGCGCGAAGACGCCTCCGAAGGCGAGCGGCGCGAGCGCTCGCTCTGCCTGAAGTATCTCGGCACGGACGGCGTTGAAATCAACTGGGACTTCATACGCGCGACGCAGATGTCCGTGGCCGTCCTCTCAATCGCGCAGTTGCAGGACGTGCTCGGCCTCTCGTCGGACGCACGCATGAACACGCCCGCCGTCGCCGAAGGCAACTGGGCCTGGCGCTTCCGCGACGGCGCTCTCACGGACGCGCTCGCCGCGCGCCTGCGCGAGATGACCGCGATATACGGACGGCTCGTTTAACAGAACCGCGAACGATAGTGAGCGGGTAGTTCAACCATCGCAGACACGAGAGGCACGGCTATACTCAATTAGCCGTGCCTCTGTCTCTGCGATGGTGAATCCCTGCCGATACCCGCTCGCTACCGCTCGTGGTTCTGTTCTCATGCAACCTTGCGGCCGATGCTCAAGAGGGGCGAGTCGGCGGCCGAAGGGCTTAGGCTCTGCGGCGTGAGGCCGAGTTCGCGCATCATGCGCGCGTCCCAGTCTTCAATCGGGTCTTGGCCCGCGATGTACTTGCGGCTCTCGTTCTTGATGGGGTTGCGCACGCTCAATATCTCCGGCCCCGAAGCGAGTATGACGCTCTTGTATCTCGGCATCGAACTCTGCCAGAGCTTCGTGCGGAAGTGGCGCGCGACGTTCGTCAGGCTCCCGAGTTGATTGCAGAGCCGCTTGAAGTGTTCGATTACCTCCGTCGGCTCCATCCGCGAGGGGCGGTGGCAGAGCGTGTAGCCGTCGTAGTCGCGGCTGATGGTGCCGGGCAGTATGCGACCCTCGCGCGCGAGTTGGCGGTAGAAGGGCGTCTCTGGGTACGGGCAGACGATGCCGAGGAAAGTTATGTTGAAGTACTGAAGCTCCGAGAGATAGTCGGGCAGGCGTTCGAGATAGTCGTGCGTGTCTCCGTCGGAGCCGACGAGCAGGCCGAACGAGAGCATTATGCCGCTGCGGAAGCAGCGACGTATGACCTCGTCCACCTCGGAGATTCTGTTCTGCCCCTTGTTCATAGCCTTTATCGAATCGGGGTTCAGAGACTCAAGCCCCGTGTAGACGTAACGACACCCCGCCTTCGCCATGAGCTTCACGGTCTCTTCGTCCTTCAGGACGTTGAAGGTGAGCGCGCAGCCCCAGGTCTTCTTCAATGGAACCAACGCCTCGCAAAGCTCGCGCAGGTAACGAGGGCTGCCGCCGAGGTTGTTGTCGAGGAACGAGAAGACGTTGTCGAAGAGGCCGAAGTAGTTCTTGTTCCAGCGCATCTTGAACTCTATCTCTTCGACGACCTGTTGGACGGGACGGTAACGATACTTCTCGTGGCCCGTCAGCACGCAGAAGTTGCACGTGAAGGGGCAGCCGCGCGAGGCTTCGATGCCGGGAAGTCTTATCTTGTTCGTCTTGAAGTCCACGAGGTCGTAGCGATACGGCCTTATCGCCTCGGGGCCGAGCGAAGGAAGGTTGTAACGCTTCTTCAACTCGCCGCGCTCGAAGTCCGCGATGAGCGCGGGCACGTTCGACTCGGGCTCGCCCGTGACGACCGCGTCGAAGTGCTGCTCGCAGTCGTCCGCGAAGTGCATGGCGTGTCGCCCGCCCGCGACGGTCTTTATGCCGCGGCGGCGCAGGAGCGTCGAGAGGACTTTCGTGTGCTCGTAGTAAGAGTGCAGATATGAGAAGAAGACCATGTCCCAGTCGCGGTCTAAGGGTATGTCCATCTCCTTCTCGTTGTAGACCTCGACCTCTGCGTAGTCCGGGCAGAGCGAGGCGATAAGCTCCGGCACGGACGACTGCATGACGCCGCGCTCCTTCTGCCGGAGGCGCGTCGGGTGTGTATAGGTCGAGATGACTGCGATACGCATGGCTGCTCTCCTTCGGGTCGGTTCCGGGTTCCGCCGAGTCGGTTCTCTTGTTAGGTTGACGCGCGCGGACGTTTAAGCCTCTGTCTCGTGCGAAAGGCGCGCGTGGCTCCGGCGCTTCTCCACGTGGAAGGTGCCGAAGAGGTAGTCGAACAGGGGCGACGTGACGCCGAAGCGCACGCGCGCGTTGTAGTGATGGTGCAGAAGGTGGTAGCGGCGGAAGTAGCGCACTACCGGCCCGCGCGCAGCGCCGTGGTGCGCCTGATAGTCCAGGTACTCGTAGAAGAAGTAGCCGAGCATGAGGCCGTCGTATGCGAACACGGCCGCGCGCATGTCGCCCGTCAAGGCCCACGCCGCAATGAAGTAGACGACGCAGACGGGCAGGCTCTCGCCGAGTTGGACGTTGAGGCGGTCGAGCGCATTAGGGTCTGCGTGGTGCGCGAGGTGCGTGCGGTTGCCGGGAAGCCCCGCGCCGTCCGCGGGCGGCTCGCGATGCAGAATCCAGCGGTGAATCGAATACTCGAAGAGACCCCAACTCAGGAGCCCCGCTGCGAGCGACGCGGCCGGGGCCGCGAAGGACTCAACGCCCGAAGCGAATGCGGCCGCGTTCAGCGCGGCGAGCACGATTGCGTAGAAGACGAATGGCTTGTAAAGCTCCGCCCTGTCGATGTGTGCGCGGCGTTCTTGTCTGGTAGTCCGTCTGCTTCCCATGTTCGACCTCCGCCCGGCGAATGCGTGAAGACTTCTTCTTTTTTTTGACCGGGAAGATTTCGTCGGTCATGCCGGGTCAACAGGTAAAGCGTAAACCGGAAGCACACAGGATCACCGCACACGAGCTTTTTATTCCCGCGCGGGAGTATTTTTTTGCGAGTGCGAACAGAACCGCGAGCGGTAGCGAGCGGGTCGCAAGCTCCGACGGGCGAACGCCTGCCGTAACTCACACCCGCTCGCTACCGCTCGCGGTTCTGTCTAATCTTCCACGGGCGGCGTCTCTTCGGAGGGCGTGTCGGTGTCAGGGAGTTCGGTCGTCGTGGCGTAGCCGAGTTGCTTCATGAGTTCGGGCGTGAGCGCGTGATGTATGGGGTCGTTTTCCGTGACCTGTCGGCTGCACGCGCGGCAGAAGCCTTCGTCGAGCGGGACAATCGAGTCCGCGTGCTCGCAGTAGACCGAGTCGGTCGTCGCGTCCTGCTCGATTGTCGCGCCGTGCTCTTCCGTCCCGCGCGGCCCGGACTCGGCCGGCTCCGCCACTTCCGTCTCTGACGCGGCCTCCGCGCCCGTCTCAAGTCGGAAGAGCGCGAGCGAGCGTGCCTCCACACGGTATGAAGCTCCGCCTTTGACGCTGCGGCGCGTGCGGCGTCGGCCGAAGCTCTCGCGCGTGTCGAGCAGTTGCGCCCAGCTTATGCCGCGCCTGTGCGCGGGCAGGACGAAGGAGACAGAGCGGTGGAGCGCGTTCAAGAGGAGCAGGAGCGTGTCGCCCTTGACGCGACGCCCGCGCTCGTCCACCTCGTCAATCGCGTCGCCCGCGAGACGAACCGCGAGGCTTCGCGCCTGCTCGTTGCGCCAGTCCTCTTCCGTCATCTCCTGCCCGTCGGGGCGGAACCACGAGATGTCCTTTATCTCAGCGCCGCGAATCCGGCGGCCGTGAAAAAACTTCCGGCGGCGCAGGACGGGGTGCATGTGGAAAATCTGTATGAGCCTGCGCGTGAACTCAAGGAGGTCACGCTGCGACTCATCCAAGTTCCAATCTACCCACGAAATCTCGTTGTCCTGACACCATGCGTTGTTGTTGCCGCGCTGCGTGCGGCCCGACTCGTCGCCCGCGACAAGCATCGGCACGCCCTGCGAGAGCAGAAGCGTCGCGAGGAAGTTTCGCTGCTGACGCGCGCGAAGCGCATTCACCTCCTCGTCGTCCGTCTCGCCTTCGACGCTACAGTTCCAACTGATGTTGTGGTCGTGGCCGTCGCGGTTCTCTTCGCGGTTCCCCTCGTTGTGCTTCTGGTTGTAGCTGACGAGGTCGCGCAAGGTGAAGCCGTCGTGCGCCGTGACGAAGTTGATGCTGGCGTAAGGGCGTCGGCCTCCTCGCTCGTAGAGGTCGCTGCTGCCCGTTAAGCGGAACGCGAGGTCGTCCAACTGTCCGGGGTCGCCGCGCCAGAAGCTACGCACGTTGTCGCGGTAGACTCCGTTCCACTCGGCCCAAAGCACCGGAAAGTTTCCGACCTGATAGCCGCCCTCGCCCAAGTCCCAGGGCTCCGCGATTAACTTCACCTGCGAGAGCACGGGGTCTTGGTGGATGATGTCGAAGAAGGAGCCGAGGCGGTCAACGTCGTGAAGCTCGCGCGCGAGCGCGGAGGCGAGGTCGAAGCGGAAGCCGTCAACGTGCATCTCCAAGACCCAGTAGCGCAGAGAGTCCATCATGAGTTGGAGCGTGCGCGGGTGAACCATGTTCAAGGTGTTGCCGCAGCCCGTGAAGTCCATGTAGTAGCGCGGCTGGCCCGGCGCGAGGCGGTAGTAGGCGACGTTGTCAATGCCTCGGAAGGCGAGCGTCGGCCCCAACTGGCTCCCCTCGCCCGTGTGGTTGTAGACCACGTCGAGGATGACCTCGATGCCTTCGCGGTGGAGCGTCTTCACCATCGTCTTGAACTCGGAGACCTGCTGCCCCATCGTCCCCGAAGAAGAGTAGCGCACGTCGGGCGCGAAGAAGCCGACCGAGTTGTAGCCCCAGTAGTTCGTCAGGCCGCGATCTTGAATGAACTTGTCCGAGATGAACTGGTGGACGGGCATCAGCTCCACGGCCGTGATGCCGAGCCCGCGCAGGTACTCCACGACCGAAGGGTGAGCGAGCCCCGCGTATGTGCCGCGCAACTCCTCGGGCACGTCCGGGTGAAGCTTGGTGAAGCCCTTGACGTGAAGCTCGTATATCAGCGTCTTGTGCCAGGGCGTGCGCGGGCGCACGTCGTCGCCCCAACTGAAGGCCGGATCGACGACGACGCACTTCGGGACATACGGCGCGCTGTCGCGCTCGTCGAAGGAGAGGTCTGCGGCCGGGTCGCCTATCTGGTAGCCGAAGACTGAATCGTCCCAGGCGACGTTGCTCGCGACGGCCTTCGCGTAAGGGTCAATCAGGAGCTTGTGCGGGTTGAAGCGGTGGCCGCCCAGCGGCTCGTATGGGCCGTGGACGCGGTAGCCGTAGAGCTGTCCGGGCCGCGCCTCTGGAAGGTACGCGTGCCAGACCAAGTCTGTGTGCTCGGTCATCCGCACGCGCGCGGCTTCGCGCGTCGTGTCCGAAGGGTCGAAGAGGCAAAGCTCGACGCCCGTCGCGTGCTCGGAGAAGAGCGCGAAGTTGACGCCCGCGCCGTCCCACGTCGCGCCCAGCGGGTACGGATGTCCGGGCCAGACCTTCATTCAAGGCTCCAAATCTTCTTCATACTTTTGACAGCAGCGCGACGGGCAGCGGCGTTAAGACTTCGGACAGGCGAAGCGTGCCGCCGTCGCGAGCGTCGAACTCTCGGCCCGTGAAAGCATCGCGCCAGCGACCCGCGCCCGACTCGCCGAGCGGCAGAACGGTCTCGCCCCACGCCTCCGCGTTCAACGAAAGCGGCCCCTTACGTCCGACGCCGAGGCGCGTGAAGAAGCGCGCCGCGATTGCCACGCAAGCCTCATCATTGTGCGTGCGCGCGAAGGCCAGGACGTTCTCGGCGCGGCGGCCCCGCGCGTTGAGCGGCGCGTATTCGCCGCGCGCGAAAAGCTCCGCGCGCTCGCGTCGGAAGTTCAGAGCGCGCGTGGTCACGTACATCTTGACGCGGCCGTCCTCGGGCCGCTCCAACAACTCTTTGACGAAGGGGGTCGCGTCGCCGTCGCCGGCCTCGCGCAGTGACGCGAGGAGCGCGAGGCGTTGCTCGTAGTCAACCTGTCTGCGGTTGTCCGGGTCAACGAGCGTGAAAGACCAAAGCTCCGTGCCCTGATAGAGGTCGGGCACGCCGGGAGAGGCAATCTTGAGTAGAGTCTGCGAGAGCGAGTTGAGGGCTCCCGCGCGCGCGGGCGTGCGTGCGAACTCCGAGAGGTCTTCGATGAAGGCGGCGCTTCTTTCGGGGTCGAGT
>JBJMGR010000042.1:0-9930 GCA_045807805.1 Pyrinomonadaceae bacterium | reverse complement strand
GGCTTCGTGCCTTCGCAGTTCCGCATAGTCGCGCGCGGCGAGGGCGTGACCGTGCCCGCCACCGCCTTCGTCCCGATGCCCGCCTTCCTCGGCGACCTCCCGACCACGGCCGACCTCAACATAGAGATTCAAGGAAGGCCCGAGGCGCAGTTCATACGCGGCTCAATCAACGTGCGCCGCATGGAGGTCACGCGCGACATAGACCTCGCGGACCTGATAGACCAGCGGCGCGAGGGAGACATCACGACCGGCGGGGAAGGGGGCGGCGGCGGCGGGCTCTTCGGCGCTGCCGCGACCACTCTCGACCTGACCATACAGGGGCAGGACGCGCTCGTCGTGCGCAACAACCTCGCGGACATGGTCGGCTCTCTGAACCTCCGCGTGCAGGGGCCGTTCGACGCGGCCGTCACCTCCGGACGCATCACGGCCTCGCGCGGAACCATCGCCTTCCGTAACGACCGATACGAAATTCAGCGCGCCATCATAGACCTCCCGCCGCGCGCCGAAGCCTCGCCCGTCGTCAACATTCAGGCGCAGTCGGACATACGCGGCTACCGCGTGACGGTCTCCATGTCCGGCCCGCTCTCGGGCGGACTTCAGACCACGGCCACGTCAGACCCGCCGCTGCCGCAGGCGGACGTTATCGCGCTGATTACTACGGGGAATCTCTCAGGCGGCCCCGAAGGGACTTCCTCCATCGCGCAGACGGGCATCGGCACGGCGACGAGCATTCTGACGGACACTTTAATCAACGCGCCCGTGCAGCGCGCGACCGACAAGCTCTTCGGCCTTAACCGATTCGAGTTCGACCCGGTGATTGCGGGGCGGGGCGGGCAGAGCCCGACGGCGAGGCTCACCGTCGGCCGCCAGATAAATCGCAACCTCGCCATCACCTACTCGACCAACGTGACGGGCGAGACGAATCAGGTTATCGCAGTCGAGTACCGCGTGAGCGACCGCCTCTCCTTCATCGCGCAGTATCAGCAGGGCTCGACCGACACGCTCCGCTCGCGCAGCAACAATTTCAACTTCGAGCTGCGCTTCCGGAAGAGGTACTGAACTACTGGTTACGTGGACGTGATTATCAGGCGGGTTTCGTTTCTCATCTTCGTGCTCCTCTTCGCCGCGCCCCTCGCGGGCGCGAAGGACGCGGCACGCCTTGCGCCCGACCTCAGCCGCTACGAGGGGCGGACGGTCGAGAGCGTCGAGGTCTCGGTCGAAGGCGCTTCGCTCGACGACTCCGCGCTCGGCGAGCTACGCACGCGGATACGCGTCGCCGCCGGTCGCCCGTTCTCGGCCGTCGCCGTGCGCGAGTCTTTGCAGGCGCTCTTCGACACGGGCCGCGTCGCGGACGTGCGCGTAGAGGCGCGCGACGCCGCCGCGGGCGCGGGCGCCGACGGACGGCCGCGCGTCGCGCTCCGCTTCGTCATCAGGCCGCAGGTCACGGTCGCGGGCGTCGAGTTCCAAATAGGCGCGGACTTCGGCGCGGAGATAACCGAAGACGAGCTTCGCTCGCGCGTCACTCTGTTAGAGCCGGGCCGCCGCCTCTCGGAGCTTTCGCTCCGCGAGAACGCGGACGCCGTTCAGGCGTACCTGCGCGACCGGGGCTTCTACCGCGCGGAGGTCTCTTACGCGCAGCAGTTGGACGCGACGCGCACGCGCGCCACGGTCGTCTACACCGTAACGCCCGGCGCGCCCGCCACGCTCGAATCCTTCGACATAAAGATTACGGGCTTCGACCCCGCGACGCTGCGCCGCGAGTTGAAGCTGCAACCCGGCGCGCGCTTCACGCAGGCCACGCTCGGCGAAGACCTGAAGCGCATACGTCAGGCGCTCATCGAAAAAGGCTACCTCGCGCCACGACTCGAAGAGCCCGACGTGCGTCTCGACTCCGCGACGAACCGCGTCTCGGTCGCGCTCGCGGGCACGGTCGGGCCGAAGGTCGAAGTGCGGATCGAGGGCTACGACCTGAACGAGAAGACGCGGCGCGAGCTTCTGCCCGTCGAGCGTGAAGGGACTATCGACTTCGCCGCCATCATCGAAGGCGCGCGCCGCATACGAAACCGCTTGCAGGAGTCGGGCTACTTCTTCGCGGACGTGACGCCCGCCTGCACGGTCTCGCCGCCGCTCGCCACGCCGCCCGATGCCATCGTCGTCGCGGGCGCGGAGCCGGACATCTGCGAGCTTCTCAACCCCGAAGAACTCGCCAACAGTCAGGTCACAATCGTCTACAACGTCGAGCGCGGACGCCGCTTCAAGCTCACCGACATACGCATCGAGGGCACGGACAAGGTCTCCGTCGCTGACGTGTCGGACGAGCTTCGCAGCCAGACGGCGAACCTGCTCGGCATCGTGCCGCTGCTCGGCTACGGCCACGGCTACACGAGCGACGAGGCTTTAGAGCACGACCGGCGCATCATACGCGCGCACATGGCCGACCTCGGCTACCGCAAGGCTTCGGTGGACGTTCGGCGCGGCGTGCCCTTGGAAGGCGACAACCTCATCATCACCTTCGCCGTCACCGAGAACGCCCTCACGCGCGTCGCCGCAATCGAGACTCGCGGCAACCAGATTTATACCAGTGAGCAGTTGCGCGACGTGCGCTGCCCGCGCTACCTGCTGCCAGACGAGCCCGGCTGCGTCGTCGAGGGCGGGCCGTATTCGCGCACGACCGCGCGCGCCGAAGTCGAGCGCATGCGCACGCACTACGTCCGCAACGGCTACGTCGAGGCGGACGTGCAGCTATCGATTGACGAACTGCCCTCAGCGCCCAACGGCGACGAGCAGGTGCGGGTCGTCTACCAGATAACGGAGTCGGACAAGGTCTTCATCAACCGCATCTTCGTCAACGGGCTGGTGCTGACCGACCGCAAGGCAGTGTTAGACGCCATCCCCTTGCGCGAGGGCGAAGTGCTCAGGGGCGACGACCTCGCGGAGAGCGAGCGCGTACTTCTGAGTACGACCGACGCCTTCCGCCAGGTGCTCATAAGAACGGAGCCAGCGGGCGAGACGAAGGGCGGCTTCAAGAAGCGCGACGTGATAATCGACGTGACCGAACAGAAGCACCTGCTCACGGAGTACATCGTCGGCTTCTCGACGGACACGGGCGCTCTGGGCGGCTTCGAGCTTCGCAACACGAACCTCTTCGGCAAGCTCCGACAGGGCGCGATACGCACGCGCTTCAGCCGCCTCCAACAGCTCGCGCGCTTCGAGTACACAGACCCGCGCTTCCGTCGCTACGGCGATAAGTCCTTCGCGCCGCTCACGCTCTCTTTGCAGTATCAGCGAGACACCTCCGTCACGCGCTTCTTCCGTTCGACCATCGACCGCGGCACGAACGGCATCGTCCAGCGCTTCGACGAGGAGGGCAACCTGATTGACGAGTTCGGCCAGCCGGTCAGGGGGCCTTCGATAAATCGCTTCACCTTCAACGCGGAGACGCAGCGCGACCTCGAATTGGAGCGCACGCCCTCGGGCGCGCAGCGCAAGCGGACGACCCTGTTCCTGCGCTACAACTACGAGGACGTGCGACTCTTCAACATCGGGAGCCTCCTCATCTCGAACGTGCTTCGGCCCGACCAGGCTGTGCGGCTCTCACGCTTCGGCGCGTCGCTCGCGCGCGACACGCGCGACCGCCAGTTCGACCCGACGCGCGGCGACTTCCTGTCGGTTGACTACGCGCTCGCGCTCAAAGGGCTCGGCGGCAACCTCTCCTTCAACAAGCTGAACCTCTCCTACCGCCGCTACCAGAACGTGAGCCGCCTGCGCAACACCGTGCTCGCCGCGAGCGTGCAACTCGGGCTCGCGAACATACTCAAGCCCTCGGATCGCAACGACAACGGCGTGATTGACGCGGCCGACAAGCGTTTGCCAATCAGCGAGCGCTTCTTCTCGGGCGGCGCTACCACGCTACGCGGCTTCAGCTTCGAGGAGGCGGGGCCGCGCGTCGTCGCGCCCTTCTGCACCTTCGGGCCGCAACCTGGCCCCGTGCCGAACACGAACCCACCGCCCACATTCCTCCCTCCGTGCGGCACGTTCCGAGACCAGAAGGGCGAGATAGTCACGGTCAACCCGTTCACGGTGCCCATCGGCGGGAACGCGATGGCGATAGTCAACCTCGAAGGGCGCATAGGCATTACGCGCGACTCGCAGGTCGTGCCCTTCTACGACGGCGGCAACGTCTTCGACAGCGTGCGCGACCTCCTCCATCCCGGCCGCTGCGACGTGGGCCGCGACCCGAACACCTGCCAGAAGTGGACGCACACGGTCGGCCTTGGTCTGCGTCTCAAGACGCCGCTCGGCTCGGTCGGTGTTGACTGGGCATACCTGCTCAACCCGCCCGAGTTCCGCATACCGCAGTTCGGCGGCGCGACGACCACAGTCAAGCTCAAGAACAGCCAGATACACTTCCGCTTCGGCCAAACGTTCTAACGAGGTCAAAAGTAAAAAGGCAAAAGGCAAAAGTTAAGAGAAGGCGCGAGGGTGATGCGATGAAGACGTTGACGAAGGCGACGCTGAAAGGAATCAATCGAAGCGGCCGTGCGACACGCGCCGCGACGTTCGCGCGCGCGTTGGCCGTTCTGACATTTTTGCCTTTCGCCTTCTTACTTTTGCCTTCTCCTGTTCGCGGGCAGGAGGTCGTTGACCGAATGGTCGCGGTCGTTAACGGCGGCGGGCTGATAACCTACTCCGACCTGCTCTGGCAGTTGGCGCTCCAACCCGGCGTGCCGCTCGACAGCCCGCGTCAGGAGGACTTGCGACGCGTGCTCGACGTGGTCATAGACCAGCGGCTCGTGCTTCAGGAGGCCTCGAAGCTCCCGCACTCGCACGCGACCGAGAAGGAGATTTCGGACGCCGAGACCGATCTCATCAAGCGCTTCCCCTCGCTCGAAGAGTTCCAGCGTCGTCTGGATAAGGTGGGCCTCACCTCCGAGCAGTTGGCGGAGATAATGCACGACCGTTTAGACATGGAGAAGTATCTCGACTTCCGCTTCCGCTCGTTCACGGTCGTCACGCCGCAGGAGGTCGAGTCCTACTACAAAGACGTTTACGTCCCGCGCCGCCGCCGCCTCGCGCCCGGCTCCATCGTCCCGGAGCTGAAGGCCGTATACGACGCGCTTCAGAAGGAACTCATCGAGAGCAAGATAGAGTCCGACACGGACGCCTTCCTCGACGAGGCGCGCACCAACGCCCAGATAACCATACTCGACGAGTCGCTGCGCGGCGGAAGCTGAAGAGAAGATGTCAGATGTTAGATGATGGACGTTAGTTTAAGCTTCGGGCAGCGAGTTTAACCGACATCGCAAAGAATGGCTTCTGCTCTTAACTAACACCTGACATCCAACATCCGACATTCAACATCTGACATCTAAAATCTGCTTCTATGTGGAGAAGGGCAACCAGCAAAGGCAGGCGTCCGCGTCTCGGGCTCGCGCTCTCAGGCGGGGCTGCGCGCGGGATTGCGCATGTCGGCGTGCTGAAGGTCTTGGTGGAGGAGGGCATACAGGTTGACTGCGTCGCCGGCACTTCCGCGGGCGCACTCGTCGGCGGCGCGCTCGCCTCCGGGATGTCCGTCGAGGATATTGAGGCGTTCGGGCGCGGCCTACGCTGGCGCGACCTCGGGCGCATGACGCTCTCGCGCCTCGGCGCTCAGACGAACGCGCCGATGGAGGATTTCATACGCGCTCGCTTCCCCGTCTCGCGCTTCGAGGAGTTGCCCATGCCCTTCGCGGCCGTCGCGACGGACTTGCTGACGGGCGCGGCCGTCGTCATGCGCGACGAGGGCGACATGGCCTTCGCGGTGCGCGCGAGCTGCGCGCTGCCGGGCTGGTACATCCCCGTCACGGACGCGCGCGGGCGTCAACTCGTGGACGGCGGGCTCGTCGCGAACCTGCCCACGTCGGTCGTGCGCGCGCTCGGCGCGGAGGTCGTCGTCGCGGTGGACGTGAACTCGGACGGCGCGAAGTTCATAGGCACGCCCACCTCCGTCATAGGCGTGCTGCTTCAATCAATCGTCGTCGTGCAGCGCACGGCCGTCGAGCACCAGCGCCAGCTCGCGGACGTGGTCATAAGCCCCTCGGTCGGGCACCTGCGCTGGGACGAGATGACGCGCGCCTCGGAGTTCATAGAGGCCGGTGTAGAGGCCGCGCGCGCGGCCATCCCCGCAATCAAAGAGCTGCTCGAACCGCAGCCCGACGAGAGCACGCGCTGGTTCGCCTCTCGCCGCACGCGCGAGACCGCGAAGGACTGACGACACGCCCGCCCTCATGCATCCTCAAAGACGACACGCCCGCCCTCATGCATCCTCAAAGCTGAATCGTTTCAAAACGCGCGACGGGCATCGCCTGTGTGCAGACTCATACAGAAAGCGGGCGAGCCTAGGACACGTCCGCTCACGTCCCCCTACGCCCGGAAAAATTAAGTCGTTAAAGAGCCGACGATTACGTGTGTCGCGCGCATGCAGGATGGCGCGCGCGCACCGGTCGGCATGCGCGTTGCAAAGTTCGCGTGCGAGCCCGAGCTTTGAGAAAGAGGGGGACGAGAGGTGCGATGAGAGAGATAGCAGACAGCTTTATGAAGCTACTCGCGATCATCATGATGATGATCACGCTGGCCGTCTCGACGGCGGCCGTCAGCCTGATGCTCGGCTGAACGCCTTAGAGCATCGGGCAATCCGTAGGCACACTTTTAATCACTCTCCCCGAGCCTTACGGCCCTGTTCCGAAACGAGAAATTGGTGAGCATTAGTCGTTTACTCCTGACACATGGAAGGGAGTCAGACGCGTCGGCAGCGGGCGCAGGCGCGCATGCGCCGGGCGCGAGTGTGCCCGCGCGCGCGAGTAAAGCATGGCGAGAGAGCTTCAGCCGCAGGGACTTTGCGCCGCAGCGCAGCACGCAGCGCACACGACTGCGCGCCACGCTCGCCGGAACGTCTTAAGCTCGACTCGCGGCGCGCGTGCGCGTCGTTACGCCGTGCGCGCTCTGCGCGTCATCTGCGCACTCGTCATAGTCGCGGTCGTCGCAACGGCGACCGCGTTCGCGTATCTATACTCACACTACTCGAAGATTGTTGACGCGCGGCTCGCCTCGGGCTACCTGACTTCGCGCGCGGGCATCTACGCCGCGCCGCGTGTGCTTCGCGCGGGTCAGAGGCTCACGCCCGAACGCTTGGGCGAAGCTCTGCGCCGCGCGGGCTACGTCGAGGGCGAGGCGAGCCGAGTCTGGAACGGCCGCTTCAAAGTCGAGGGCGAATCGGTAGAGATTCGACCGAGCGAGGATAGAGAGGACGTGGGCTCCGCGCGCGGAGTCGTGCGCGTCTCCTTCGACGGGCGCGGGCAGATAGCCTCTCTGACGGGCGACGGCTCGCCGCTCGACTCATACACGCTCGACCCGGAGGCACTGACCTCCGACCCCGTGGAGAAGACCGCGGAGCGCGCCGCGCTCTCGTACGGCGAAGTCCCGACCGTGCTGCGCGACGCCGTGCTCTCGATTGAGGACAGGCGCTTCTTCGAGCACGGCCCCGTAGACCTCTGGGGCATCGCGCGCGCCGTCTTCAGTTGGGACGACGACAATCAGGACTTCAAGCAGGGCGGCTCGACCATCACGCAGCAGTTGGTCAAGAACACATACCTCACTCCCGAGCGAACGCTTGAGCGCAAGTTCCGCGAAGCGGCGCTCGCCTCCGTCATCGAGAGCCGCATGTCCAAAGAGGACATCTTCGCTCTCTACTGCAACGAGATTTATCTGGGGCAGCGCGGCTCGGTCGCTGTGCGCGGCGTGCGTCAGGCCGCGCGCGTCTACTTCGGCAAGGATCTGAAAGACCTCTCGCTCGCGGAATCGGCGACCATAGCCGGGATGATACAGAGCCCCGGCCGCTACGCGCCCGACCGCCACGCGGAAGAGGCGCGCACGCGCCGCAACGTCGTGCTCGGCGTGATGCTGCGCGACGGGCGCGTCACGCGCGAGTCGGCGCGCGCCGCCGCCGATGAGCCCGTGCGCGTCGCGCCCACGGAGCGCACCGACGCGACCGCGCCCTACTTCATCGACTACGTCAACCGCTTCGTCGAATCACGTCTGCCTTCGTCCGACGCCGAAGGCGCGCAGGGGCTTCGCGTCTACACGACGATTGACCTTGAGCTTCAGCGGTTGGCCGAAGAGGCAATAGCACGTCAAACCGAGCGACTCGAAAAAGTCTTCAAGGGTCGCAGGCCACAGGCCGCACTCGTCGCGCTCGACCCGCGCACGGGGCGCGTGCTCGCGATGGTCGGCGGCACGTCCTACGCAGAGTCGCAGCTCAATCGCGTGACCGACGCGCGCCGACAGCCCGGCTCCGTCTTCAAGCCCGTCGTCTACGCAGCCGCGATGGAGGGCGGCATCTCGCCTCTGACACTCTCGACCGACGCGCCGCGCGAGTTCACATATGACGTGCGCTCGAAGTACCGTCCAGCGAACTACGGCGGCGGCTTCTCTATGCGCGACGTGACGCTGCGCACAGGGCTGGTTCGCTCGCTCAACGTCGTCACCGTTGACGTTGCATTGAGGGCTGGATTGACGCGCGTCGCCGCGCTCGCCGAACGTCTGGGCTTGCCGAAGCCCGAGGCATATCCTTCGCTCGCGCTCGGCACGACCGAGGCGACGCCGCTCGAAGTCGCGACCGCATACACGGCCTTCGCGGAGGAGGGGCGCGTCGTGCGTCCGAACCCGGTCGCGCGCGTTGACGGCGCGGGCGGGCGCGCTCTGTTTGAAGAGAATTTTGTGAGCGCGGAGCAGGTCTTGAAGCCTTCGACCGCGTACATGCTGACCGACATGCTCTCGGCCGTCGTTGACCACGGCACGGCGCGCGCGGCACGCGGCGCGTTCAAGAATGTGGCGGTCGCGGGCAAGACCGGCACGTCGCGCGACGGCTGGTTCGCGGGCTTCACGCCGAACCTCGTCTGCGTCGTCTGGGTCGGCTTCGACGACGGCGAAGAGTTGAACATGACGGGCGCTGACGCGGCGCTCCCCGCGTGGACGGAGTTCGTAAAGAACGCGACCGAGCTTCGCCCCGAACTCGGAGGCCGCGCCTTCGACCGGCCGTCCGCGATGACGACCGTCGAGATTGACGCCGAGACGGGCCAACTCGCCTCCGCCTCCTGCACGCAGCGCGAGCGCGTCGCACTCGCGCCCAACTTCGTCCCCGACCACGAATGCTCGATACACGGCGACCCGTGGGGCTTGAAGGCGCTTGCCGCGTCTTCGTCGGCGTCCGACGCGTTGACCTCGACGACTGAGACTGAGGCACATGCGCCCGTCGTCTACGACTCGACGCCGCGCGCCCTCTACACCGCTCAAGTAAATACGAACGCGCCGCGCGAGACTTACGGGCAGGCGAATCCGACGCGAGTCGAGACCGGCCGCGACGGTCGCCGCCGACTCACGAACGACATAAGTGTTGCGCCGAAGAACTCAGACGAGTGGCAGGAGTGAGTAAGGCGCAAAACAGAACCGCGAGCGGTAGCGAGCGGGTTGCGATAGGGATTAAACAGAGAGGCACGGCTAATTGAGTCTTAGCCGTGCCTCTCTGTTTCTGTGGTAGAACTACCCGGTCGCTACCGCTCTCGGTTCTGTTCAAAGATGACCTGCGCGACGGCGTGCTCGGAGGTGTGCGAGAGTGAGAGGTGCGCGTGGGTCGCGCCGAGCGCGTCGAAGAGTTCGCGTGCGCGACCCGAGAGTTGAAGTAGCGGCGCGCCGTCTTTGTTAGAAGTCACTTCGACGTGATGCCATGAGAGGCTGCCGCGCCAGCCCGTGCGGAGTGCTTTGAAGGCTGCCTCCTTCGCGGCGAAGCGCGCGGCGTAGTGCTGCGCGGCCATCTCTTCGCCGCGCGAGTCGCAGTATGCGCGCTCCCGTTCGGTGAAGACGCGCTCGCGGAAGCGCGGCGTGCGCGCGAGCACT
>JBJMGR010000041.1:0-10051 GCA_045807805.1 Pyrinomonadaceae bacterium | reverse complement strand
GCGCGAAGGGGCCGACCGCGTGCGCTCCTTCGACGAGGTCGTCTCAATCTACGAAGAGGTCATCGCCGAGCACGGCTCGGCCGAGCGCGACGCGGCCGAGGAGGGGCGCGCCGCCGCGCGCTACGTGCGATGGGCCATGTCGGGCGTGATGAACGAGCGCGACGAGTTCTTCAACTCGGCGGCGGGACGCCTGCGGCAGTGGGTCGTCGAAGCACCCCTGCTCGGCCCCTTTATGCGCGGCGTGGGCAGGCGCATGCGTGGGGAGAAGAACGGTAGAAGAGAATGAGGAGCGGAACGCGCGCGTCCATGCTGAAAGGTGACGCGCCGGGCGACGGGTGCTATAAGTCGGTTCGCATGAAGATACTCGACATCGGGTGCGGCAGGCACAAGACGCCGGGCGCAATCGGCATGGACAGCAACCCGCGCTCGGATGCCGACGTGATTCACGACCTGGACGACGTGCCCTATCCGTTCGCCGACGACGAGTTCGACCTCATCGTCGGCAATCAGGTGATAGAGCACGTTGACAACGTGCTCGCCGTCGTCGCGGAGCTATACCGCGTCGCGCGGCCCGGCGCGCTGATAAGGCTCGACACGCCCCACTACTCGGACGTGGCCTCGTACACAGACCCCACGCACCGACGCCACATGACGACGGAGTCCTTCGCATACTTCACGGGCGACCGCCCCGACTTCGACTTCTACAGCCACGTGCGCCTGCGGCCCCGCGTCATACGCGTCACGATGCTCAAGCTCTGGCGCGCGCTCGGCTTCGAGCTTCTCGTCAACTCGTCGAACCGCTACCCCGCGCTACGCTTCTTCCGGCGCTTCTGGGAGCAGTACCTATGCTTCGTCATCCGCGGGAAGACAATCTATTTTGAGTTCGAGGTGATAAAGTAGCGAACATAATCCGCTACGAACGTGTGCGAAAGGGGGGAAGCTATGAGCAGTAAAGCGAAGAAGTCTAAGGACGAGGGCGCGAAGCGTTCCAGCGTCGAGGGCGCGAGGCGCTCTATGGGTAAGCCTTCGAGGAAGGAGCAGATCATCTCGCTCTTCCTGTCGGGGATGGGCGAGGTCGAGGACATCGCCGTCATCACGGGCGCGCGCCCCTCTTACGTCGCGTCCGTCTTGCAGGAGGCGGGGCTGCACTCCGGCTATTTCGACCTATACACTTCGACCTCGCAGCCGCAGAACATCTACTCGAAGTTCTTCGCGGGGAAGCTCGGCTTCAAGGACGTTGAGACGGCCGCCGAGTCCGTAGGGCTCATCGACCGCCTCTACCGCCAGTTCGAGTTCGCGGGCGACCGCGCGGGCCAGCATCACGCGCTGACGATGGCGCTCACGATGTTCGACCGCGCGCGCTGGACGGGCAAGGGGCGCGAGGCCGAAGTCTTCCTCAACTGGCTGACCGCACGCCTCGGCGAAGCCGCCCTAGACCTCGAAGAGAGTTCCGTCGAGGAGACGGACGCTGAAGTGGAAGGATAAAGGATGAAGGATGAAGTGAAAGCTGAACGGCCTTTCCTTTCATCCTTCATCCTTCCGCCTTCATCCTTTGCCTTTGCCGCCCTCTACGTCGCGGCGCGTCTGTGGCGTCTGGATGGCTCGTGCCTCTGGTTCGACGAGATATTCAGCGTCCATGCGGCGCGCCACACATGGCGCGGCCTCTGGCACTTCGCGGCGGCAGACCTCATACACCCGCCGCTCTTCTACGCGCTCCTTAAAGTCTGGGTCGCAATCGGAGGCGAGACGCTCCTCTGGCTACGGCTCTTCCCCGCGCTCACCTCAATCGCCGCGCTCGTTCCCTTCCTACTGCTCGCGCGCGAGCTTCGACTCGGGACGAAGGCCACTTCGCTCGCGCTCCTGCTCGCGGCGTCTAACGGCTACCTCATCAAGTACGCGCAGGAGCTACGCATGTATAGCCTCCTGCTCCTGCTCACGCTCACTTCGCTCTGGCTCTTCGTGCGTCTGCTCGACTCAGCGCGTGCGTCAAAGGGATTACTCTTCGCACTCTTCTTCGCGAACCTTCTGCTCGTCTACACGCACTACTACGGCTGGCTCTTCGTCGCGTGCGAGGCTCTGCTGCTCGTCTACGCGGACAGGCGGAAGGCGCGCGCCTTTCTATTCGTGTGCGCGGGGCTCGTGCTCTGCTTCGCGCCGTGGGCCGCGGCGTGCGCGCGAGCCGCGCGCGGGGGCGGCGGGCTAGCGCAGAACGTCGGCTGGATTGAGCGGCCGAACGCGTCCGACCTGACGCAGCTCTACGCGCTCCTTAACGAGCCCTTCTACTTCAGACAGAGTTCCACCGAGCCGCCTTACGCTCGCGGCGGCGCGCTCCTCGGGCTCCTGCTCCTCGGCCTCCCCGTCCTTCTACTGCTCTTTAGAAGTTGGAGACGAAGGCGCGCGGCCCTCTCTCAAGAGGACGAAGCGGGCGCGCAGGTCGCCAACGAGAGAGTCGGGCCGTTGACGCTGCTCACATTCTTCACGCTCGCGCCCGTCGCGCTCGCCTTCGCCGCGAGTTGCGTGCTGCCTTACTCGGTCTGGGGCACGCGCCACCTCATAATCGTTGCCGTGCCTTACGCACTTCTCTGCGGCTCCGCGCTCGCGCGCACGCGCCCCGCGTGGCTCAAGTCCACGGCCCTGCTAATGCTCGCGTGCTGGCTCGTCTCGGTCGGCGCGCTCACACTCGTACGCCGCGAGGGCGCGTACATTTGGTGCGCGTGGGGAGACCTCGCCGCCCGCGCCGCGCGCGACGAAGCGAACGACGCCAAAGTTGAACCGGTCAACGTCTACGCCTTTGAAGACCTCGTCGCATATCATCTCTGGTTCGCGCTCGAAGGCGATGCCCGCGCCGGACGTTATAGCGTCGTCTCTCTCAAGGGCGTGCACGGGGTCACGGAAGACCCCGCGTACTTCCTCCCGCGCGACTTCGACGGCGTCAAGGTCGCACACGCCGACGCGCTCGAAGCCCCGCGCTTCTGGGCCGCCTTCCGCGACACGAGTTGGGACGAGTCGCGACCGCCGCTCGACTACATAACCTCGCGCGGCTACCGCGCCTCGCGCGTCTACGAATCTACCGCGCAAGGCCAGCGTGCGTTCCTCGTACTCTTCACGCGCGACGACGCCACGGACTTACAGAGGTAAGCGTCGCGGCCGAACACTCTGGCATTCACGCGCCGACGTAAGTTATAAAGGGCGCGCATCGGTATCGAAGGCGTGCGAGGCCGTGCGTCGGCCCGACACGCGCGCCAAACGTTCTCGCCCTCACGAGGAGAGAGGCTTATGAGCAGCAACCGTCACGGCTTGGGCGTCACAAGGCCCGTTTCGGTTCTCAACAGGTCGATCAAGTTCAGCTTCAGAGACCTCTTCAAGTCCGCCACGAAGGCCGTCGTAAAGGGCGCGACGTTAAGATATGCCGACGCGCTCGGAGACCTAACCGACGCCCTCACCTCAATCGAGTTGTCGCGAGACTGCGGAGAGGTCGCATGGCTACTCATACAGCGCTCGCTCTTACAGGCGCTCCACGACCTTCTCGAAGAGAACGAACCGCTTCTCTACAGAGACCGGAATAACCCTTTCGCTTCGCTCACCAGGCTCGGTCTACCGCCCGACGACCCCGATGCGATAACCGCGCGTTTAGACCTCTCGCTCGAACAGAGTGAGATGGTCATAGATGAGAGCTTCTTCCTGCGCCCTCGCACGCTCCCCGTGCTCGAACACTTCAAGACGCCCTTCCGCGAATGGCTTGAGCTGTTCGGCCTGAACAACGCGGAGGCGACCTCCATCGTCAACCGCCTGCCTAGCTACTTCGTACACGCGCTCAACGAGCAGTGGCGCGAGCGAGCCACGGACTACGTGTGCCTCAAGGAAGCCTTCGACACTCCCTTCACCAAAGCGGGCGCGGCCGAGCAGGCTTGGCACTCATACGCCGCGCTCCTACGGAAACAGGTTGACGAGCCGATGTTCGTCGAAGCGTTCAGCCTCCGACAGGTCTACGTCCCCCTTCGAGCCTACTTCGTGGAAAGAGACGCGGCCGACAAAGAGGCACGCTTCGACCCGCGCACGGCCGAAGCCCGGAACGCGGAGCGCGTCGTCGTCAAACTTGACGAAGAGATTGACGCGTGGCTCGCCGCAAACGATACAAAGGACGCCGTGCGAATCATCAGTGGCGGCCCCGGTAGCGGCAAGTCTTCGTTTACGAAGATGCTCGCGGCGAAACTCGCCGAGCGTAACGGCCGACGCGTCCTCTTCGTCCCGCTACACCTGCTCGCGTTGTCAGACGACCTCGAAGAGTCCGTCAAAGGCTTCATACGTTACGCCGCCCCTAACCTTGCAAACCCGCTCGCCCCCGAAGAGCACGCCGAACCCTCTCTCGTCATCTTCGACGGCCTCGACGAACTCGCGATGCAGGGAAAGCTCGCCGCCGAACTCGCTCAACAGTTCGTGCGCGACGTGCGCGACAAGGTGGAACGCCTGAACCTCCGCCCCACACGCCTCAAAGTCCTCATCAGCGGCCGTGAACTCGCCGTGCAATCGAACACAGCCGACTTCAAAAGGCCCAAACAGATTCTCCACGTCCTCCCCTACTTCGTCGCCGAAGCTTCGAGGAAGGAATATACCGACGCTCAAACCCTTCTCGCCGAAGACCAACGCCAACAATGGTGGTCGAACTACGGCAAGGTAAGCGGTCATACCTACGAAGGCTTGCCGCAAGAGTTGAACAGGGACGAACTTTCAGAGATCACTTCGCAGCCCCTTCTAAACTATCTCGTTGCCCTCAGCCACACGCGCGGCGAAGTGAACTTAGCGACGGAGACTAACCTGAACGTCATCTATCGGGACTTGTTAAAGGCTGTCTACGAACGCGGATGGGGCGAAGGCAGTCACCCTGCTTTGCAGGGTGTGTCCGAAGAGAAGTTCGTCCGCTGGCTTGAAGAGATAGCTGTCGCCGCCTGGCACGGCGACGGGCGCACCACGACCGTCGAAGAGATTAAAGGCCACACGGAGAGCAGCGGCGCGGCCAGCCTCATGAATATGTTCGAGGAAGGCACGGACAAAGGCATCACGCGCCTACTCATGGCCTTCTACTTCCGACGCGCGGGTGCGCGCGAGTCGGGCGACAAGACTTTCGAGTTCACACACAAGAGCTTCGGCGAATATCTCACGGCCAAACGCATCGTGCGTCTTCTCCAAGATATGCACGAAGAGTTAGAACGCCACCGCGACAACGTTGACAAGGGTTGGGACGAGCGCGCGGCTTTGGTTCGCTGGATAAGACTGTGCGGCCCGTCGCCTCTCGATAACTATCTCTTCAAGTTCATCGCGAACGAAGCCCGCATCGCAGGAGGGGAGACCGCTTCAAACTGGCAGCGGACGCTTTGCGACTTGATCGGATTCGAGTTACGTAACGGCCTGCCGATGGAATCAGTCGCCCTTACTAACTTCAAGAAGATGTCTCGTCAGGCGCGCAACGCCGAAGAAGCGTTGCTGGTCGTGCTGCACGCCTGCGCCCTCGTAACCGGGAGACTATCGAACATTGCGTGGCCCCATTCCGAAGATGTTTCATTCGGTGAACTACTTGCCCGCTTAGTAGGCCAACGCACTGAGACGTACCCACTCATCTTGCGTCATCTGGGGTTATTAAACTTAGAGAAGCAGAGATTAGCGCTAAGGGATTTTTTTTCGGCAACCCTTGACGGGACGAACCTTCGGGCGACAGATCTTGGCTTGGCAAATCTAAGTTCGGCTAAGCTGAATGGGGCAGACCTTAGTTACGCAGTTCTCTTCAAGGCAGACCTTCGCTCTGCGATACTGGATGAGGCAAATCTCAGCGGAGCAAGCTTCAACCAGTGCCAACTTCAGAGCGCGTCCCTTATAAACGCAGACCTCCACGGCGCATACCTCCGCAACGCAGACCTTGAGGGGGCAAACCTCAGCGGAGCTAATCTTAGGAGCGTCGTGTTTGACGACAAAACAAAATTTAGAGGGGCATATCTTGAGGGTGCGATATTCGAGAGTGATGAACAAAAGCAAGCCATTTTTAAATTGGCGGGAATCGGAGAGGACTCTTCGCAGCGGGAGAATGTAGAAGAGGCGGGGAGTGATGTTACTTAAGTTGCGGCGTGCCTAACGAGGGTGAGCCATTGTGTTCGAGTCAGACGAGCAGACGTTATCGAGGGACGTGCTTTCGTTAAGGATGTACGGGCAAGGAGTTAAGAGTCGGGCGCGCTTCTTCCTCTGTTCCGGTCGGACATTTATCTGTAATGCGTGAATGTTTCTTTGTACTGTGGATGTCTCACTAAAGAATTTGCTTCCTTTTCTTTGTAATGCCTGTGTGTTGCAAAGGAATGCTTACCGGGAATAAGGGAACGCGTACCTGTTTTCATGTTTTACTCACCCGTTATAAAGGAACTGGTATCCGTTTGTTTATAACGGGTTGATATATCTTTAGGGTGGGTACGTGTTCCTTTGTGATGGGTTGTCGTTCCTTTGTTTGATTCGGGCTGTGCGGGGTAAGAGGTTAGTCGTAAGCAAGTACGTTTAGGGAGTTGAAATGTCCTCTCTCACGGTCAGGCCGACCGTTAGTGTGTGGGGTTGAAAATAGTGCTTGAAATTTTGTTTGGAAGGCGTATACTTCGCGGCCTGCCACCTCGCGGACAATTCATGACACTCACAACTCAGGAGGTAGAAGAGTATGGGACGTTTGAAGCGAACCTCTAAGGTTTTGGAGAAGGCGTCTGTGCGTGCGGCGGGCCTGCGCTCGATTGGGCCGGAGGACTTCGGGGGCGGGCTGACCTCCGCCTCCTTCGATGCCGCGGTCGCGGAGACTCGACGGAAGCTCGACGACTACAACGAAGCGCTCTCGCTCGTGGACGAGAAGGCGAACATCCTCGCCGACTCGGAGAAGCTGCTGCTGGACTACAACGACAGGGTTCTGGCGGGCGTCGCCGCCAAGTACGGGAGGAACAGCAACCAGTACGAGAAGGTCGGCGGCAAACGCAGGGACGACCGCAAGCGTCCCACCCCGCGCAAATCCTCCACGGCCTCTTCCGCTTAAGCCTTCGCCTCGCGGCGTAAAACGGTGCGGGACTTGGTACGACGAATCGCTTGTCTCTCCTTCGATTCGTCTTCCAGCGTCCCGCCTTTTCTATTGAGCGCTTAGCCTCTATCCTTTCACGAAGAGACTTGCGCGGGAGGTGTCCAGAGATTGTCCGAGACTAAGGTTGAGGCTGCGAAGCTTTGGAGTCTTGAGGGGAGAACGGCGCTCGTGACGGGCGGGAGTTCGGGGATTGGCTTGGCGGTCGCGGAAGAGTTTCTGAGACTCGGCGCGTCGGTCGTGGCGGTCGCGCGCGACGAGGCGCGGCTCGAATCACAGGTCGCGCGCATGCGCGAGGGCGGCGGGCATGTGCGAGGCATCGCGGCAGACCTCTCGACGGCAGAAGGGCGCGCGCGAGTCCTTCGCGACATTGAAGAGATGGGAGAGGGCTTGGACGTACTCGTCAACAACGTCGGCGTCAACGTGCGCAAGCCCGCAATCGAGTTCACGACGCAGGAGTACGAGCGAATCATCTCGACCAACCTCACTTCAGCCTTCGAGTTGACGCGCGCAGCCTATCCACTA
Source organism: Pyrinomonadaceae bacterium (assembly GCA_045807805.1). Classification (GTDB taxonomy): domain Bacteria; phylum Acidobacteriota; class Blastocatellia; order Pyrinomonadales; family Pyrinomonadaceae; genus QHXN01. Next base: position 2,436 of record JBJMGR010000041.1, on the reverse strand, counting down.
CTTAAGTCGGCGGCCTCGCGCGCGGGAGACGCTTCGGTCGTCAACGTCGCGTCCGTCTCCGGGCTCACGCACACGAGCACGGGCACGCCCTACGCGATGAGCAAGGCCGCGATGCTTCAGATGACGCGAAGCCTCGCCGTCGAGTGGGCCGAAGCGCGCGTGCGCGTCAACGCGGTCGCGCCCTGGTACATAAAGACGCCGCTCGTAGAGCCCGTGCTCTCAGACCCCGAACGTCTCGCGCGCGTCATCTCTCGCACGCCCATGCGCCGCGTAGGCGAGCCGCGCGAAGTCGCAGCGGTTGTAGCCTTCCTCTCACTCCCTGCCGCCTCCTACGTCACAGGCCAATGCATCGCCGTAGACGGTGGCTTCACCTCCTACGGCATTTAAGGAAGCAGCGCGAGCGGCTCTCGTCGAAGAGTTCAGGGACGGCGGTAGACTTCGCGGCCTTCGCTTGAGAGTTCGAGGGCGAGGCGGTTTTCGGAGTGTGCGAGGTCGAGGTGTGCGACCGATTCGGAGACGGCGAGGAAGCGGTGTACGTCGCCCGCGCCGGGGAAGAGTTGAAGAGAGATGTCCCACGCGGTCGCGCCCGCTTTGGGGATGAGGCGGATAACTTCCGTCTGTCGTTCGTTGATTGAGCGCAGGTAGCGGTGGAAGAGTTCTTCGTAGTCGTGGACTTCGTCGCCGTGGCCGCCGTAGACGAGCGTGGGATGGAGCGAGCGTAGGCGCGCGAGGCTCACGAGATATTCGGCGAGCGAACGAAAGCGGCGCGTCGGGTCAACGGGGTCGGGCGAGAGCACAGGGTTGGGCGTGATGCGCTTGAGGACGCAGTCGCCCGCGATAATCGTTCGGTCGGCCTCTCGCAGGAATGAGCAGGAGCCGGGCGTGTGGCCGGGCGTGTGTACGACGCGCAGGGCTCCACGCTCGAACTTCATCTCTTCGTCGTCCAAGAGTTCCGCGTGCTCGTGGTCTTCCAAGGCGTCTGCGAAAGCGCGCACGCCCTCGTACATGCGACGCATCTCCGAGACCTCTTCGGCTGGCACTCCGGCGCGCTCTAAGAGAGTGCGATGCTCTTCGTATTCGAGACGGCCCTTGCGATGGCCCGTCTCCCAACCGTGTACGAAGACTTCCGCGTCCTTTGCTTCATCTCTCAGAGACTTCGCTAGCCCGCAGTGATCCTCGTGCGAGTGCGTGAGCACGATGCGCTTCAAGTCGGAGACGCGCACGCGCGCCCTGCGTAGACCCTCCTTCAGAGCCTCTAAAGCCTCCTTCGTCTTCGGCCCGGTGTCTATGAGCGTCAGAGGCTCCTCCGCGATGAGGTAGACGTTCACAGGCCCAACGTAGAAGGGAGTCGGAAGCGAGATGGAAACGATCTTCATAAGCGGTCAGCAGCGAGCGGTCAGCCTTCAGCTTTAATCCTTTGGGGGATGATCAACTTTACCTCCTTCGCGCTCTCTACGACTACTCCGCCTCCTTTGCGGTTAGACATGTCGACTTAACCGCAAAGGACGCAAAGCAGACGTGAAGGACGCGAAAGGCTTAAAGCTGAGAGCTGAAAGCTGACCGCTCACCGCTCCCTAATAGACGTAGCGGTTCGCCTTTATCATCGCGTCGGCGATGCGTCGGCGCGCCGAGACGGTGTTCATGGGCGTGTACCTGGTGAAGCGCTTGAGCGCCGCGAGAAGCGTGCGAAGCTCGTCGCCTTCCGTGATCGCGGCGAGCGTGTCGCGCGCCTGCGCCTCGACGCGTGCTGCGGCGTCGTTGCAGAAGACTCGAACCATGTCGAGATTGAGCGCCGACTGCTCTTCGCCCTGCGCGGCGGCGAGTTTGCGCGCGCGAAGTATCGCCGACTCCATCGCGTAAACGTCCATGATGATGTCGGACGCGCCGAGCAGAACCTCCTGCTCTTCGGCGAGCGCCGTCATGTACTTCTGAGCGGCCGTGCCCAAGACCATCAGCGCGACCTTCTTCGCGTTGCGCGCGAGCTTCAACTCCGGCGCGAGCACCTCCTCCTCTTCGTCGAACGAAGGAACGGAGGGCGACAGTATCTCGTCCATCAAGCCTTGCGCGGCCTGCAAGAGCGCGAGTTTGCCCGCCATCGCGCGGCGCATGAGCATGCCGGGGATGAGCATGCGGTTGATCTCGTTCGTGCCCTCGAAGATGCGGTTGATGCGCGAGTCGCGGTATGCCCGCTCGGCCGGGTAGTCGGCCGAGTAGCCGTAGCCGCCGTAAACCTGAACCATCTCGTCGGCGACGAAGTCGCAGTACTCCGAGAGCGTGACCTTTATCGCCGAGCACTCGACCGCATACTCCTCAATCGCGCGCAGCTTCGACTCGGGGTCTGAAGAGTCGGAGGTCGCGTTGATAGCGCCCTCGATGAGGCCGAGCGTGCGGTAGACCATCGCCTCGCCGACCCAGGAGCGCACGGCCATCTCCGCG